>DASPGI010000170.1:0-40584 GCA_035620695.1 Alphaproteobacteria bacterium
AAAGGGCGGCGTGGGTGGCTACGGCAATGCCATAGGGCTCGTCCATGGCGCCAGAGGCATAGTCCAGAAGCAACTCGTCGCTCGAATGGTGCAAGATGGTCATTCTGGGAAAATTCGCAAATTACGGTCGTTTCACGCCGACCCATGAGCAGGGGGCAGCATGGCGCCAACGCACGATGGCTTCCCACTCCTACATATTACGATAAGCTTTAGCGTTTGGATCTTCGTGGCGAATGCCCGTATCTCGGCGCTGTCACATCGATTATGAAAGTTTGCGCAAGCCTCGCAGTGCGGGAATGGAATAAGTGATCAATTCAATAAGTCCATACGCGCATAGGTTCCGGTCGATCGAAGACAGATCGACTGCGGGACATCGCGCCAGTATCGAGGTTGGCGTGCGAGGTCGGACAGCACTACCCTTCCACAAGACCGCTCCGCGAGCATCCAGGAGCGAAGCGAGGCGCAACCATGCTGACTGACTTTCCGGAAAACGGGACCTATCTGGTGGCTGTGGTAGGGGCGGGCAGCGGCATCGGGCGCGCCGCGGCCGAGTGCTTGGCGGCCAAAGGAGCCAGGGTCGGATGCCTTGACCGGGATCTGGCCGCGGCGGCCGAAACCGCACGATCGATCGAGCGAAAGGGCGGCCATGCGCTGGCGGTCGCCGCCGATGTGACCGAGGAGCGAACATTGCGCCCCGCCTTGGATCGCATCGTGGAAGCACTCGGTCCGGTGCAGGGCCTGGTGAACTGTGCCGGGATCACGGGGCGAACCAACGTCAAGGCGCATGAGGTCGATCTTGCCGATTTCGACGAGGTCTACCGTATCAATCTACGTGGAGCGCTCACGGTTTCGCAGGCCGTGCTTCCAAGCATGCTTGCCCGCAACTATGGCCGAATCCTGCACATCGCCTCGATCGCCGGAAAGGAAGGCAATGCCGGTATGGCCGCCTATTCGGCGACCAAGGCCGGCCTCATCGGTTTGGTGAAGTCGATGGCAAAGGACTATGCCGAGACCGGCATCACCATCAACGCCTTGGCGCCGGCGGTCATTCAAACGCCCTTGGTGGAGGCGCTGCCGCAGGCGACTGTGGACTATATGACCGCGAAGATCCCGATGCGCCGCTGCGGCACCTTGGAGGAGGCGGCCGAGATGATCTCCTGGATCGTGTCGCCCGCTTGCAGCTTCACCACAGGCTTCACCTTCGACCTCAGCGGCGGTCGCGCGACCTATTGAGAGGGCTGCGCAGCCTCGATCACGGATGCAACAAGCGATTACTGGCGCCGCCAAGTGAAAAACGGCGGAGCCGGTACGCCCTGGTTCAATCGGCCACCGAAAATGTGTACGCTCGATCTCCCTGATACCAAATGAACTCGTTTTCCACCGCCCGGCTTCCTCCGGGATTGCGGAATGCAGCGCCGCAGAATTTAACCGCGCCCTGCCACAGGAAGCACAGCTCGTCATTTTCCAGCTTGACCACGGATCCGGCCATGATGCCTCCCCCCAAGGAGGCCCAGTCGCCGGAGAGTGTGGCGATGCCATCGGCGGTGACGGTTGCGGCATGCTCCTCGCCGGTGTCGAAGGTACGACCGTGCAATTTCCTTCCAATGATCAGAGAGCGGACCTCCTCTATGGTAAGTCTGTTCTCGGCGCCAAATTCGCCAGCAGACAATGTTTCTGGCACGCCCGCCAGGCGAAGCCCATCGCGGAGACGCGAGCGGTACGGCTCTTTCGACAGGTCCAACGCCGGGCGTGAGGAGACCGTGAGCGGGACGTTGCCACGACCAATCATGATTTCGTCGTAGCGGGCGATAGCGCTCTGGGCGTCCTCATTGCGGCCGAGTTGACCGTAGGTGGCGCCGAGCAAAAGGAATGCCGACTCAAAATCAGGATTGAGCTTGGTGCTGGTCTCCAGGGTTGCCGCCGCCTGCTCGAATTTCTCAAGGCTGAACTCCGCCAATCCCAGCACGAACCCGAAAAAGGGTGGGGAGTGGGGATCGAGCCGTATCGCCGTTTGGATATGGGCAAGCGCCTCCGCCGGCCGTCCGGCGGAGGTCAGGGTCCAGGCCATGAGCGCATAGCCCCAGGGCTCTCCGGGTTCGAGCGCGATCGCTTCCTTGAACTCCGCAAGCGCCGCGGTGTGCTGCCATTCGGTCATCAGCACACTTCCGGCGGCCTGATGCGCAAGCGCCGTCGGGCGCTTCTGCGCTTCTTGGAGATACCGCCTCGCCCGGATGCGCGCGTCCTGTCTGGTGATTCCCAATCTGTCGTTCCAGCGCGCATAGTAGGCGCCGATATAGACCATGGCGAGCGCGGCATAGGCTCGCCCATAGTTCGGATCCAGCCTGGTTGCCTCCTCGAAAAATGGAATTGCCTTCGCGTAATCCTCGCGGGTGGTATGGCGGAAATGGTCCCGGCCGCGCAGGAACGCGTCGTACGCCGCCGGTATGGCGGTCTCGGGCTCGAGGCCTTGTGCGGAGCCGGCCAGACGCAGCGCGAGCGCGTCGACGATCGCGTTCGTGATCTTGTCTTGCAGCACAAAGATTTCGGCAAGCGAACCGTCGTAGCGCTCGGCCCAACGATGACCGCCGGTGCTCGCGTCGATGAGCTGCGCGTTGATGCGTAACTGGTTGCCGGAGCGGCGGACGCTGCCTTCGAGCACATAGCGAACGCCCAGCTCGCGCGCGACTTGGCGCAGATCGACCGATTTGCCCTTATAGGCGAAGGTCGAGTTGCGGGCGATCACGAACAGCCCGGAGACGCGGGACAGATCGGTGATGAGGTCATCGGCCATGCCGTCCGCGAAATACTCTTGCTCTGGATCATCGCTCAGATTGGCGAACGGCAAGACGGCGATCGAGGGTTTGTCCGGTAAGGGTATCTGTGGCTGGAAAGTCGGCTCCCAGGGCCTTAGCCAGATCACGACGCCGATCGCGACAGCGAGCACTAACACCGCGGCCGAGGCTACAGATCGCCACGACATTGGCGCACTCCGCGGCGCTTCAATCGTCTTGCCGGCCACGGCCGGATCCGTCAATACGCGATAGACACGGATCGGCTCAGCAATGTTCTTGACCTGCTGCTCGCCCCGAAACTCGTAGCCGACGTCAAGCTTGGTCTTGACGTGGTCGTAGGCCGTGCCTGAGACGGTGATGCCGCCCGGTTCGGCCAACGCCTGCAGCCGGTCGGCGATGTTGACCCCATCGCCGTGAATATCTCCGCCTTCCATGATCACGTCGCCAAGATTGATGCCGATCCGAAAGTCGAGCCGATGATCGGCCGACTGACCGGCATTGCGCTCTGTCTTGGCCCGTTGGATCGCGACGGCACAGCGCAACGCATCGACGACGCTGTGGAATTCGACCAGCAGGCCGTCGCCCATGGTCTTGACCAACCGGCCGTGGTGCCGGGAGATCTCAGGCTCGAAGATGTCGTGCAGATCCGCATGGAAGCGCAGGCGCGTGCCCTCTTCGTCGACCTGGCTCAAACGGCCATAGCCGGCGACGTCGGCGATCATTACGGCGGCAAGCGAACGCTCCATCTCTTCTGCCCCGGCGAAGCGCGAGAACGAGGGTCGGGTCCGTCGACTGAGTGTAGTTGATTCACCGAGTGGCGACCGCCGAAATCGCTTGGCCTGGATCGGCCAAGCCGCCTACGCCTGCGCAATCCGACGGCAGCCGGGATTAGCGCACCCGATAGCGCCGCAGCGTCTCCTCGTTCAACGACACGCCGAGACCGGGGCCCTTTGGCACGGCCACGCGCCCATCCGCCTCGATTGGAAACCGCTCGTGCGTCAGCTCCCAACGCAACGGCGATTGGCTGGTCGAATATTCGAGAATCTCCTCGTCCTCATGCTGGGCGAGGAAAGCGAGATTCGCAGCAATCGTGATGTTGCTCTTGTAGCCGTGCGTTACTACCCGCTTGCCGAGCGACTTGGCGAGGGCGGCCACGCGTTTGAGCTCGGTCAGCCCGCCCACCATGGTGACGTCGGGCTGCGCGATATCGACCCGGCCGCGCTCGAAAAGCAGCTCATATTCGTAACGTGTGGTGAGGCCGAGATCGCCGCCGCCGATGGGCACTCCGTAACCCTGGAAACGTGCATGCCCGTCGAGATCGTCGATCGGCAACGGCGCCTCGACCCAGGCGAAGCCATAGTCCCTGAAGATCGGCATCAGCGGCAGGCCTTCCTCGGCCTTGGTCCAGGCGGTCGCCGCGTCGACCATCAGCTGGACGTCCTTGCCCACATGCTCGCGCGCGGTGCGGATGAGCAACGCCGCATGGTCGAGATCATCGCGCCAGAACGGATCGGCGACGATCTTGATCGCGCGCAGCCCGAGCTTCAGTCCACGATCGATCGTGCTGCGCACTTCGTCGGGTGTGGTTCCTAATGGATAGACGGTGCCGTAGGCCTTGAGGCGATTGCGCTTCGGCCGGCCGAGCAGTTCGGCGACCGGCTTGCCCAAGGCCTTACCCTTGATATCCCAGAGCGCGATGTCGATCGCGCTCAATGCATGGATGACCACGCCACGCCGACCATAGTAGCTGGTGGCGTCGTACATGCGCTCCCAAAGCGCTTCGATCTCAAGTGGATCTTGACCGATGACCACTTCCTTCAAGCCGCGCGCATGCGTGTGAGAGGAGGGGGCCTCGATAATGGCGCGGATCACCGATGGCACACTATCCACCTCGGATATGCCCTGAGTGCCGGCATCGGTCGAAACGCGGAGCACGCAATTGTCGTAGGAGCCGTCGAAGGTGTTGGCGTCCCAGCCGGGCACCCGCAATTCGAAGATCTCGATATCCGTGATCCGCATCTGGCGCCTCCTCCCATGGATTGTTACGCGCACCGACGCTAGCGATTCGTCGCTCTGGACGGTAGTCCAGAATGCTGTACTCTGACCGTGGGGAAGTCCTGCTACCTTTGGGGTGCTTGTGGCGAAGGCTCTGGAGAAGACGCGGGCGAAGTCCGTGATTGGCGAGGGGGGTCGCAGCGCGCGCCGCGTGCTTTCCATTTTCGAGCTGATGCTGATTCGAGGCGAACCGGTAACCGTCGCGGAACTGGTGACTGAGCTCGCGATCCCGAAATCAACGGCCTATGAGCTGGTCCGGACGCTTTCAGCGGCCGGCTATATCGAGCGCAGCGGTGCGGCCGCCTATTTCCTTGGCCGCAAGCTGTTCGAGCTCGGCATGGCCTATCGCAGCCATGTCGATCTGCTGAAGGAAGGGGGCAAGATCGTCGAGGAGCTGCGTGACGAGACGGGTGAGACGGTCCAACTCTCAGTGCTCGAGAACAATGTCATGCTGGTGCTGGTGAAGGAGGAAAGTTCGAAGCCCATCCGCATCATCAGCCGGGTTGGAAGCAGAGTCCCGGTGAACTGGGCTGCCGCGGGCCGATTGCTCGTCTCGGATCTGACCGATCAGGAGTTGAAAGTACTGCTGCATCGGATCGTCAAGCCGTCGCCCACGGGCCGCGCACCGACCAATCCGGACGAGCTGGTACGGCAGATCAAGCGGTTCCGTGCCCAGGGGTTCGGTTTCGAACTGAACGAGGCCAACGAGCATGCGGGTTGCGTAGCCGCACCGGTTACGGATGTCTCGGGCAAGTGCGTCGCGGCGATCAGCATCGTGGCGCCTGAGCAGCGGCTGCAGCGGCGCCACCGAGAGCTCCTGATCGCATCGGTGCGTCGGGCGGCGGAGAAACTGTCGCGACGGTTGGGCGCTGCCTAGCTCCGCGCCAGCACCGCCGCGCGATTCAGCCGTTTGATCGTGCCGCTCTCGGAAATCTGCCCGCGCAGATGTGCCTCGATGAGGCGTCCCCCCTCGGCCTGCAGGGCCAGATAACCGGGCCAGCGCGGCCGAATCCAGGAAAGCTTCATCGTCCGCCGCACGGCGGAGAAGGCGCCAGCGAAGCGTGCATCCGCCTCGGCGTCGATCCAGGGCTCGAAACGCGCCGGTTGACCGTGATGCCGGGTGAACAAGCGTTGCGTCTGGACCTCGGCAAGGAACCGCAGGAACTCAAGCGCTGCGTTTGTCACGCGCGACTGCGCCGAAAGCGCCATGCCGGCGCCCCCGATGGTCGATCCGCGCGGCACGCCGTGCGAACCCGGCGTGGGGAAGTCGGCAAAGCGTAAGGGCCGCGCGATATCGGCCTCAGCATAAGTGAGATAGCAATAAACGGCCGGGCAATAGACAAGGTCATCGCGCGTCTGCATCGCCTCGTGCAGGTCGATGCTGTTCCAGTCGAGCGCCTGGCGCGGACAAAGGTCGAGTATGGCGCGCATCATCGCCAGGCATTCGCGCGCGGTGTCCGGATCGGCAAAGGATGTACCTGCTCGATCGCCGCAGGGGCGGCCCAGTGCCGCACAAAGTGTGAAGAATGTCATCAGGGCATGGACGCCGGCCAAGGCGATCGCCAGCCAGAGCCCGGCGCGCCGTACCTCGCGGCCAAGCTCCAGAACCTCCAGGATCGATCGTGGAACCTTGCCGCCGAGCCGGCCGAGAAGATCGGGTCGATAGACCGCGGTCTGGCAGGCGGCGTCGACCGGCACCGCCCACAAGATCCCGTCGTACCGATAGGTCGCCAGCGACGGCCCGATAAAATCGGCATCCGAGAGCATCGGCAAAGCCTCGTCGAGCGGAACAAGACAGCGGCTCGACGAAGCGTCCCCCATGAACGGGTGATCCAGCAGAATGAGATCGTGGGTGCGCGCCAGATCGGCGATGGAGGTGAACTCAAACCCTTGCAGGGGCCGCGCGTCCCAGCAGATGCGGATGCCCGGATGCGCAGCCTCGTAGGCAGCGCTCGCGGCAAGGAGCGGATCAGTCGCGCGCCGATGCAGCCACGCCATGCCTCGAATGAGGGTCTGCGTCACCTGCCACCCCCGAAGTATGATTGGCACTCTGCGGGTGGACCGTAACTTGACACGTCTTGCGGCCGGTCCGTAAGTTGATTTCTTAAATGCCGAACTAAATTCCAGAATACTGGAACAGCTCGAGGCAAGTGGCGCCGAACCACCACCTTGCAGCCGATCAAACGAACGGGAGGAGGCGTGAGATGAGACCTGGTTGCTGGCTCTCTGCGACAGCCGTTGTCGCTCTGGTCGTAGGCCTGTCGCCGCTTGCCCATGCGGCAGCCGGAGACGAGTGCTTGAAGGTGCTCGGCTATGAGTGGAGCGGCGAGAAGCAGTCGATGGATCCCGCCGACATGGAATCCGGAGACGACGCCTATCACATTTTTGCTGTCTACAATCGGCTCCTGGATGTCGACGACAATTTCGCTGTCATTCCGGAGCTGGCCGAATCATGGGGCGTCTCCGATGACGGAAAGACCTGGACCTTCAAGCTGCGCCAGGGCGTCAAGTTCCACGACGGCAGCGATTTCGACGCGAATGACGTCGTTTACACCTTCAAGCGGTTCTGGGACCCTGAGGTGGCTTCCGGCGCGCCGGCGGTTCTCGGCTTTCTCGATCCGGAAGGGATCAAGGCGCTGGATTCGCACACGGTCGCGTTCACCACGAAGGAGCCCGTGGTCGAGCTGCCGGTGCTGATCACCAACAAGTTCACGAATATCGTTGCCGAAGGCGCAAAGCACGAAGATCTACGGCTGAAGGGAAATGGTACCGGCCCCTTCATGCAGGAACAGTTTCAACCGAACGCGCCAGTCCGCATCTTCAGGAAAAATCCGAACTACTGGCAGCAGGGCCTGCCGAAGTCGGAATGCGTGCGCGTGACCGTCGCGCAGGAGCCAGTGACGGCCGTCTCGGCCATTAAGGCCGGCGAGGTCGATCTGGTTTTGAACGTAGACCCTTCGGTCATTCAGGCGCTGAAGGATGATGCCAACGTCAAGCTCCTCGAAACCGGCGCCTCGAACTCGATGACCGTCTCCATGTGGGTAGACACGCCGCCCTTCGACAATGTGAAGGTGCGTGAGGCGTTGAAGCTTGTCGTCGACCGCCAGGCGATGCTTGACACCGTGCTGCTCGGCTTCGGCGAGGTCGGGGCGGACAATCCGGTGCCGTTGGCCTCCCCGGCTTCGTATGTGAAGGATGCGCCCAAACAAGACATCGAAAAGGCAAAGCAGCTGTTGGCCGAGGCGGGACATGCCAACGGCTTGAAGTTCGACCTCTATACGGCTGAAGGCGTGCCGGGCATGGTGCGCATGGCGCAGGTTTTCGCCGAGATGGCCAAGTCGGCGGGCTTCGATATCAACGTCATCGTCACCCCCGCCGACAGCTACTGGGACGACACTTGGCTGAAGCAGCCGATCCTCACCTCCGCATGGTCGATGCGCCCGCCGGGCGAGGGTCTGGCAGTCGCCTATACACAGACCGCGAAATGGAAGGAGACTCATTGGGAAAGGCCCGACTACGACGCGCTTCTGCTCAAGGCGAACACCACCGTCGACACGGAGGAGCGCCTCAAGCTCTATAAGCAGGCCGGTGAACTGCTGGCCAAGGAAGGCGGCGTGGTCATCCCGATGTTCGTGCATCAGGTGCTTGCCATGCGCGCCGCCTGCGAGGGCTATGAGCCTCGCGCGCAGAACTTCAATCTCAATTTCGAGACGGTGTCCTGCAAGTAGGAACTCGAGCATGGTTGGAGAGCCCGGCGACATAACCCCGGGCTCTCCATATCCTGACCGCAGGGCCGTGGGGGGAACCCGGTGAGTCTGTTGCGTCTGATCGGGAGCCGCGTTCTGCTATCGCTGCTGACGCTGCTCATCGTGTCGGCGCTGATCTTCTGGATCCTCGAAGTGCTTCCGGGCGACGTGGCGAGCCGAATCCTCGGCCGAGACGCTACGCCCGAAACGCTGGCGCTCCTGCGGGCGCAGCTTCACCTGAACGATCCCGCCTTCACCCGTTATCTGCGCTGGCTTGCCGGCATGGCGACCGGTGACTTCGGCACGGCTCTGACCAGCTCTCGCCCAATTGTCCAGATTCTTGAGCCGCGCATCTTCAACACGGTGCTTTTGTCCGGCTACGCCTTTCTGCTCTACCTGCCGATGGCGCTGATTCCGGCGCTGGTCCAGGCGGTACGGCGCGACGGCGCGACCGATCATGTCCTGTCGGCGCTGACCCTCGTGCTGCTCTCCATTCCGGACTTCCTCCTGGCGACGCTGCTGCTCGTCACCTTTGTTGTGACGGTGCCGATTCTGCCGGCGATCTCTCTGGTCGATCATAGTTCAACCGCGCTCGAATATTTCCGGGCGATGACTTTGCCCGCGGCCACTCTGGCCATTGTCATGGCCGTCTATGCCGTCCGCATGCTGCGTGACAATCTCATCGAGGTTTTGGGCTCCGACTATGTCCGAATGGCCGAGCTGAAGGGACTGTCGCCGCGCAAGGTGCTGCTGCGGCACGCTCTGCCCAACGCGCTGGTGCCCACGCTGAACGTCACCGCCCTTAACCTCGCCTATCTCATCGGCGGCGTGGTGGTGGTCGAAAAGGTGTTCAGCTACCCGGGGTTCGGTAGCTTGCTGGTCGATTCCCTACAGCTTCGCGACCTGCCGTTGATTGAAGCCACAGTGCTGATTGCCGCGACCGTCTATATCGCCGCCAATCTACTGGCGGACATTGGCGCGATCCTCCTCAATCCCAAGCTGCGGGCGAGCCAAGCATGACACTCTCCGCCGCTCCCCGATTCACTGGCGAACGCCTTCCTTCATGGCGCCGCCTCCTGCGGCGCGCGCCGTTGAGCTTTCGTATCGGCGGGGCGATTCTCATCATCCATGCCTTCGTGGCGGTGCTGGGTCCCTGGCTGGCGCCCTACGGGATCAGCCAGATGGGGACCGGTGTTCCGATCTCCGGGATGAGCTGGGCGCATCCCTTCGGCGTCGACCAGCTCGGCCGCGATATATTCAGCCGTGTCATCCACGGCAGCCATATCGTGCTGCTGCTGGCCCTTTCAGGCACAGGCCTCGGTGTTGCCGTCGGTTCGGTGATCGGCCTGCTCTCCGGCTATGTCGGCGGCTGGGTCGACAATATTGTCCAGCGCCTTCTCGAGGCAGTCATCAGCATTCCCTTCCTGGTCTTGGCGTTGCTGGCGATCGCCGCCGCCGGCCCGCAGCTTGCCGGAAGCCCGCTTCTGGTAATCCTGGTTGTGGCGCTGGTCTATGCCCCGCGGGTGGCGCGGATGGCGCGCGCCGCCGCCATGGAAATCGCCACGCGTGATTTCGTCATGGTGGCGCGACTGCGCGGCGAGAGCGCCTGGTCGGTGATGCGGCGGGAGATACTCCCGAATGCGAGCAGTGTGCTCTTGGTCGAGTTCGCGTTGCGCGCCGGTTATGCGCCTGTGCTGATCGGGTCTCTCGGTTTTCTCGGCTTTGGCATGCGCCCGCCGACACCCGAATGGGGACTGATGATGGCGGAGAACCGTGCTCTCATAATCATATCGCCGATCACGGTCATCGGACCCGGCTTGGCGTTGGCCTCCCTGGTGGTGGGCCTCAATCTCTTCACCGACGGCTTGGCGCGCTTGATCGGGCGCGCCGCGCCCCGCAGCCAGGCATGAGCGCGGCCTCGACCGCGCTGGTCGAGGTGCGCGACCTGTCGCTCGCCTACATGCATGAGGAGCGCCCGCTCCAGGTCTTGGCTGGAGTCGGCTTTTCGATCGCGCCCGGAGAGGTGCTCGGGTTGGTGGGTGAATCCGGTTGCGGCAAGTCGACGGTTGCCTATCAGCTGCTTGGATACCGGCCGACGACGGCGCGGGTGTTGTCGGGCACGGTTCGGTTCCGCGGCATCGACCTTCTGAAGATGACCAGGGCGGAGCTCGATCGGCTGCGCGGAGACCGCGTCGCGATGATCCCGCAGAACCCGGCTTCGGCGCTCAGTCCGGGCATGCGGGTCGCCCGGCAGGTAGCGGAGGTGGTGAACGCGCATCGGCGGATCTCGGGCGGCGCGGCTCTGACACGGGCGATCGAGCTGTTCGAGGCGGTGGGCCTACCCGATCCACAGCGAATCGGCAAGCGCTATCCGCATGAGCTCTCCGGCGGCCAGCAGCAGCGCGTAGCCATCGCCATGGCCCTGGCCTGCGACCCGGATCTGCTCGTGCTCGACGAACCGACCACCGGCCTCGATGTCACGACCCAACAGCAGATCGTCGCACTGTTGGCCGATCTTCGGCGGCGCAATCGCATGGCCATGCTCTACGTCACCCACGATCTCGGGCTCCTGGCGCAGATCGCCGATCGGGTCGGCGTGATGTATGCCGGCCGGATGGTGGAAGTGGCCCCGACCGGCGTCCTGTTCTCGCAGCCCCGTCATCCCTATACGCGTGGACTCATTTCCTCGATCCCGCAACTCGAGCCCGGCGCCCGCATCGGCAAACCGCTGCGCGGGCTGTTGCAGCGGGACGAGTTGCCGCCCGGCTGCCCGTTCCAACCGCGCTGCGACTTCTCGGAAGCGGCGTGCGCTGCGGAGGTGCAGATTCTGGAGGAAGCGGCGCCGGGGCACGAGGTCGCCTGCCGCCGCTGGCGCGCACTGGCGCCGCCCGTGGCCGTACCGATGCCCTCGGCAGGGGAGATTGTACAAGCGCCTCCCTTGACTTCGTTACTGGCGCTGAACTCGCTGGTTCTCGGCTATCGTGGCGCGGGGTTTCTGTTTGCCAAAACAGTGCCGGCCGTCAGACGCATTACGCTGACGATCGAGCGCGGCGAAACTCTTGCCCTGGTCGGTGAATCGGGCAGCGGCAAATCGACGGTTGCGCGCGCGATCTGCGGATTGCTACGGCCGATCGAGGGTCGGATTCTGTTCAAGGGAGAGGCTCTGCCGGGACTGCTGCGCGACCGCTCGCGCGACCTGCGGCGAACCATCCAGTATGTCTTCCAGAATCCCGACGCGTCGCTTAATCCACGCATGCGTGTGGGAGCAATCCTGGCGCGTCCGCTGGAGGTGTTCTTCGAGGCCGAAGGTGCAACGCTCCTCGAACGGGTCGCCCAGGCGCTGAAGGATGTTCGTCTCGACGAATCCTATGCCGAACGCTATCCCGATCAGCTCTCGGGCGGCGAGCGCCAGCGCATCGCGATAGCGCGGGCGGTGATCGCGGAGCCGGAACTTCTGCTCTGCGATGAGGTGCTGTCGGCGCTAGATGTTTCGGTCCAGGCCAACATTCTGGAGCTGCTGAAACGTCTGCGCGCCGAGCATCGTCTGTCCATGTTGTTCATCTCACACGATCTTGCCGTGGTGCGCGAGATTGCCGACCGTATCGCGGTCCTGTTTCGCGGTGAGCTGTGCCAGATCGGCTCGGCGCCTTCGGTGTTCCATGCCCCGATGCATCCCTATACCCATGCCTTACTGATGGCGGCGCCGGCGGTCCCAGCCACGCGAGCACGCGCGAGCCAGACGACCGAACCTGCCAATCCGCTGTTTGCGACCGGCACGGGCTGCCCTTATGCGGGGCGCTGCGCCTGGCAGGCCGGCGAGATTTGCGAGCGGGTGGCGCCGCCCTGGCAGGAGTGCGGGACTGGGAATCGGATCCGCTGTCACCTGCCGCTGGACGAGCTCGAACGCCGTGCGATCTGGCGCGCCGAGTCTGGCCCGGCGGAACCCTCCAGAGCCTCCGAGGAAAGGTCCGCCACATGAAGATCACCGACATCGAGTGTTTCGTGCTGCTGGTGCCCGACTACCGGGCCGAGGCCTGCAGTTCGGCCCAGGACGATCTGGTGGTGCGAATCCACACCGACGAGGGGTTGGTTGGCGTCGGTGAGACCGACACCAATCCGTGGGTGGCGCGCGCGATGATCGAGGCGCCTGGTACCCACATCATGGGCCTCGGTTTGAAGGAGATGCTGATCGGCGCCGATCCGCGCGATGTCGAGGGTCTCTGGGAGCGCATGTATGTCGGCTCGGCGATGACCGGCCGGCGCGGCCTCGGCATTTGCGCAGTGGGGGCGCTCGACATGGCGCTGTGGGATCTGCGCGGAAAGATCGAGCAAAGGCCGGTCTGGTCGCTGCTCGGCGGCGCGGCGCATAAGGCGGTCACGCCCTATGCCTCGCTGCTGCCCGATGGCGACACCTTGGAGGAGTATGGCGAGAATCTGGTGAAAAAGGCGCTCGAAGCCAAGCGGCTCGGCTTTCGCGCGGTGAAGCTGGAAGTCTGCATCAAGGGACCGTATAGCCACAATGCGATTCAGGTGGAGGATGATCGCGAGATCACGCGCATCGTCGCCGCCTGCCGGAAGGCGATCGGTCCTGAGATCGCCGTGATGGTTGACGTCGCCTATTGCTGGCCGGACTGGAAGGCGGCCTTGCGGGCGATCGAGATGTTCGCCGATCAGGACATCTATTTCGTCGAGACGCCACTGCCGAGCGACGATCTTGAAGGTTATGCCAAGCTGACGGAGGCATGCCCTGTGCGCATCGCCGCCGGGGAGTGGCTCAACACGCGCTTTGAATTTCTCGACTATGTACGGCTTGGCGCCCTCGATGTGCTGCAGCCCGACGTGGGCCGGGTTGGCGGGCTGACCGAAGCCCGGCGGGTCGCGTTGCATGCGCGCGACCATGGGCTCGTTGTCGTGCCGCATTGCTGGAAATCGGCGATCGGGATAGCAGCCTCTCTGCATCTGGCGGCGGTATCGCCGACCTGCGCCTATATCGAGTTCCTACCGAGCGAGCTGGCCGAATCCCGGTTGCGACGCGAGCTGGTCGAGGGGGACTTCGCACTGGTGGAGGGACGTATCCCGCTGCCGTCGAAGCCGGGGTTGGGAATCACCCTGAACGAAGCGGCTCTCGTGGAGTTCAAGGTCCGCTAGTCCCTGTTCGGCGATCCGCTAGCGGCGATAAATCCAGTCGGCTGGCCTTGCCCTTGGCGAAGCGCCGACGGACCCGAAGCGTGATCAGCGCGCCGTGTAGCCACCATCGACGGCAATTGCTTGACCAGTGGTCCAGGCAGCCCGGTCAGAGGCCAGATAGACCGCCGCTTCCGCCACCTCCTCGGCGAGGCCGGAGCGGGGGATCGGATGCATCTTCCGGCGTCGTTCCAGCGCCGCTTCCGGATCGGGCTCGCGATAGGCGATTTCGCGGGCGAGCTCGGTCTCGACAAATCCGGGACAGAGCGCGTTGACGCGCACGCCCTTGTTTGCCAGATCGAGGGCCGCGGCGCGGACGAGCCCGACAACCCCATGCTTCGATGCGCAATAGGCGACCCGCTCGACTTGTCCGACCAGCCCGAAAATGGACGAAACAGCGATGATCGATCCACTGCCGTTGGCCACCATATGCGGGGCGCCATAGCGGCAGGCAAGGAAGGTCGAGATAAGATTGGCATCACAGATGGCGCGGAACTCCTCGAGGCTTGCGCTGAGGATCGGCGTGATGCCCGACGCGCCGGCGCTGATCACCATCGTGTCCAGGCCGCCCAGGAACTCGACCGCCGCCTCGGTCACTCGCCGCACATCGGGCTCGAGCGTGGCGTCGCCCGCTTCGTATCCCACTCTTGCAGTGGCCGACAAGGCCTTGGCCGCCTCCTGAAGACGGGCGACCCGGCGGCCACTGAGGAATATCGCCGCCCCCTCTGCCGCCATGGCGGCGGCGCAGGCATGGCCGAGACCCGTGCCGCCGCCATAAATGAGCGCGCGCTTGCCCTGAAGCCGGCCGCTCATCGGTGCGCCTCGCTTTGGTTGATCACCAGCAACTGGGTCACCTCGTCACGTTTGCCTTCGCTCGATGCGAGGGCCCCGGCAGCGGCGAGGGCTGAACCGGGAGTTCCTATCAACGGTGCGGTCGCGACGGCCAGGAATGCGCCTCGAAGCATGTCCATTCTCTCGGATCGCAAATGTCTTGGTTTGCTCTGCGGCGGTGCACAACTCTCATTGCACGTTGTGGGAGGGCATCGTAGTTATCTACGATACACCGGACAAGAGTCCAATATTTCGGACCATTGTGTCGGCGAGGAGGCCGGATAATGTCGAGGATCATACGGCTGGAGGTGATTCCACTCGCTGCGCCGGTGCAGACGGCCGATGATCTCGACGGAACGACGGAAACGGTGGTCGTGCGGGTCTTCGACGAGGAAGGCCGCTTCGGCATCGGTGAAACCGACGCTCCGGCGGATGTAGTGAAACATTTCCTCGAAATGCGGACGGCCCATCTGTGGAGCCGCAACATGGCCGAGATCCTGATCGGCAGCGATCCGATCGAGCTGGCGGCGATCTGGCAACGCATGTATGAGGGGGTCTTCTGGCCAGGTCGGCGTGGGTTGGGCATCCACGCGCTCTCGGCGATCGATGTGGCGCTCCACGATCTTGCCGGCAAGCAACATGGCGTGCCGGCCTACAAGCTGATGGGTGGGGCGCGGCGTGAGCGTCTCAGGCCCTACTGCACCATCTTTCCAGGATTGCCACGCGGCCGCTCCATCGACACGCTTATGGCTGAGATCGACCGTCAGTTCCAGGCGGCGCTCGCAGCCGGCTACAGAGCGGTCAAGATGGAGGTGCTTTTTTTCGACCTTGTCACCGACGCCGAATTGGTCGGGCTGATCCATCAAGGCAGGCGCATGCTGGGCGATGGCATACTGATGGCTCTCGATTTCGGTTACCGCTGGCACAGTTGGCACGATGCGAAATGGGTCCTGGATCGGATTGCCGACTGCAACATCTTTTTTGCCGAGGCGACCCTGCAGCATGACGACCTCGATGGACATGCCAGGCTGGCGGAGGCCAGCGCGATCCGCATCTGCGGCGCGGAGGCGGCCGCGACGCGCTGGGAGGTCCGTGAATGGTTGGAGCGCGGCAAGGTAGGCGTGGTGCAGCCGAACATCACGCGCGGCGGCGGTTTGACCGAGATGCGTCGTATCGCCGAGCTTTGCGAGCTCTATGGCGCTGAGGTGATTCCGCATGGCTGGAAGACCGGGATAACCGCGGCGGCTGGCCGCCATTTCCAAGCGGCCTGTCCGGCGGTGCCGGTGTTCGAAGTGGTCTCACCAAAGGTGTTCGACAGCCTTTTGCGCCGCGAGCTCGTCAGCCCGGAGCCGGACGTGGAAGACGGAACCATGGCGCTGCCCGAGGCGCCGGGACTGGGCATTGAACTGAATGAGGAGCTGGTCCGGCGCCTCAGGACCGATCGCACCATGAGCAGGTGATGATGGTGGGAAAGATGGCCGGGCGGCTGAGCGGGAAGAGGGCGATCGTGACGGCGGCGGGGCAGGGCATCGGCCGCGCCATCGCCGAAGCCTTCGCACGTGAGCAAGCGGTTGTTTTCGGCTCCGATGCCGATGCCGAGAAATTATCGGAGCTTAAAGAGAAGGGGATCCAAACCGCACGGCTCGATGTGACCGATGTCCGGGCGGTGCGCGAATATGTTGCCGCTGTGGGTCGGGTCGACGTTCTGGTGAACTGCGCCGGATGGGTCCATCACGGCACCATTTTGGAAGCGGGGGAAGCCGACTGGGATCGCTCCTTCGAGACTAATCTTCGTAGCATGTTTCGTACCATCCGTGCAGTGCTCCCGGGCATGATCGAGCGTGGCGGAGGCACCATCCTCAACATCGCCTCGGTCGTTTCCTCGATCAAGGCGGCCCCTAATCGGTGTGTATATGCGGCGACCAAGGCGGGGGTCATCGGCTTGACCAAGGCGGTCGCCATCGACTTCGTGCGCGACGGCATCCGCTGCAATGCGATCTGTCCGGGGACGATCGACACGCCCTCTCTTGGCGAGCGGATACGCGCCTTTCCCGATCCCCGGTCCGCTCGCGAGCGGTTCATCGCCCGTCAGCCGATGCAGCGCTTCGGCAAAGTGGAAGAGGTTGCCCACCTCGCCGTCTATCTGGCGTCCGATGAATCCGCGTTTGTGACCGGAGCAGCCTATGTCATCGACGGCGGCATGAGTCTTTGAAATCTCTCCGACCGGCCACGTGCCGGCATGGCGCTTCCGGCGTGACCCGAGTCGACAGAAGCCAAATTCAAAACTACCTGAATTTCAATTCGGTAGTCGGTCAGGTGATGCAAAAATGTTACGGATGAACGGTTGCTCAAAGCACTGCATGGAGCATTGATTTCAAGCAGCAGACGGTTCAATGACAGTTTTGTTTCAAAGGAGGAGTGTAGTTTTAATTCCGAAATCTTTGCGCTATATGCTTCGGCTGATGGGACTGGTTGCGGAGATCGGATGTGCAGCCGCAACGCTGTCGAAACCCGTCGATATCGCACGATCTGGATTTCGGACATGCATCTCGGAACACGTGGTTGTAAGGTTCAACAACTACTCGATTTTCGCAAGTATAACGAGTCGGAAACTCTTTATCTCGTCGGTGATATTGTCGACGGATGGCGGCTTAGAAAGTCGTGGTACTGGCTGCAGCCCCATAACGACCTGGTTCAGAAAGTGTTGCGGCGGGCACGCAAGGGCTGCCGCGTGATCTATGTGCCTGGCAACCATGACGAGCTGTTCCGCCGTTATAGCGATCTGCAGCTCGGCGGGATTGAGGTCATGGCCGAGGCCATTCACACGACTGTGTACGGCAGGCGTTCTCTTATTTTTCACGGCGACCAATTCGATGGCGTGGTCAGATATGCGAAGTGGCTGGCGCTGGTTGGGGGCGGCACCTATGTCGCGGTATTACGCTTCAATCATTGGTTCAATTTGGCAAGACGCGGCCCCGCCTATCCGTACGGATCCCTGTCATCTTATCTGAAGAACTGGGTCAAGAATGCGGTGGAATTCATCAGCAATTTTGAACGCGCCGTCGCCGAGGAAGCGCGCAGGCGCGGGGTCGATGAGTGTGGTATGCGGGCACATTCATCAAGTGGAGAAGAGTTTGGGAGCCTTTTTGTCGCTTCCGCTGTCCGGGTCGATGGTGCTGGTGGCTCACAGGCAAGCGAGTTGAATCGGCGCTATCCCGAGGCTCACTTCCTGGGCGAAAAGACCGGCGAGGATCTGGCGCTCATCTATTCCGCGGCGGATGTATTCGTCTTTCCAAGCCGGACGGATACTTTCGGCCTGGTCCTTCTGGAAGCAATGGCTTCCGGGGTTCCTGTTGCCGCCTATCCGGTGCCGGGTCCGCTCGACGTCATGGATGTAAGCGGAGCCGGAGTATTGGATGAGGATCTCGACTCGGCCATTCGCAAGGCCTTGACGATATCGCCGCGGACAGCCCGTGCCCACGCATTGACCTTCAGTTGGCGACGCTCTGCCGAGCAATTCCTAAAGAACCTGACACCGTTCGCCTAGACCGGCCGCTTCGGCTTTTGTCATCCAGGATCGGTGGTGGGTCAAGAAAACCAGCCGTCTCTATGGCGTTGCGGGACTTGTGACCAGTCAAAGATATGAGATCGCTGTGATAGGGTCTGTGAATAGCTTGGCAGCCCATCAAGGTTAGGGAGAGGGCCATGGGGAGGCAATTACGGCCTGATACCGCTGGTCACCTGCTGAGCCGCAAGGTGCCAGTGCTCAAAGGGATTTCCACGGTCGCCGAGGCTCGATCCGCACTCGGGGCGGCGGAGTTGGAAGAAGCCGATCCAATATGGGTGGTGGGGGATGGAGGGCGATATGTGGGCGCCGTGCCCTTGTTGGCCCTGCTTTCGGCCCAGGACGATAGCCGGTTGGATTCGATCCTCCGCAAGGACTGGCCGGTGGTTCCGGACGAGATGGATCAGGAACGGGCGGCCGACCTGGCGCGCCGTGCCGGATTCTCCGAGGTCGGCGTTGTGGATGCCGCGGGAACGTTCCTAGGTGCTCTTCCGGCGACCACCCTCTTGGATGTGATCTGGCGCGAGCATGTGGAGGATGTTCAGCGGTTGTCCGGCGTGGTGCACGAGACCGAGATCGCGCGCCAGGCCTTGCAGGGACGTTTGTTGGCGCGACTGGTGCGGCGGCTGCCCTGGCTGATCGTGGGAATGATCGGCTCGATGGTTGCCGCCCTGGTGATGTCCGGCTTCGAAGGGACTCTGCAGGCGCGGGTCGAAATCGCCTTCTTCGTTCCCGCGATCGTGTATCTGGCCGATGCGATCGGAACGCAGACCGAAGCGGCTGCAGTGCGGGGGCTGTCGCTCAATCACTTGCCTCCGCTGCGGACTCTCTTCAATGAATCGATCGAAGGTGTGCTGATCGGCGCCGTTCTTGGGACACTGGCATTGCCGCTTGCCTGGACGATCTTCGGCGAGCCGTTGCTGGGAATTGGGCTGGCCTTGTCGCTGTTGGCGGCGGGAGCGGCGGCTGCGGCTCTTGGATTTGCAATGCCGTGGCTGTTCTGGCGTTTCGGCTTCGATCCCGCCTATGGGGCGGGGCCCGTGGGCACGATCATCCAGGATGTGCTGAGCCTGCTCATCTACTTCACTGTGATGATCTGGCTGATCACGCTCTGACCACGACGCGGACAGATCTGGCAAGTCTCAACGCGATTAATCATGCTTGTGGAGCCTCTGCCGCGCCGCTCGTTCTATGATGCTTGCCTGCCGACACTAAGCCGATCCGCGATGAGGCAGATCATCTCGAAGGCGACGACCATTGCGTTCATCGCGGTGATCTGGTTGGGATTGTCCTTGGTCGGCATGAGGCAGACGACATCGCCGCCGATGATATTGAAACCGCGCAGACCCTGCAGCATGCGGACCGCCTCGCCGATCCTGATCCCGGCGTATCCGGGCTCGAGATTCGCCACTGCAGGCGCATCCACGGGGTCGAGGGAGTCGAGATCGAAGGTGATGTAAACGGGGCTATCCTGAACACGCTCCCGGACGGCCTCAATGACGCCGCGTGTTCCGATTTCCTCGATCTCATCCATGCCAATGATGCGGTAACCGAGCTCGTCGCTGGCCCTGCGGGAACCGGGCGTGCCGACATTAGGGCGGATGCCGATCTGCGTGGAACGAGTGGCATCGACGAAGCCTTCGGTCACAAGATAGCTTGCCCAATGTGCGGCGGACCGGCGCGAGCCCAGCCAGTGCGGTAGATGATGGTAGCTGTCGGTATGCGCATCGAAATGCACTAGCGCGACCTTGCGCCCCCTGCTGATACGCGACTGAGCGCCGGCGATCGCCCGCACGATCGGTCCGGTGATCGCATGATCGCCTCCGATCGAGACTGGCCGCGTCCCGGTGCGGTCGAGCCGCTTGAAATAGTCCTCGATATGCACCACCGACACGTCGTTCACCATCGCTTCGGGCAGCGGCACATCCCCCAGATCATGGATACGGCATAGCGACCATGGCTCGATGCCGAACCGTCCGTGCGAACGCCGGTAAAGGGCCGAGACATGCCGCACCGCCCGCGGCCCGAGATGCTGGTCTCGCTCCGTGGAGCCGTTTCCCGAACTGTGCGGCACGCCGACGAGCCCGATGTCGCATGCCGCCGGATCCTCGTTCCACGGACAGCGAAACAAGGTGGGGATACCCCACCAATACCAGCGCTCCATACTTTTCTTGGCGACCTCGAGTTCCTGATCATCCATCGTTCTTGTCCTTTCTGCGCCCGACCTTACTGACCAGTCCCTGGGCAATATCTGCGCTCCCGCCAATGTGACGGCCAAGTCAGCCAGCCGACCCCGCCAGCAATTTCAGCTTGAACGCGGCGCGCTCGGCGCTGGAATGACGACTGCGCCCTCCACCTGCTCCTCGGTCCCCTCCGCCAATGGTTGGCGGCCTCGGCGGAGTTTCACCGCCACCGCAGCGGCAATGGTAAGAACGACAATAACGAAGGCGATTGCATTGACGGCGGGGGTGACGCCCTGACGTACCTTGTTGGCGATGAAGATGGTGAAGGTCTGGTCGGCGCCGATCGAGAAATAGGTCGTCGTGTAGTCTCCGAAGGATTGCAGGAAGGCGATGGAGGCGGCCGACAGAAAGGCCGGCCGCATATAAGGCACCGTGATGCGCCAGAAGATGTGACGCGGGCTGGCGCCGAGATCGAGCGCCGCTTCCTCAAGGGTAGGATCGAAACGCTGAAGCCGTGACATGAAGATCAGCATGCAATAGGCGGCGATGAAGCTGGACTGCCCCAGCGCCGCGGTCCACGCGCCGGCGCGCAAACCGATCTGCTGGCTCCAGAAGATGAAGGTCGAAATGCCGAGAACAATGCCCGGCGCCAGAATCGGCGAGACCAGGATCGCATAAGCGAGGCTGCGGGCACGAATTTGCATGCGTGTCAGCATGATCGCTCCGCCAAGACCAAGCGGGATCGAAATCGCTAGCACCATGACCGCGATCCAAACACTCGTATTGAGTCCATCCCACATCCGCTGGTCCTCCCAGGCGGCGCCGAACCATTTAAATGTGAATTGGAAGTTCCGGTGGGTGGGAATGCGGCTATCGTTGAAGGCAAGCAGCATCATGTAGCCAAGGGGGAACAGCATATAAAGGAGGAACAGCCCCAGATAGCTTCGGATCGACCATCTCAGCACATGTTCCGGAAGCTTCATCCTGGGCCGCCTATCGCGTGATGTCCCTGAGCGTGACGCGGAATATCCGCATCATCGTGATCACGAAAATGAGACAGACTACCTCCAGCACAAGCGCATAGGCCGATCCGCCGTTCCAGTTCAGCACGGAGAATTGCGATTCGATCGCCTGGGTGAACCAGAAGCTCGACTTGCCGCCGAGCAGGACCGGCACGATGAACGAGCCGGCGGATAGCATGAAGGTAACGATGCACCCCGAGGCGATACCCGGCTTGGCGTGCGGAATGACGATCCGCCGATGCACGCGCACCCAGGAGGCGCCGAGGTCGCGGGCTGCCTCGACCTGGTTAGTGTCCAGGCTTTCCATCGCGTTGTACATCGGGAAGATCATGAAGAGGACGTAGGAATAGATCAGCCCGACAAAGAGGGCGATATTGGCGTCGATAATCGGAAGCTCGTAGTTGAAGAATTCGATTGGCTCCAGCCCCATGCCGACCACAACCTGGTTGAGCAGTCCCTGGCGAGCCATCAGCGAGCGCCAAGCAAAGGCGCGCAAGACTTCGTTCACCCAGAACGGAACGAGCAGGCACAACATGAGGATTTGCAAGTTCCGCGCGAGCGCCACTTTCGCGAGGTAGTAAGCAAGCGGATAGCAGACCACCAAGGCAAGGATCGTGATCACCCCGCTGGTTAGCAGCGTCCTTATGAAGGTCCGCAAGGCCAAGTCGTCGGAGGGATCGAAGAGCGTCGAAAAGGAGTAAAGGCTTAGCCCTTCACCGGCCAGTCCCTTCTTGATTGCGCCGGGATTGGCGTGAAAGGCATAGTCGATCAGCATCACATGCGGGATCAGGATCAGCAGCAGCGCCCAGATTGCCACCGAACCAAAAATCGCGGCGACCCCAATGCGGCCGAACCGAACGACGGCATCGCTCATGGCGTCAAAGCCGCATGGTGGTCGTGAGGCGAGATGGCGCCGGCGCGCCGGCCCTGCTTGGGGGTGAGGCGCGCCGGCTCCACTAGCGGTTCGATGCGGTTCACAATCAGCCGCATCGTCGGTCGTCAGGCGGCAGAGATCTTATCGACCAGAGCCTGCCGCTTTTCGAGGAACCAGGGACGCTCGGTTCCCTGGACCCAGAGCTTCTGCACCGCATCGCCCGGATAGGCGTCGGCAAAGTTCTTCTTGAACGAATCGGCGACGTGGGCATCAAAACCCTGCACCACCGAATTGTAACCGGTGTTGTCCGAGACGATGCCGCCGATCTCCGGTTGGAAGGACCAGTTGATGAAGGCGTAGGCCTGCTCGAGATTTTCCGCACCCGAGGTAAGTGCGATCGAATCGATCCAGGACAGAGCCCCCTCGACCGGCGCCAGGTAATTATAGGGACGACCCTGGTTCTTGAGCTGGAAGATCGGTCCATCCCAGGTTATGCCAATGACGGCGCCCTCTTCCTCGAATCCCGATTGGGTGTCCGCCGTGCCCTTCCACCAATTGACGATCTGGGCCTTGTTGGCAATGGTGTACTCGGCCGCCGTTCCATACCCCAAATCGAACGCCGCCTCGTCGTCATAGGCGTTGCGCATGGTCCCCGCCGGCAGCTTGCCTTCGCGTTCCATCCACAGGCCCGTGCCCAGCATGATCGAACGCTGCCGGCATAGCATCAGGCCCTTATGTTCGGGCTTCCACACGTCACCGAAGGAGGCCGTGCCGTATTCCAGCGTCACCTTCTCAGTGTTGTAGGCCAGCGCCTCGGTACCCCAGTCATAGGGCAACGCGTAAAACTTGCCGTCCTGCTTGCCACCCATCGTTTCGTATTGCGAGAGGAAGGCTGGGAAAACATTACCCAGGTTCGTGACCCTGCTTTCGTCGATTGGGCCGAGATTGCCGACTTCGATATGGGTGGGGACCCAACCGATCGACGGGGAGGCCAGATCCCATCCCTTGCCGCCGGCAGCTTTGAGTTTGTTGACCTGGTCCTCGTTCGAGGAAAAGGTGGTGACATTCAGCTTGATCCCAGTGTCCTTCTCGAACCGCGCGACCAGCGGTGCCGGAGCGTAGTCTTCCCAGGTGAACCAATTGAGCTCGCCTGAGGACGAGAAGGCTTGGCGTACGAAGCCAGGGCCAGCTACGCCAAGGACGCCCAGCGCTACGGCGCTCTTCAGAATTCTCCGCCTGCTCGCGCGCGCCGCCCTGACGGTCGCCGCCGCTCCACGCTGGGCGGGTGTATACTTAGTCATTGCATGCCTCCCAATTGACGTTGCCTGTCGTAAGACGTTCACATTCGACCGATTCTTGCCCCCTCGAAGCTTCCCTCAGTTGTGGTGCATGGGGCTAACCGTCGTCGTGCTCATACTACCTTCGCATAAAGCAGATGACGGCATTGTTGCAGACTTGTTAACAATTCAAAAGCTTAGATCCTCGCCGCGATACTCTGACCCAGGGTATCCAGCCAGCCCCTCCCTACGGCCAGATTCTGTCCGTCCGAGGCCTCCGAAAGGGATTTCGAAGCCGTCCCAATAATCGTGTAACCCGTTGCAAACGCAAGGGGGGTGCAATGGCCCCCATGCGAAAGCTCGTAATTCCTGGCAGCCCGGCCGGTATTCCGGCGCCCAACCGCTAAACCACCCGTCATGAAGGCAACTCACTCACCTGGTAGCGCGACCGGCCGAGCCAATCCGGGTCGATCTCAAAACCCCAGCCGGGTTCGCCCGAGATCGCCACGCGGCCGTTCTCCACTTGGTATGGGTTGTTTCGGAAAAGTCCGTATTGCCAGGGATAGTAGTCGGGCCCTTCGATCGAGAGCTCCAAGTACCTGCCAGCATTGGGCAAAGCGGCAAGGTAGTGCATGGTGAAAAGCGTGACCAGGCCGAGATTGGCCGAGTGCGGCGTCACGGGCAGCTTCTCCACCCGCGCCAACTCGGCGACCGACAAACCGCGCGTAAGGCCCCCAACATAGAGTAAGTCCGGCTGCACGATGTCGACGATGTGCCGCCGGCATATGAGGCGCCAAACGGGCAGCTCGCAATCCTGCTCGCCGCCGGTCACTGCAATGTCGAGCGCGTCGGCGACCTCTTTAGTCTGATCCAGCTCCCAATAGGGGCAGGGTTCCTCGAAATGCTCGATACCCTGATCTTCGAGCATTCGGCCGACCTCGATTGCACGGCTTGGCGAGAAACCACCATTGGCATCGACCAGGAGGGAAACATCCCGGCCAAGAGCGCGGCGGATGGTTGGCACGATCTTCTCAGTACGGCCAGGCCATTCGTCGAGATCGTGGCCATTCTCCGCACCGATACGGAATTTGAAAGCATCGAACCCGAATTCGTCGCGCAGTTTTCGGAAGCGCTCGGCCTCCTGGAGGGGAGTGATGTCGCGCTTCATCGACGATGCATAGGCGCGCAGTGTGCCGGGCTCGCCGCCCAAGAGCGCCACGATGGGTTTGCCCTCAGCCCTTCCCCGCCAATCCCAGAGCGCTGTATCGAGACCGCCCATCGCGCGCTTTAGATAGGAACCCGGGAATTTGTGCTCCTTTTCCTCGATTCGTTGCAGGAGCGACATGGGGATGGTTGCGTCCTGGCCCAACGCCCAGGGCGCCACCTGCCGATGCAGGATTTTGCAGGTGATGTCGGAATTGTAGGTAGAGACTTGGCCCCAACCTTGCGAGCCGTTCTCAACCGTAATGCGGACGAACCCAATGAAGCGGTTGGTGAAGGTTTCGATCCGAGTGATCCGCATCACCACCGCTCAGTTGAAGACGATTAGATTGCGCAGGGCTTCGCCGCTTTTTGAGCTGGCGATCGCTTCGTTGATCCCCTCAAGCGGAAACCGGCCGGAGATCAGCTCGTCGAGCTTGAGCCGGCCCTGCCGATAAAACTCGACCAGACGTGGAATGTCTCTATGAATGACTGAGCCGCCCATCTTCGATCCGAGAATGCGCTGATTGTCCGAGGCAATGGCTTCGGGGCTGAAATCGATCCTCACGTCCGAGGCGGGCATGCCCACCAGAACGATGCTGCCGGAGCGCGCGGTCATTGCAAACGCCTGCACAAAAGCGGGGCGCGCGCCGACCGTGACGAAGACGTGATCTGCGCCGCGGCCACCGGTGATTGATCGCACCCCCTCCATGGCCTGGGCCGGGTCGCTCGCCGACAGGGTGTGGGTCGCGCCGAAACGGCGCGCCGCGTCCAGCTTTCCAGGCACCAGGTCAATGGCGATGATGATGCGTGCGCCCGTTAGCGCCGCCCCCTGGATCGCGTTTAGACCAACCCCACCTGCGCCGATGACCACAGCCGTTTCGCCTGGCCGCAGGCGTGCCGTGTTGGCAACCGCGCCGACGCCCGTGATCACCCCGCAAGCCATCAATGCAGCGCTTTCAAGCGGTACATCCTTGGGGATCGCTACGGCCTGTGAGGCGTGCACGACGACCCGTTCGGCAAAGGCGGCCGTGCGCATGGCCTGCACCAATGGCCCGCCGTCGCGATCGCGCAAGGGACTTCTGCGGTCTTGCAAGGAGCGGTTTTCGCAGGTTACCGGCATGCCCGATGCGCAGCAGGGACAATGCCCGCAGGAGCGGATCAAGGTCACGACCGCATGATCGCCCGGCGCCAAGTCGAGCACGGCAGCGCCGGTCCGGCGAACAATCCCGGCGGCCTCGTGACCGTAAACCGCGGGTAGAACACCGCCCCAGGCGCCGTCCGCATACAGAATGTCGCTATGGCATATGGCGCAGGCAGCCAGCTCCACCTCGATTTCGCCTTCGCCGGGCGGGTCCAGTGTGACCTCTTCAATCGACAATGGCTGGCCGAAGGCCCGGCAAACGGCGGCGCGCATGGATTCTATGGAACACCGAAGCAGGAAATGTCCCAGTCTTTCTGGTAAGGACGGACTACAGCATTGGACGATGAATGGTGCAACACCAACGAAGGCTTATGGGGTCGAGACTCAAGCCGGGGATCTTGACCACGCAAGTAGGTTCACTCGCTGGCCAGCTCGCCCCTGGGAAGCACCACCGCGTCGGCTGCAGCGAATGTCACTTTCGCCGGTGCGCCGGCAGGCAGGACCGGCATGCTGCCGTCGTTGGGCGCATGGAGAATAATGTCGCGCCCGTCGGCTCCACCCAGGAAGATATGCGCGAAAGGACCCTCGAAATTGGCCCTCGAGACCGCGCTCTCGATGAGATTGTCCGCGGGGCCGGGTTCATCGTCTGACAGGCGCAGTCGCTCCGGCCGTACGAACAAGATCGCCTCATCGCCCTCGCCCAAATCGCGGGCGTTGCGGCCGCGCAATGGGCCGATCGGCGTTTCGATCTGAGCCGTCCCATTCATGGTGCGAACGATGCGCCCGAAGAAGGGATTGTTCTCACCGACAAAGGAGGCGACGAAGGACGTTGCCGGATTGTTGTACACATCGGAGGAGGTGCCGATCTGCTCAATCCGTCCCCGGCTCATTACCGCGACGCGGTCGGACATAGTCAACGCCTCACCCTGATCATGGGTGATATAAACGAAGGTAACGCCGGTGCGCTTTTGAATTGCGCGCAATTCCGAACGCATATGCTGGCGAAGCTTGAGGTCGAGCGCCGAGAGAGGTTCGTCCAATAGCATCACCTTGGGCTCCACCGCGAGCGCGCGGGCGATGGCGACGCGCTGGCGCTGGCCGCCTGAGAGCTCGGCGATGCGCTTGTCCGGCGCCTCGGGCATGGCGATCAGTTCCAGCAGCTCCATTGCGCGCTTTTTGCGGGTCGCTTTGTCGACGCCACGCACCTCGAGCCCGAAAGCGATGTTCTCCCACACCGGCATGAGAGGAAACAAAGCGAGATTCTGAAAGATGAGCGCGGTCGGCCGGCGGTTCGGGCTTATGCCGGCCATATCTTTTCCGCCGATGCGGATGCGGCCGGTGATGGGTTCGATGAAGCCGGAGATCAGACGGAGCAAGGTTGTTTTGCCGCAACCGGATGGTCCGAGGAAGCTGAAAAACTCCCCTGGCTCGATGGTCACGCTTACGTCGCGCACGGCTACGAAGGTGCCGAAACGCATAGTTACGTTTTCGAGGGCGATATCCTCTCCTACGCCTAGAAAACCGTTCTGCACTTGGCCTCCCTCTGCGCGGGGCGAGGATTCTCACCCTCCTGCGATACCAGCCGCCTGTCGTATCTCGCATATATTGCTAAGCAAACCAAGGGTTGGCAATGATGTGCTTGGACTGTTGTCGATCCTTGCCGAGGCGTGCCGTCAAACCGGCTTTCGGGCACGGTATCGGCCGGGACGCATCTCGCCTTTGTCCAGGACCACCGTCATCGAGCGCCAGTCCTCGACGAAATGCTTGGCCGTATCCGGCCCGAGCAGCTGGACCATCTTCGGTCGTAGCGCCCCTTTCATCATCTCGAGCTCGGCGCGCGCGTCGCGTCGATACTCCTCCGTCGCATCCTCGAGTTCGATATCGGTGAAGCCCGCATCGGCGAGCAGGGCGCCATGCGCCTCTAGCGTATCCATGGCGTAGGTAAGCCCTTCCATCTTGAAGAAGTAGAGCATGTCTGCACTGTAAGGGCCGGGCGCCTTCATCCAGTCATAGAAGAGGAGCGACCCACCGGGCTTTAGCACCCTGAAGCATTCGAGGAACATGCCTTTCTTATTGGCGATCTGGGTCAGCGCTCCGCTCGAATAAACAACGTCGAACATCTCTGCTGGGAAGGGAAGGGGGCCCGGCGTCACCAACTCAATCCGTATCCGGCCGGCAAGGCCCTCACGCTCGACGAGATGGCGTGCGCGCTTCACCAGCCCAGGCTCTATATCAATACCAACGACCTCGGCGCCGTAGTCCTTCGCCAGCACGATATCATGCCCGCCGAGACCCGATCCGATATCCAGGAGCAGCTTGCCGGAGAGATCGCGGCCGGCGATCGTGGTGTGTATATAGGAAGCGCCGCCCGGGGTCATGAACCCTTCGCCCCAGATCAACTGCAGCAGGGCGACCAAGTCATCGCCATATTCTTCGTGAGCGTTGGCGTCTTGTGTCATCGTACCGGCCAGGGCCAGTGAGAGAGAGGGCGCGGGCAGGCGGAAGATCACGTCGGCTCAGGCTGCACGTTCAATTCCGATCGCAAGGTCAGCTGATCGAGCAGGTCCTTGAGACAGACTATGCCCGCGAGTCTTCCATCCGTCACGACCAGAAGTCGTGACAGACCGGTACGCTGCATCTGCGCCAGAGCCGTCGCGGCGTCGGCGTCAGGAGAGATGCTGTTGTCAGGTGAAACGGAGGTCATCGCCTCCCTCACCGGTCGCTGCAGGCGGTCGGCCGCACCCAACTCCTTTACCTCGCGCAAACCGATATGGCCGACGGCGCGGCCATCGGCCACCACGGGCAGGAATTTCAGGTTATTGGCCAGGAACAGGTCGATCGCGCGACCGACCGGGGCATCGGGCGCTATGGTCACGGGGTTGTGCACCATGAGCTGGTCTATCCCGATGCTTTGAAGCATGTGGCGCGCCATCAACTGCTGCTGCGACCCCATCGCGGCGGAGCGGATAAACAGTCCGATGAGGAACAACCACATGCCACCGACAATATTGCCGCCGATCACGCTGATAATGCCGAGAATCACCAGTCCCAGCCCGATTGCGCCCCCGATACCGGTCGCGACGCGCGTTGCCCAGACCACACTGCCGCGCCAAGCCCAGAGCGCGGCGCGGAGGATGCGTCCACCGTCGAGTGGGAAAGCGGGGAGGAGGTTGAATACCGCCAGGATGGCATTGATCCCGGCCAAATAGCGCAGCACCGCCGAGATCGGCGATGATCCCGCTATGGCCTCCAAGGCCACCGCCAGGATCTGGAAGAGGATCGCCAGGACGACGCTGGCAAACGGCCCGGCCGCCGCCATCAGGAGCTCGGTCCGCGCCGATTTCGGCTCCTCGCTCAATTCGGCTGCGCCGCCGAACACAAAAAGGGTGATGCCGCGGATCTCGAGACCAAGCCGCCGGCCTACCCAGGAATGGGCCAGCTCGTGCAGCACGATCGATGCGAACAGGCCGATAGCACCGACTATTCCCATCCAGACATAGGTGGAGGTCGGCAGGTCCGCGTAGGATGCCGGGAAATAACCGGCGCTCAGGCTCCAGACCACCAGTGCGACGAGGATCAGCCAAGTGAGATCGAACCGGATCTGAAAGCCGAGCAGCGTGAGAAGCGGAATACGACGATCCTTGGCCATCTTGTGAATCCCCCAACCAGCGGCGGAGACGATCTGTCCTCGACAGCTTGGCCGCCAGAACCGGTTTTGTCATCCATCCACCGCATCCGGTGGCTGACGCTCCTTCGGTCCCGGAATCGGAAGGGCGAGCGCCTGAAACGGCGCGATCGCTCCCGAGGTTTCGAGCAGATCCGCCGACTTCGAGCAGACCGGAGTTTCGATAACTATTTGTGCCGGAATGCCAGCCGGTAGAAATCGTAGGCGGCGAAAGCAGCGACGACCAGGCATACGACCGTCAGGTCCGGTTCCCGCACCCAGAAGATCATGACGCCGAGGAAGATGCACAATATTAGAAAAGAGACCAAAGCCAGCAGCTTGTCCAAGTTCCTCTCCCTCTCTCGGCCTATCCTTGCATTTCCGATAGCCGTCCGACCAGCCACCGAGCCGTCCGCAGCAGCCGCGCGTCGTCGCCCCGGCGAGCCACGATCTGCACGCCCATGGGCAGGTCGTTGCTCGCCTTCAGCAACGGAACCGTGATCGCCGGAGTTCCGCACAAGGTCCAAAGCCCGTTGAAGATGGAGGTTCCAGTGTTCCCCAGCCCTTCGGGGGCGGGCCCGGGTGCGGCCGGCGTCAGGATTGCATCATAGCGGGAAAATATTTCGTCGAGGCCGGAGTTGAAGACGCTCCGCCAGTCGAGCGCCGTCAGATAGTCGCGCGCGAGGGTCCGTTTGCCCTGGTCGAGCGCCGACTGGATTTTCGGGCTCAGCCGGTCGCGCCCGCGCGCCTCATAATGATGAAAGGTCTTTGCCATCTCCGCATAGTTGATGCAGGCGCGCAGATCGAAGGCCTGGGCGAAGGGGGCGGGCAGATCGAAGCTATCGCAGGAGTCGCCAAGCTCCTCGACCAGTTCCGCGAAAGCGGCCTTGGTATCGTCGTCCGCCTGATCCCAACCGGGAGTGCGCACGAAAACGAGCGCGGGCTTCACCGGTGGATCGGAGAGCGCGATCTTCAACAAAGCGGGAAACGGCGTGAGGGCCGTATCCGGGTCACCCTCGTCATGACCGAAGAGTTGCTCAGCGAGCATCGCTGCCTCTTCGACCGATCGGGCAAAGACCCCGACCGTATCGAGGCTGGGGGATTGTGAGAGAACGCCGGTCCGGGGGATGCGGCCGAAAGTTGGCTTGAAACCGACCACGCCGCAATAGGCCGCGGGCCGGATGACCGAGCCTCCAGTCTGCGTGCCCACCGCCAGGGGAACCATTCCGGCGGCCACCGCCGCGGCCGAGCCGGAGGAAGAGCCTCCCGGAGTATGGTCAGGGTTATGAGGATTACGGGTCTTGCCCGGGGCAAGATAGGCGAGTTCCGCCGTCACGGTCTTGCCCATGATGAGCGCGCCGGCCGCTTTCAGCCGCGCGACCACCCAGGAGTCATGGATCGGCACTCGTCCCGCATCCAACACCGTCCCGTTCTCGGTCGGGATGGCGGCGGTATCGAAGATGTCCTTTATGCCGACCGGCAGCCCATGCAGCGGTCCGATCGCTCGCCCCGAAGCACGATGCGCATCGAGTGCCGCCGCTTGCTTGAGCACATGATCCCGATCGAGCCAAGCCCATGACTGAACCGATGGTTCGCGTGCCTCGATCCGAGCCAGGCAGGATTGCGCCAACTCTACGGTCCGTAACGAACCGGCTGCGAGCCGGTCACGCAGTTCCAAGGCACCGAGGGCAAGCATCTGATCCACGCTCGGCGCCTCAGCGCCCATAGGCCAGCTTGGGCAGCCAGAGGGCGATCTCGGGGAAGATGTAGAGCAGGAGCATGCAGGTGAAAACCATGGCTACGTAGGGAAGGCTTCCCCGGAAGATCTGCGTGAGTTGCACGATGGGCGGCGCAATTCCCTTCAGATAGTAGGCCGACATCGCCATGGGCGGCGTCAGAAACGAGGTCTGCAGATTGAGGGCGACCAGGATCCCGAAAAACAGGGGGTCGATGCCGAAATGAGGCAGAAGTGGCAGGAAGATCGGGACGAAGATGATGATGATCTCCGACCATTCCAATGGCCAGCCCAAGAGGAAGATGATCACCTGGGCCATGACCAGGAACATGACTGGCGAGAGATCGAGGCCGGTGACGAACTCGGCGACGACTTGCTCGCCTCCCAGATAGGAGAACACCGAGGCGAAGGTCCAAGAGCCGACGAAGAGCCAGCAGACCATGGCGGTGGTGCGCACCGTCAGATAAACGGATTCCCGCAACCGCTGCCAGCTCAAGGCGCGATACGCGACCGCCAGTACCAGCCCTCCGAGCGCTCCCAAAGAGGCGGCCTCGGAAGGGGTCGCCAGACCGAAAAGAATTGCACCCAGCACGGCAAGGATCAGAAAGGCCAGCGGGAAAAAGGAAGTGAGCAACAGCAGGAATAGCTTGGCGGTCGACATCTTGGTGAACTCGTCGTCGCGCAGTCGCGGCGCCAACTCCGGTTGCAGCGTGGCGCGCACCACTACATAGATCATGTAGAGGCTGACCAGTAGGAACCCCGGCAACAAAGCGCCCGCATAAAGCTGGACGATCGAGACGCCAGACGCGGCGGCATAGACGATCAGCATGATCGAGGGCGGGATCAGGATGCCTAGCGTGCCGCCGGCGCAAATCACGCCCGAGGCAAAGGCGGTGTCGTAGCGGGCCTTCAGCATGGCTGGGAAAGCGAGCAGACCCATGAGCGTAACGACCGCGCCGACGATGCCAGTCGCGGTCGCGAAGAGCGCGCAGGTGATCAGGGCCGCCACCGCCATCGAGCCCGGCACCCGCCGGGCGGCGATGTTAAGCGTGCCGAACAACCGGTCGACGATATTGGCGCGCTCGACGATGTATCCCATGAACAGAAACAGTGGGACCGCGGTCAGGACATCGTTGGCGATGACCGAGTAGGTCTGGTTGACGAACAGATCGAAGATCCGGTTGTTGAAGAAGCCCTCGGTCCAGGTCTGGATCAAGGTGACCGTGTCCGCGCCGTCCTCGACCGCCCGGTTGTACGCCCGCCACATGCGCGGAGCGTCGAAATAGGCGTAATAGCCAAAGCCGATTCCCATCGCCATCAGCGTGAAGGCGATTGGAAACCCGAGCAGAATCACGAAGATGAAAAGCCCCAGCATCAGCAGGGCGATTTGGGGATCGGTAATGGTCAACTCCGTGGTGTTTCGCCGGGCTCGTGCCGAGCTGGCTCGACGATGTCCGAATAGCCCGGTGCATAGGACGGCACGACCTCATGCACCTTGCGCGCCAGTAGGATCTCCGTTTCCTGCACTTCTTCCGTCGCGGGCAGCCACTCGCCGGTGCGGATGCACAAGATGCAGCGAAAGACCTGGGCGATGCCTTGGATGAACAGAAGAATGCCGGCGGCCACGATCACCGTCTTGAACTGAAAGACCGGAATGCCGGCCGGGCTGTTGACGCTGACTTCGAGATAGCGCCAGGAACGCGCCGCGTATTTCCAGCCGGTAACGATCAGCGCCGTGACGCCGGGAAAGAAGAACAGGAAATAGAGGACGAGTTCGATTTTGGCCTGCGTGCGGGGTTGCAGCAGCCGATAGATGAAATCGCCGCGAACATGTCCGCCAACCGAGAGGGTGTAGGCTCCACCCATCATGAACAAGGTTCCGTACATGATGTAGGAGACGTCGAAGGACCAACTCGTCGGCGAATTCAGGACATAGCGGACGAACACCTCGTAACCTACCCCGAACACCATCAGCAGGATCAGCCAACCAAAAGCCTTGCCGAACCATGCCGACAGGCGATCAGCGAATCTGACGTAACGGAGCATGGGCGTGCACTGGGGCTAGGGTCTGGCTGAGGGAAGTGAGCGCCGGGACGGGAATACTCCGTCCCGGCGCTCCGGTAGTGGGTCGATTACAGTTTCAGTTTGCCTGGGAAATAGTGTTCATAGGCAAGCGCCAAGTCGGGCGAGTTCATGAGCTCGTAAAACACCACCCGTTCGACGAACGCTCGCTGGCTGTCCATGCACTTCTTCATGAACGCATCTTGCTCGAGCGTCGGGATCAGCTTGTCCCAGGCGTCGAGCTCTGCGTCGAGAATCTCCTGCGGCGTGCGGAGCACGTTGACACCGCCCTCTTGCAGCTTCTTCAGATCGGTCGAGTAGGCATCCAGCGCAAGTGCGTGGTTGGAGGTGCTGACCGCTTCCACCCCATATTGCAGGATCGCCTTCAAGTCATCCGGCAGGTCGTCGAAGACATCCCTGTTGAACAGGAACTCGAACGCCTCGCTGGCCTGGTGATAGGAGGCCAGCATGTAGTTCTTGGCGACATCCTGGGCGCCGAAGCGCATGTCGGAGGAGGGGTTGTTGAACTCGAAGGCGTCGATCACGCCGCGTTCCATGGCGGGAACGATTTCGCCGCCCGGAAGCTGGGCGACGCTCATGCCCATCTCCTGCATGAGATCGGCGGCGAGGCCGACGGTCCGGTATTTCAGTCCCTTGACGTCGTTGACCCCCTGGGGTGGACTCTTGAACCAGCCGAAGGGTTGGGCCGGCATCGGGAAAGCATAGAACGCATAGACGTTCAGACCCATATTGTCCTGAGTCAGCTCCCTGTAGAGCTCCTTGCCACCGCCCTGATAGTACCAGGCCAGCATGGTGATGGCGCTGCCGCCCCAGACCGGCCCGGTGCCGAAGAGGGACGCGGCCTTGTTCTTGCCGTACCAGTAGACCGGCACCGTATGAGCGGCGTCGAGGACGCCGTCGCTGACCGCATCCATTACCTGGAATGCGCCTACAACCGCGCCCGCCGGCAACAGGTCGATCTTGATCCGCTCGCCCGACATCTTCTCGACCCGCTCGACATACTGCCTGGCGAAATCCATCCAGATGTCCGAGGCGGGCCACGAGGTCTGCATCTTGATGACCGTCGGGCTTTGTGCGTGGACCGCAGGAGCGGCGAGCCCACCGGCCGCGGCGCCGATTGCGAGCGCTCCGCCCTTCAAAAATTTGCGGCGAGCAACCGCCTGGTTGGGTTCTAGATCAGTCATGGCGTCTCCCCGAGCTTTATTGTTTGGTTTGGCAGCATGGCTGCCTTTGCCGTGATGATCAAGTGCAAGCGACGGCCTGGAACGTTACCAGAACATGATGTGACACGGCCTCCCAAGAGAGACTGCTGGCCGCAGCGCCCACTGTCTCGGGCTACCAACAAGCCCGGGGGTCAAGCCCGAATCAGACCAATGCCGTCGCGGTGAACAGACGGCGACGTGGAGTGATTGACCAGGCATTTTGCAGGCAAGTCTATGTCCGTCTGTCGACCCTCAATTTAGAATGGCCGATCAGACCCTTCCCCAGCACAGGCAATCCAATCAGGGCAAGCTTCGCAGTTTCCCGCCCCATGAGAATTATTCGGGCCGCTCGACAATCACGCGGCCTCTGCCGCGGCGGATGAGATAGCCGCCCCGTGGGACGCTTAGCCTGCCCGATTTGATAAGCGGGTGCAGCGCCTCCGTGATGGTGCGCGCATTCCTGTCCGAAGCCTGGTCAGCGCCATCGCCGTGGCTGGACATCCATTCAGCGAATGCTCGATTTGCAATATCGTTACCCAGTGACTTGCGTAGCGCATTTAATTTTCGAAGCTTACCCTTTGATAGCTTGGTTTCAATAATCCCACGCTTGGCTCTCTTCGGCATTTCGATGATCTCCAGATGAATTTTCCCTATAATTCGTGGCTCAACTTTAAGAGTTGTGCAACAGAAAACTTATCTGAATGCCGGTTCGGCTCTCCATAACGTCGAAGAAATGATTAAATGGCGGTGCCTATGGCCTGAATTGACGAGCTTGTTGGACGATAAGAAAGCGCTTTGGCAAACCTTCGTTCAAAGATAAGACAAGATTAAATAGGCGGCGAGCAGAAGCGTGGTCCAAAAGACCATGCTGCCGGTATGTGTCATGCGCGCGGGAATCCCTCCGGAAGACCATTCGGATCGGACGGCATCGATCAGTCGACTCGTCCGATCGCCAATTGCCGAGGCAAACACGGTCCAAAGGCGCGCAGCGGACCACCCGACGATCTCGGCGAATGACCGCCCGAGGCGCCGATAAATCCAGTCGAAATCGAGATTGGTCGACTTGAGTTCGGGTGGATAGATGCCAGTCCTCATCAGAATCGTGAAGGCGAGCGCGGACCAGAACAACAGCTGGATCTGTGCCGCGACATGATCGGGACTGTAGGGATGAAAGCTCGCCTGAAACGGCAACAGCGCATAGAACTGGTCTGGAAAGGAACCGATGCCGATGCACAAAGCCGCCGAAAGGCCCATCGCAATCAACATGTTGGGCGGAGCTTCCCGGCAGCGCTTGCCGGAATCATGGGCAAAAAACGCGAAGTACGGAATCTTTATTCCTGCATGGTGAAATACACCGGCGCTCGCGAAGAGCAACACGAGCCAGATCCACAACCGATCTTGCTCCATGGCGGCGGCGATGACCATGGACTTGGTCACAAAACCACTGAATAGTGGAAAGGCCGAGATGGACGCGGCGCCGACAATGCAGAAGCCGGTCGTCCAGGGCATCGACTTGTAAAGCCCTCCCAGCTCCGATCCTTTGACCGTTCCCACCCGGAACAGCACTGCGCCCATCGCCATGAAGAGCAGGGCCTTGAAGACGATGTCCGCGAAGGCATGAGCGACGGCGCCGTTCAATGCCAAATCGGTGCCGATGCCGATCCCGACCACCATGAAGCCGAGCTGGTTGTTGAGGCTGTAGGCGAGGACGCGCCTCAGGTCATTCTCGATCACTGCATAGAAGATTGGAAAGGCAGTCATAATGGCGCCGATCGGCACCAGTATTTCGGTTCCGGGAAAGCCCCGAGCCAGAGCATATACGGCAACCTTTGTGGTGAAGGCCGAAAGCAGCACGGTGCCCGTGACCGTTGCCTCGGGATAGGCGTCCTGCAACCAGTTGTGGAGAAGCGGGAAAGCGCATTTGACGCCGAAGGCGAGAAAGATGAGCGTGCCGCCGGGGCTTTCCAAGCCGATCCGATCGAAAGCAAGCGAGCCGGTCTCGTGATAGCGGAGCAGCAGACCCAGCAGCAGGAGGAGGCCAGATCCGATCTGGACGATGAGATAGCGCATGCCGGCGCGGTAGGCTCGTGGCGTCCTGGCTGCCCAGATCAGGAAAACCGAGGCAAGCGAGATCAGCTCCCAAAAGAGTAGCAGGGTGAGTAGATCTCCGGCGAAGACCGCGCCGAGGGCGCTTCCAGCATAGATGGAGCCGGCAAAATGCTGCACCGTATCCTTTACGTGCAGGGCATAGATGGCGCCGAGCAGTGCGGCCACGAGGAAGGCGTAGCCGAAGAAGCGGCTCAACTCGTCGACGCGGACCGTCGTAAGCCGCAGCCCGAACATCTCCATGTGGCCGAGGCTGCCGTCGGGCATAGCGATGAGTTGCAGAAAGGCGATTGCCGGGAGCGCCAACATATAGCCCGCCCGCAGCCACCCTCTCAGCAAGGGCAAGAGAAGCGCACCGAAGATCAGGATCAGTCCGGGAGCCAACTCACCGATCATAATACGCCTCGGGACGCATCACGATGCGGCGGAGTTGCTTGGCGACGAGGACCAGCGTGACGCACGCCACAAATCCGAACAAAGCGTAGAACCCAAAGACATGCTCGATGGCGAAAGAGCCGTGTTTCGGGATGAACAGGTCAAGAAGCAGCAGCAGTGCGCATACCGCATAGAAGCCGCGGACCAAGCGATCGACGTTGCCCGGGTTGTCGAGCCAGTAGAGCCTTTCGGCCGGGTCGTGCGCTGAGGTCATCGGCTAGTGCGTGTCCGTCAGGTCAGGGAACAGGTCTTGCAGAATCATCTCGACGCGACCCGCTCCAAAGAAGAGAGCGATGCACAGCAGCGCTGTCAAACAGAGCGCGATGAGACAAGACACAGGCGCTTCCGCGATCCGACCTTGGACCAGCGCTTCGCTGGGCTCGGTCGGAGGAAGGAAGAAGGCGCGCGCGACCACGGGCAAGAGATAGGCGAGGGAGAGCAGAGAGCTCACCATGAGCACCCCTGCGACGAAGAGGTTTCCCGCGTCCAACGCACCCATGGTCAGCGTCCACTTGCTCCAAAGACCACCGAAGGGAGGGAGCCCGATGATGCTCAGCGAGCCGATCAGGAAGGCGAACATGGTGACCGGCATGCGACGGCCGATGCCCGACAGCTCGCTGATCTCGGTCTTGTGATGGGCGACGTAAATGGCGCCTGCGCAAAAGAACAGCGTGATCTTTGCTGCGGCATGGGTCGCCAGCTGCAGACCGCTGCCGATGATGCCGGTCGAGTTGGCAAGCGCCGCCCCGAGCACGACATAAGCAAGCTGTCCAACGGTGGAGTAGGCGAGGCGGGCCTTCAGATTGTCGCGGGTCAGCGCGATGAGCGAGGCAAGGATGAGGCTGGCGGATGCGGCGTAGATCAGCCATCCCGCAGCATTGCTTGCGGCAAGCGTTTCGATCCCGAATACATAGACGACGATCTTGACGATGCAGAAGACACCGGCTTTCACCACCGCCACGGCGTGCAGAAGCGCGCTGACCGGCGTCGGCGCCACCATCGCCGCCGGCAGCCAGAAATGCACTGGCATCATCGCCGCCTTGCCGATGCCGAAGACATAAAGGGCCAGCAACAGCCCGATCCCGACCGAACCGATCCGCCCGGAAATGCTGCCTCCGGGCGTGAATTCCAACGTGCCCGAAATCGCAAAAGTGGCGATGATCGCCGGGAGGAACAGCAGCATGGACGTGCCGAGCAACAATCCAAGATAAAGTCGTCCGGCGCGCATTGCCTCGGCATCGGCCTTGTGCGTCACCAGGGGATATGTCGAGAGCGTGAGCGCCTCGTAGAACAGGAAGAGCGTGAAGAGGTCTCTCGCGAATGCAACGCCGATCGTGCTGCCGAGTGCGATCGCGAAGCAGACGTAGAATCCGGTTTGGCGCGGCTCCCGATGTGCGCGCATGTAGCCGATCGAATAGATTGCATTGACAATCCACAAGGAGGAGGCCACCAGAGCAAAAATCGCTCCCAATGGCTCCAGTGCGAATCCAAGCGACCAAGTGGGTCCGAACTCGACGAGGGCGACTTTCGGCCGGGCTCCGGCGGTCATGGTCGCCAGCAAACGCAGAACAAGGAGACACAAGGTTATGGCCGTGACCAGGGTCACGCCCTCGCGGAGATTGGGGTGATTGTGGAACAGCGGAATGGCGAGCGCGCCCAGAAAGGGCACCGCTACCGCGAGCAGAAGGAGGTGCTCGGGCGAGGACAACGCGCTCATCGCGCCATGCCAAGCAGCGCTTCCGCCGCTTTGCCTGCAACTCCAGCCGTCAAGCTAGGATCGATCCCGAAATAGATGGTCGCGGCGGCGAGGACCAGAAGAGGGAACAGGATCGATGCCGGTGGATCGGCTGCGTTCGCCACTTCCGCGAGCGGCTCACGCCTCCATGCCAGCTCGAGGAATCTTCCGACATAGACCAGCGAAATCAAAGAACTTGCGACGATGAGGAAGGCAAGAGCCCACCAGCCTCTCTCGATCGCACCAAGCACCAGATACCATTTCGAGATGAATCCCGTCGTTCCCGGAGTGCCGATCAGACCGAACCCCGCGATCGAGAACGCTGCAATGGTCCAAGGCATCTTGCGGCCGATACCGGCAAGTTCGGTAATGCGCATCGTTCGTACACGCAAGACAACCGCCGTGGCCGCGAGAAAGAGGGCGGCCTTCATGATGCCGTGATTGACGATATGCACCAGTCCCCCGGTCATTCCAGCTTGATTCCCGAGACCGATGCCAAGTGTGATGTAGCCGATCTGAGCCACCGAGGAATAGGCCAGCATCCGCTTCAGATTGGCCTCGAACACGGCGGAGATCGAAGCCAGGAACATGGCGGCGACCGAAAGCGCGACGATAAAGCTCGCGACCGGCTGCAGGTCTAGATCGATCGCGGGCCCGAACACGGAGAAGTAGAAGCGGACCAGAAGGTAGACGGCAACCTTTGTGGCCGATGCGGAGAGGAACACCGTCACCCAGGAGGGGGCGTAGGTGTAGGCGTTGGGCAGCCAGGCATGAAGCGGGAAGAGGGCGAGCTTCAGGCCGATGCCGACAGTTATGAAGCCCAACGCGGTGATCACCGCGCGCGAATGTTCTCCCCAGGCCATGCCGATCCGGACAGTCAGGTCGGCCATGTTCAAGGTGCCGGTCGCCAGATAAAGAAGGCCGACTCCGATGACATAGAAAGTGGCGCCGATCGTGCCGACGATCAGATAGCGGTAGGATGCAAGCAAGGCTCTGCGATCGGGACCAAGCGCGATCAGAACATAGGTCGAGAGCGAGGAAATCTCGAGGAAGACGAAGGCGTTGAAAGCATCGCCTGTGGCCGTGACGCCCAGAAGCCCGGCCAGACATAGCAGAAACATGCAGTAGAAGCGTGGTTGCCGCTGCGCATCGATCTCGAAATCGATGGCCGGGCGCGCCGCCGGCATGATCACCGCGCCGACCGCCGAGATCAGCAAGAGGACGAAGCCATTCAGCAGATCCACGCGATACTCGATGCCCCAAGGCGGCGCCCAACCGCCCAGATGGTAGGAGATCGGGCCGCTCTCCATGACCTGCCACAACAGCGCGCCGGCGATAAAAGGCATCGTCCAACTGATCGCTGCGGTCAGGGCGAAGGCTGCGCGCGCGTTCTGAAGGAACGCCACTATCACCGCGCCCAAGAGAGGCAGCATGACCTGCAGGATCGGCAAGTGCTGGACGGCCGCGTTCATGAGGTGCCGTCCCTTTCGATGATCTCATCCTCCTCGATTGTGCCGTAAGCCTCGTTGATCCGCACCGCAATGGCCAGGCCGAGCGCGAGCGTGGCAACGCCGACCACGATCGCGGTCAGGATCAGTACATGCGGCAGCGGGTTCGAATAAATCGCGAAATCGGGATCAAGGACCGGAGCGGTACCGCCCAGTATCTTCGCCGGCTCGATGTAGAGCAGATAAACAGAGGTCTGAAAGATCGCGAGGCCAACCAGTTTTTTCACCAGATTTCCCCGCGAGA
>DASPGI010000171.1:0-4629 GCA_035620695.1 Alphaproteobacteria bacterium
CCCCTCGCCCGCGAAGCGGGAGAGGGAGGGACCCGTCGCGTCAGCGACGGGAGGGTGAGGGATGGTAACGAGGGGCCGTCGTCAATTTCACCGCGTCGGGATCGGCTTCTCGCCGCTATAATCGTAGAAGCCGCGGCCAGATTTGCGGCCGAGCCAGCCCGCTTCGACATATTTCACCAAGAGCGGGCAGGGGCGATACTTGCTGTCGGCCAAGCCATCGTAGAGCACCTGCATGACCGCCAGGCAGGTGTCTAGGCCGATGAAGTCGGCGAGCTCGAGCGGGCCCATCGGGTGGTTGGCGCCGAGCCGCATCGCGGTGTCGATCGCCTCGACCGAGCCGACGCCTTCATAGAGCGTGTAGACCGCCTCGTTGATCATCGGCAGTAGGATGCGGTTGACGATGAAGGCGGGAAAATCCTCGGCTGAAGCGGTGGTCTTGCCCAGCCGCTCGGCAAGTTCCTTCACCCGGCCATAGGTATCGTCGTCGGTCGCGAGGCCGCGGATGACCTCCACGAGCTTCATCAGCGGCACGGGGTTCATGAAATGCATGCCGATGAATTTCGTCGGTCGGTCCGTAGTGGCCGCGAGCCGCGTGATCGAGATGGAGGAGGTGTTCGATGCGATGATCGCATCGGGTTTCAGGACCGGGCAGAGCTTCTTCAGAATGTCGCGCTTGACCTGCTCGTTCTCGGTCGCCGTTTCAATGACGATGTCGCAGTCCTTGAATAGTGCATAGTCGGTGCCGGACTTGATCCTCTTCAGCGCGCCCCTACGCTCCTCGTCCTGGATCATGCCGCGCCGGACCTGGCGCTGCATATTCTGGTCGATCAACTCGATCGCGTGCTTAAGCGCCTCATCGCTGACATCGACGATGCGGACATCCAATCCGGCAAGGCTGCCGACATGGGCGATGCCGTTTCCCATTTGACCGGCTCCGATCACGCCCATGCTTTTAATCATTGCCTTGGCTCCTCAAGCATAGTCAGGCGGACTCGTCGAGCGCTTGCGTCAGCTCCGGCACGAGCTGAAAGAGGTCGCCAACGATGCCGTAGTCCGCGACTTGGAAGATCGGCGCCTCCTCATCCTTGTTGATGGCGACGATCACCTTGCTGTCCTTCATACCCGCGAGATGCTGGATGGCGCCCGAGATGCCGACCGCCAGATAGAGATCGGGCGCCACGATCTTGCCGGTTTGCCCTACTTGATAGTCGTTCGGGACATAGCCGGCGTCGACCGCGGCGCGCGAAGCGCCGACAGCACCGCCCAGCTTGTCGGCCAACTTCTCTAGAAGTTGGAAATTCTCTCCCGATTGCATGCCGCGCCCGCCAGAGACGACCACGCGCGCCGAGGTCAGCTCCGGGCGTTCCGATCGGCTCAAGGCCGCACCGGAGTAGCTCGAGAGCCCGGCATCGCCGGCGCTTGCGACCGTCTCGATCTTCGCCGTCCCGCCTTCGCCTCCCGCCGGCTCGAAGGCGGTGCCGCGCACGGTCACCACGATCTTCCGGTCGGTCGCCTCGACCGTCTGGAGTGCGTTGCCGGCATAGATCGGCCGCACGAATTGCTTTGGTCCCTCGATCGCGACGATGTCGGAGACCTGGGCCACGTCAAGCAGTGCGGCGATGCGCGGCATGACGTTCTTGCCGAAGCTGTCGGCGCCGGCGAACAGATGGCTGAATTCGCTTGCAACCGAAACCACCAGCTTGGCGATGTTCTCGGCCAGAGGGTGGGCGTAGATCGCGTCGTCGGCGTGGAGGACGCGATCGACCCCGGCCACCTTCGCGGCCGACTGGGCTACCTTCTCGCAGCCGGAGCCGGCGACCAGAACCGCGACCCCGCCGCCGATCTTTCCGGCGGCGGCGATGGCCGACAGCGAAGCCGCCTTCAGCGCGGTCCCGTCATGCTCGCCTACGACCAGAACGGCCATCGGTCAAATCACCTTCGCTTCGTTGCGAAGCTTGTCGACCAGTTCCTGGACGGTCTTCACCTTGATGCCGGCCTGTCTTTTCGGAGGCTCCACCACCTTCAAGATCTTGAGGCGCGGGCTCGGATCGACCCCAAGCGCCCCCGGGGTCAGCGCTTCGATCGGCTTCTTCTTCGCTTTCATGATATTGGGCAAGGAGGCGTAACGCGGCTCGTTGAGGCGGAGATCGGTGGTGACCACCGCCGGCAGCTTTATACGTATGGTCTCGAGCCCCCCGTCCACCTCGCGCGTGACTTCAGCCCCCTGGCCCTCGGTCTTGACCTTGGAGGCGAAGGTCGCCTGTGGCCAGCCGAGCAAGCCCGCCAGCATCTGGCCGGTCTGATTGCTGTCGTCATCGATCGCCTGCTTGCCCAAGATCACCAGACCCGGCTGCTCCTTCTCGATCACCGCCTTCAGAAGCTTTGCAACGCCAAGCGGTTGCAGCTCGATATCGGTCTGGACATGGATCCCGCGATCGGCGCCCATCGCCAACGCCGTACGGATGGTTTCCTGAGAGGCGGCGCCTCCCAAGGACACGGCTACGACCTCGTTGGCCTTGCCGGCCTCGCGCAGCCGGAGTGCTTCCTCGACGGCGATCTCGCAAAAGGGGTTCATCGCCATCTTAACGTTGGTCAGCTCCACGCCGCTGTTGTCCGCCTTCACGCGCACCTTCACATTGGCATCGATGACGCGCTTGACCGCGACCAGAACTTTCATGGAACTGCGCCTCGAAAACCGACCGCTAATACTATATCGCGCCGCACAATAAGATCATGACAGAGACGTGTCAACGCAAGGCGCGCCGCCGATTCCGCAATGCCGCAAAAGCGACCTTTAGCGGCCCGCTCCCGGCTTCCAGAGCAGGTCTGCGGCCCCCTTGCCGTTGCTCCAGCGCGCCAAGACGAAAAGATGGTCGGATAGCCGGTTAAGATATTGGAGCGCCGCGGGATTGACCTCCTCGGAGCCGGCAAGCTGGGAGGTCGCGCGCTCCGCCCGTCGCACGATCGTACGCGCGAGGTGGAGCCAGGCCGAGGCGGGGGTTCCGCCCGGTAGAATGAAGGAGTCGAGCGGCTTTAGCTCCGAGTTCAGGGTATCGATCTCGCGTTCCAGCCGCGCCACCTGAGACCCCTGCATGCGCAAAGCCTGTTCCTCGGCCTCACGCTCCTTTTTTGGAACGCAGAGATCGCCGCCGAGGTCGAACAGATCATTCTGAATGCGGGCCAACATGGCGTCCGCCTCCCCGTCGAGGTGCAGGCGCGCCAAGCCGATCGCCGCATTGGCCTCATCGATCGTGCCGAGAGCCTCGACGCGCTCGCTGTGCTTTTCGACGCGCGTGCCGTCGCCCAGCGATGTCCGGCCCTTATCGCCGCCGCGGGTGTAGATGCGGGTGAGCCGGACCATGGTGTTTAGCCCTTGCCTCGCCTCAGCTCCGATAGCTGAGCATGAGGATGATGAAAAGCAAAATGGCCAAACCCTGAAGCGCCACGCGCGTTCGCATCAGCTTGTTGCCATATTTGCGATTGAACTCGCCGCCCTTGGCCATGCTGACGACTCCGAGCAGCAGCGCGCCCAAGGCGGCGATCATGGCGGCGACGATGAGGACGGGCAGCCAGATTGCCATGCGAGCAACATAGGCCGAAACTACAACGTCGCCTATGGGCGAAACGAGCCTCTCAGGCCTGAAGGATCAGGGCCACAGCTCCTCTAGTTTCTCTCTCCGCCAAGCAGCCCCCGCGCGACCACCTGAGCCTGGATCTCGGCTGCGCCCTCGAAGATATTCAGGATGCGGGCATCGGCCAACACGCGGCTCACCGGATATTCGAGCGCATAGCCATTGCCGCCGTGTATCTGCACGGCGAGATCGGCATTGGCCCAGGCGACGCGAGCGGCCAAGAGCTTGGCCATGCCGGCCTCGATGTCACAGCGCCGGCCGCTGTCCTTGGCCCTGGCGGCGGCGAAGGTAAGCTGGCGCGCGATCACGGTCTCAACCGCCATCCAGCCGATCTTGCCCGAAACCCGCGGGAAAGCGGCGATCGGCTTGCCGAACTGGCGACGGGTGCCGGCATAGCCCACCGCGAGCTCGAGCGCGTTCTGCGCCACGCCCACGGCGCGCGCTGCGGTCTGGATGCGCGCCGATTCGAAGGTCGCCATGAGCTGCTTGAAGCCCTCACCCTCCAGGCCGCCGAGAAGAGACTCAACCGGTACCCGGAAATCGTCGAAGGCGATCTCATACTCCTTCATGCCGCGATAGCCCATGACCGCAATCTCGCCGCCTTTCATTCCGGGTGCGGGGAACGGGTCCTCCGCAGTTCCACGCGGCTTCTCGGCGATGAACATGGAGAGGCCCCGCCAGTCCCTCGAGGCGGGATCGGTGCGCGCCAAGAGCGTCATCAGGTCGGCGCGGGCGGCATGAGTGATCCAAGTCTTGTTGCCGGTGACACGGTAAGCATCACCGTCCAGGACTGCGCGGGTCTTGAGCGCGCCAAGATCGGATCCGGTATCGGGTTCGGTGAAGACCGCCGTCGGCAGCACCTCGCCCGAGGCAATCCGTGGCAGCCAGCGCCGCTTCTGCGCCTCGGTGCCGCCCAGACGGATCAACTCGGCGGCGATCTCCGAGCGTGTCGCCAGCGAGCCTACGCCCAAGGCGCCGCGCGACAACTCCTCGGTCA
>DASPGI010000172.1:0-8925 GCA_035620695.1 Alphaproteobacteria bacterium
CGATGTGCTTGGCGAACCCGGGGAAGCCGACCTGACGGCACATGTCGATTTCGCCGCGCTCGCGCGCGCCGCCGTCGCCGCGGGAGCCGAAGTGCATGGGCCGGTATCGCAGGGGTTCTTCCTGCGACAGCTAGGCATCGAAATGCGCGCCGAGCGGCTTCTGGCCGGCGCCCATCCAGAGCAGGCCGAGGCCATCCGCTCCGGACTGCGGCGCTTGATCCACCCGGAGGAAATGGGCAGGCTCTTCCGCGTCATGGCCCTCACCTCCCCCGGCTTCGGCCTGCCCGCCGGTTTTGCCTGAGCATGCGATGATCGCCTCCGAAACGCTCACCGCGCCGGGGCTCAGCGCCGCTTTCTTCACCCGAGAAGGCGGTGTCAGCGACGGCCTCTACGCAGCGCTGAATTGCGGCTACGGCTCGGGCGACGATCCCGAGGCGGTGCGCGAAAACCGCCGGCGCGCCACGGCGCGGCTTGGCGTCAAGCCCGAGGCCCTCGTTACGCTTTATCAGGTGCACAGCCCCTCCGTCGTAGTCGTGGACGAGCCGTGGCGGCCGGGCCAGGCACCGAAGGCGGACGGCGCGGTGACCCTGCGGCGTGGGATGGCTCTGGGAATCCTCACTGCCGACTGCGCGCCGGTCCTTTTCGCCGATATCGAGGCTGGGGTGATCGGCGCGGCGCATGCCGGTTGGCGCGGCGCCTTCGATGGAGTGCTCGAGGAGACGGTCGCGGCCATGCAGCGGCTCGGCGCGAGCCCCCGCGACATCCGTGCCGCCATCGGACCCTGCATCGCGCAGGCCTCCTACGAGGTCGGGCCTGAATTCCACCAGCGGTTCCTGGCGGCGGATCGGAGCAATGCCACGCTGTTCCGCCCCGCGGTCCGGACCGGGCATTACCTCTTCGATCTTGCAGGCTATGTGCGCCGGCGTCTGGAGAGATTGCGTTTGGCGCAGATTCTGTCCGCCGGCGGCGACACCGCCGCAGAACCCGAGCGCTATTTCAGCTATCGGCGCGCCACGCTCTCGGGCGAAAAGGATTATGGCCGGCTTCTATCGGCCATCACATTGGAAGACTGAAGAACGATGGCGTTGCATTTCACCCGGGAAGAGTTGGCCGGCCGACGTGCGGCCGCGACCAAAGCGATGGTCGAGCGCGGCCTCGACGGGCTTTTAATGTTCCGGCAGGAAAGCATGTTCTACCTGACCGGTTACGACACCTTCGGATATGTCTTCTTTCAGTGCCTTTATCTCGGGTCGGATGGCCGGTTCTTCCTCCTCACCCGCGCCCCCGACCTGCGCCAGGCCTGGCATACCTCGGTGATCGAGGATGTCCGTGTCTGGGTCGATGCGCCGGATGCCAAACCCGCCGAGGAGCTGCGGCGTGTCCTCGAGGAGTATGGCGCCAAGAACACGCGGCTGGGCGTCGAATACGAGGCCTATGGCCTCACCGCCCGCAACGGCAAAAGGTTGGAGGCGGCGCTCGAAGGCTTCGCCACGCTCGTCGATGCCTCGGACCTGGTCACGCGGCTGCGCCTCGTCAAAAGCCCGGCCGAGATCGCCTATGTCCGCAAGGCGACCGAATTGGCCGATCTCGCGCTGGGCGAGGCGGAGCGGTTGGCCCGGCCCGGCGCCTATGAAGGCGAGATCCTGGCCGCCATGCACGGCGCCATCTTCCGCAACGGCGGCGACGATCCGGCCAATGAATTCATCATCGGCTCGGGCAAGGACGCGCTCCTCTGCCGCTACTTCACTGGCCGCCGACATCTGGAGGCCAAGGACCAGCTCACGCTCGAGTTCGCCGGCGTCTACCGCCACTATCATTCCTGCCTGATGCGCACGATCCTGATCGGCAAGCCCGATCCCAGGCATCTCGAGATGCACAAAGCGGCGGTGGCGGCGCTCGAGGCCTGCAAGGCAAAGGTCCGGCCAGGCGCCACCATGGGCGAGGTATTCGAGGCTCATGCCCTCACCCTCGATGCCGCCGGCTTTCGCGAGCATCGGATGAACGCCACCGGCTACAGCCTCGGCGCCACCTTCGCCCCGAACTGGATGGACTGGCCGATGTTCTACCAGGGCAATCCGGAGGTGATCGGGCCCGGCATGGTCTTCTTCATCCACATCATCATCTTCGACAGCCCCAAGGGCCTTGCCATGACCACCGGCCAGACCGTTCTGGTCACGCCGAGCGGGTGCGAAACCTTGTCCAGGAAGGGGCTGGAGCTGGTGGCGAAATAGGCGCCCCTAAGCGATGCCGCATTTGCTCCTCTTCCTCGGGTTTCTTGTGCTAGGGCTTCTGGTGACGTGCGTGCTGATGTAATTGCGGCGCTAGCACCGCGGGTTGGAAATATCTAGCGCACCCCCCCTCCCGCTCGCTTCACGCTCGCGGCCTCCCCTCAAGGGGGGGAGGCAAGTCATTGCGGCGCCACGATAAATTCACCTCCCCCTTGATGGGGGAGGTCGGCGCGGGACGCGCCGGGTGGGGGTGGCATTGGAAATCACGATAGCGGCCATTCGCCATGGGTTCATCTGCTGCAACTTTTGCACTGTGACGGCGAGCAGGTGTGGTGCGGGAAAGTTATAGGCGGGTCGGGATAATCACGATGCCTTCCTACACCATTATCACGAGAGAATTTGACCGCACGCCCGAGGGCTACCGGCGGGAGATCCGTCGGCTGCGGCGCCTTGTGAAGGCGCACCCGGACGACTGGGGATATCGCTCTGCGCTGCAAGGGATGGAAAAGGTAGAGGCGATGAGCGAAGCCCTTGAGGCCAATCCGGCGTTTGCCGAGATCGTGGGGCGCGCAATCGCCAAGCTGAAGGCCCGCCGGGACTAGCCGCCGCCGTTTACAGACCCGTGACGCCCTGATAAAACCCGGCCGCCGCCGGGGCTGCTATCTAAGGCCAGCCCGGCGCAGTGAGTTTTCGGGGCGTCTCTAGCGGCATGAAGATCCTGACCGGCAACAGCAATCGGCCGCTCGCCGAGGCGATCTCGGCATTCCTGAACCTGCCGTTGACGCATGCGAGCGTGCGCCGCTTCTCGGATATGGAGGTCTTCGTCGAGATCCATGAGAACGTGCGCGGTGAGGACGTTTTCGTGATCCAGTCGACCTCGTTTCCGGCGAATGACCATCTGATGGAGCTTCTGGTCACCTGCGATGCCTTGAAGCGCGGATCGGCCCGCCGCATCACCGCGGTAATCCCTTATTATGGCTATGCGCGCCAGGACCGGAAATCGGGGCCGCGCACGCCGATATCGGCCAAGCTCGTGGCCAACCTCATCACCGTCGCCGGCGCAGACCGAGTGCTGACCCTCGACCTGCATGCCGGGCAGATTCAGGGCTTCTTCGACATCCCGACCGACAATCTGTTCGCCGCGCCGGTTTTCACTAAGGACATCCAACAGAATTTCCCGGGAGACAATCTGGTCCTCGTTTCGCCCGATGTCGGCGGCGTCTTGAGGGCCCGGGCGATCGCCAAGCGCCTCGACGCCGACCTTGCCATCATCGACAAGCGGCGCGAGCGGGCGGGCCAGTCGGAGGTGATGAACATCATCGGCGATGTCGAGGGGCGGCGCTGCATTCTGGTCGACGATATCGTCGATTCCGCCGGCACGCTGTGCAATGCGGCGGTGGCACTGATGGAGGCGGGCGCCTCCTCGGTCTGCGCCTATGTCACCCATGGCGTGCTCTCGGGCGGGGCGGTGGCGCGCGTCTCCTCCTCGCCGATCGAGCGTCTGGTCATCACCGACAGCATCGCCGCGACCGAGGCGGTGCGGGTGTCGCACAATATCCGCCAGCTCACCATCGCGACCCTGATCGCCGAGGCGATGCGCAGGATCAGCGAGGAGCGATCGGTGTCGAGCCTGTTCGACTGATAGAATCGTCCGCGCCCGGACATGGGGTCCGGGCGGCGTCGGCAAGCCCCGTCGGCACCCCTGGAGGCCGCGGGGCCAATCATCGAGGAGACTGAGAATGACCCAGACACATCAGCTGAGCGTCGAGCTCAGAGCGCGGGCCGGAAAGGGGGCCGCCCGCACCGTCCGTCGCGCGGGCCGCGTGCCGGGCGTCATCTATGGCGGCAAGCAGGAGCCGGTCCTGATCACGCTCGACCCCAGCGAGTTGAGCCGCGAGCTGCACAAGATCGGCTTTTTCGCCACCCTGTTTGACCTCAAGCTCGGCGGTGCGGCGCATCGCGTTCTGCCGCGCGACGTGCAGTTCGACCCGGTCTCCGACAAGCCGCTACATATCGACTTCCTGCGCGTGACCGCCGACAGCAAGGTGGTGGTGCAGGTGCCCGTGGAGTTCGTCAACGAGCCGAAATCGCCCGGCCTGAAGCGCGGCGGCGTGCTCAACGTCGTGCGCCATGAGATCGAGCTGCGCTGCTTGGTCGACGCCATCCCGCGGAAGATCGTCGTGGATCTCGAGGGCCTCGATATCGGCGACAGCATCCATATCAGCCATGTGAAGCTCCCCGACAATGTGCGCCCGACCGTCGAGCGCGATTTCACGGTGGCGACCATAGCCTCGCCGAGCGCGGTTCGGGCCGAGGCGCTGGAGGCGCAGGCCGCAGCGCAGGCCGCGGCGGCCGCACCCGAGGTGCCGGTCGCTCCCGCGGCCGCTACTCCGGCGGCGCCAGGCGCCGCCCCGCCCACCGCCGCGCCGGCCGCCGCCACCCCTCCGAAAAAGGAGAAGGAGTAGCAACTCGGCTCGATGCGCCTCCTGGTGGGCCTCGGCAATCCCGGCCCGGGTTACGTCGGGCACCGGCACAATATCGGCGCCATGGCGGTCGACGCCATCCATCGTCGCTACGGCTTCGGCCCCTGGAGGGCGCGTTTCCATGGGCTTGCCGCCGAAGGACAAGTGGATGGCGTCAAGATCTTGGCACTGAAGCCGGTAACTTATATGAACCGCAGCGGCGAGGCGGTGGCGACGACGGCCCGCTTCTACAAGATCGCGCCCGAGGACATCATCGCCGTCTATGACGAGATCGATCTGAAGCCCGGGCAGGTCCGTGCAAAAAAGGGCGGAGGGGCGGCGGGCCATAACGGCATCCGCAGCATCGAGGCCCATATCGGGCCGGATTTCTGGCGCATCCGTCTCGGCATCGGTCATCCCGGCGCGCCGGAGCTGGTGCATCGCTACGTCCTGCAGGACTTCGCCAAGGCGGAGCGGCCCTGGTTGGAGAAGCTCCTGGATGCGGTCGCGGAGGCCTTTCCGCTCATGGCGAAGGGAGACGAGAACCGCTTCATGAACAAGGTGCTGGTGCTGATCGGGCCGCCAAAGCCAAAGCCGCCACGCCCAGAAACGGGCGCGCCTTCCTCGGAGAAGAAAGACAGCTGACGGATGGGATTCGACCTCGGCATCGTCGGCTTGCCCAATGTCGGCAAGTCGACCTTGTTCAACGCGCTGACCGAGACAGCGGCGGCGGAAGCGGCCAACTATCCGTTCTGCACGATCGAGCCCAATATCGGGCGGGTCGCGGTGCCGGATCGACGTCTTGACGCCATTGCCCGCATCGCCAGGTCGGCCAAGACGGTGCCCAACCAGCTCGGCTTCGTCGATATAGCGGGGCTGGTCCGCGGCGCCAGCAAGGGCGAGGGGCTTGGCAATCAGTTTCTTGGGCATATCCGCGAGGTCGATGCTATTGCGCATCTGGTGCGCTGTTTCGATGGCGAGGTGGCTCATCACAACGGCAAAGTGGACCCGCTTCGCGACATCGAGACCATCGAAACCGAGTTGATGCTGGCCGATCTCGACAGCCTGGAGCGCCGGCTTTTGCCCCTGCAGAAGCGCGCGAAGGGGGGCGACCGCGAAGCACAGCAGGCAATCACCGTCATTGAGCCGGCGCTGGCGGCATTGCGTGCCGGCCGGCCGGCCCGCGATGTCGTCGTTCCGCCCGAGCAGGGCCAGGCCTGGAAGCAGCTCCAACTCCTGACGCAGAAGCCGGTGCTTTATGTCGCGAATGTTGAGGAGGCCTCGGCGGCGACCGGCAACCGATATTCGACGCTCGTCGTGGAACATGCGAAAGCCGAGGGGGCCCAGGCGGTGATCATTTCCGCCGCGATCGAGGCGGAGGTGGCGCTGCTTGACCCCGACGACCGCCGCGCCTTCCTCGCCCATCTCGGGCTTGAGGAGACCGGCCTCGCCCGCGTCATTCGGGCCGGCTTCAAGCTGCTCGATCTCATCACCTTCTTCACGGCGGGCCCGAAGGAAGCGCATGCCTGGACGGTGCGCAAGGGCGCCAAGGCGCCCGAAGCCGCCGGCGTCATCCACACCGATTTCGAGCGCGGGTTCATCTCGGTCGAAACCATCGCTTTTGAAGATTTCGTCGCCTATGGCGGCGAACAGGGCGCCAAGGAAGCCGGCAGGATGCGCCTCGAGGGCCGAGACTACATCGTGCAGGACGGCGATGTACTCCGCGTTCGGTTCAACGTCTGACTCGATAAGCCCGTTCTCCCGGCGCTGAGCCACCCGTCACTGCGCGACCAGACGCGGCGCAGACTTCAATACCAGCCGCTCGTCGTAGTCGCGCGTATTCGGGGTAGCAATGGCTGGAGCCGATGCGAGACCAAGCACACGCTCCCGGTATCGAACCAGCTCAGCCCTTCGCTCCTCCTGGCTGATCCGCGCCGGGCCAAAGACGACGAATGGCTCGACAACCGCGAATCCGGTGAAGGCCAAGATGCCATGGTGAATCGGGAAAAGGATCGCGGAGACAGGACCGTTTATCCCATGTTCGGAAAAGGCAGCGGCCCACCCGCCCAGGGTCATCGAGCACATGGCTCGCTTTCCGACGAAGACGCCCCGGTCGAACCAGCGTCCGCCGCCATAGGCGCGACCCACCGCGAACACGCGATCGAACCATCCCTTTAGAATGGCCGGCATCCCGAACCACCACATTGGAAACTGCAGGATCAGCGTGTCGCACCAGGCGAGCTTGTCCATCTCCCCCTGCAGTTCGGGCACATAGCCGTGGTGTTCGCTGGCATGGACCTCCTCGACCTGCTGCCGCAGCCGGTTCGGATCCTTGACGGTGATGAAGTTGCGCCGGTCCGAAACCGGATTGAAGCCCATTGCGTAGAGATCCGAGACGATGACTTCGTGGCCTGCCGCCGTAAGCGCAGCAGTTGCCTCCCGCGTCATCGCGCCATTGAAGCTCGTGGGTTCATGATGGGCGTGGACGATAAAGACGCGCATGGGACTCTCGTGACTGCCGTGATCATCGCACGCATTCGCTGATGTCGAGTGGCGGCGCGTTCTCTTTGCGATATGATCCGTCTCGGGACTACCGACTTTTTGGTGATATACTTACCGTGAGGTAACTATGGCGACACGAACCAAGCGTCTCCCACCGCTGCCGGCCGAGCGCGCGCTCAAGGTGATCGCCGGCCGCTGGAAGGCCGTCCTCCTCTATCACCTCTTCGACGGCGCGAAGCGGCTCTCTGAGTTGAAGCGGCTCGTGCCGAACATCAGCCAGAAGGTGCTCATTCAGCAACTGCGCGAGTTGGAGGAGCACGGTCTCGTCCATCGGGAGATCTTCCGCCAAGTGCCGCCGCGCGTGGACTATATGGCGACCCCGCTTGGTCTAAGTCTCGAGCCGGTCATCCGGTCGCTTTGCGAATGGGGACGCCGGCACGCGGCCGAACTCGGCGAAGTCGACGAGCTCGCCGATTGCTTCCAGGGACGCGCAGCACGCAAGGCACAGGTCAGGCCCGGGGATGCGACTCGTGCTCCGGCGGGGAAATCGGCGCCGCGGTGAACGAGGCCTTTCCCGGGCGGCAATGATGTTGACCGGCGACGGCGCACCGTGTCAGATCGGCCGCAGCCGTACGACGGTGCGCCGAAGCCAGGCAGCGAATTCGCGAACTCAGTCGCCCTCGAACTGCCGGGTGGGGGGCATAGCGTGCCGGCCGCGCAAGAGAGGCTAACCATGCGCATCCTGGTGCTTCAGCACATCCCGATCGAGCATCCCGGGATCTTCCGGGACTTCCTGGCTGCCGATGGCATCGCATGGGACGCGGTGGAGCTCGATGCGGGCGAACCCATCCCTCCGCTCGGGAACTATGACGCGCTCTGGGTAATGGGCGGACCCATGGATGTCTGGCAGGAGGACGCGCATCCCTGGCTTAGGCCGGAGAAGGCGGCGATCCGCGAGGCGGTGGCAGAGCGGGCCATGCCCTATCTCGGTCTCTGTCTCGGGCACCAGCTTCTGGGCGAGGCGATGGGCGGACGGGTCGGACCGATGCGGCAACCGGAAGTCGGCATCCTCGATGTCGCCCTGACCGGCGCGGGCCGCCGCGACCCGTTTTTCACCGGCTTGCCGCAGCAGTTCCGCGCGCTGCAGTGGCACGGCGCCGAGGTCGCCGCAGCGCCGCCGGGCGCCACTGTTCTGGCGCAGTCGCCGGCCTGCGCCATCCAGGCGATGCGCGTGGGCGAGCGCGCCTATGGCGTGCAGTATCATGTCGAGCTCACCGGCGACACCGTACGCGAGTGGGGCGCGGTACCGATCTATCAGTGCGCGCTCGACCAGGCGCTCGGACCCGGCGCACTCGCCGGCTTCGAGCAGGAGACGGCTCGGCACATGCCCGACTTCAACCGGCACGCCCGCCGTCTCTACGACAATTTCATGGCGATGATGCGGAACGCAGTCGGCTGAGCGGCAATCGGCTGCGGCCCAATCTGAAGGAACTCCTTCTGGCGCCCGCGCCTCGGGGGTAAATTGATGGTCCCGAAACGGGGCAGTCTGAAGCGCCGGAAACCATCGCGCTTGCGCTGATGTTCCTGCTCGACACGAACATTGTTTTCCGAATTGCGACGCCGTTGCGTTCCGCCTCGAGCCTATCCCCGCGCCAGCCGCTCCGCGGTCTTGAGGAACTCCGTCACATGGGCCGGATCGGTATTGAAGGCGGTGACGAGGCGGATCACGTTCG
>DASPGI010000173.1:0-11428 GCA_035620695.1 Alphaproteobacteria bacterium
TGCGGTCCGGCGGCGCTGGCCATGGTGCTGGCCTGGTCGGGCTCATCGGTTACCCAGGACGAGATCGGAGCGCAGGTCTACACCCCCGGGCGCGAAGGCACGCTGCAGACCGATATCCTGGCGGGGGCGCGCCGCAACGGGCGTCTCGCCGTCGAGGTGAATGATCTACGCAGCCTGCTTACAGAGCTCACCGCCGGACATCCCGTGCTCGTCTTCCAGAATCTCGGCCTGTCCGACCTGCCGCAATGGCACTATGCGGTGGCGATCGGCTACGAGCTCGAGCCCGGCAACCTCACCCTTCATTCCGGCCTTGAAGAGCGGCGCGTGCTGTCCTTCGAAGTGTTCGAGCGAACCTGGGCGCGTTCCGATCACTGGGCGCTCGTCGTGCTTCCACCTGATCGGTTGCCGGCAACCGCCGGCCTCGATGCCGTGCTGACGGCTGCGGTCGCGATCGAGCGCGTCGGTCGCCCGGCCGATGCCGCGATCGCCTATGCCACGATTGCCGGCAAGTGGCCCCAGAGTTACGCGGCCTGGATGGGCCTCGGCAACAGCCGCTACGCGCTTGCGGAGTTTGCGGCCGCCGAGCGCGCCTTCCGCTCCGCGATCCAGGCGCAGCCCGAGGCGCCGCAGGCCTGGAACAATCTCGCCTACACTCTGGCGGAGCAGGGCCGTCGCGGGGAGGCGATCGCGGCGGCCGAGCGCGCCGTCGCCCTTGGCGGAGCCGAGGCCGAGCAATATCGGGCGACGCTGAAAGAGCTCACGGCCGCGCCCACGTCCTAGAGCGTATTCCCGCCATCCCTTGTTCGCCCCGCTTCGAGGCACGGGTGGGCAAAACGGCGTCGGTTCGCGCCGCTTGCTTTGGCGGCCTGCTCTGCTAGCGTAGCCGGCCACCACCCCTACCTGACCGCCCGGGATGACCCGCTATTCGATCTGGAGCCTCGCCCGTAACGGGCTGCTCCATCACCACGAGGATTGGCCACAGGCCTGGCGCAGCCCTGAGCCGAAGCCCGCTTACGAGATCGTCATCGTCGGCGGCGGTGGGCATGGGCTTGCCACGGCCTTTTACCTCGCCAAGGAGCATGGCGTGACCGACGTCGCCGTGCTGGAGAAGGGCTGGATCGGCGGCGGCAATGTCGGACGCAATACAACTATCGTTCGCTCCAACTATCTGCTCGACGCCAATGCGCGCTTCTACGAGCATTCTCTGAAGCTCTGGGAAGGTTTGTCGCGCGAGCTGAATTTCAACGTGATGTTCAGCCAGCGCGGCGTCGTCAATCTCTGCCACAGCCCGGCCGAGATGGAAGGGGCGCTTCGTCGCGGCAACGCCATGCGCCTCAATGGCATCGACGCCGAATGGCTTGACCTGGCCGAGGTGAAGCGGCGCGTGCCGCTGCTCGACACCTCCCGGCATGTGCGATTTCCGGTGATCGGCGGGCTTTTGCAGCCCCGCGGCGGCACGGCGCGGCACGATGCCGTCGCCTGGGGCTTCGCGCGCGGCGCCGATTCGCTTGGCGTCGACATCATTCAGAATTGCGAGGTCACGGGCTTTCGGCGCGAGGGCAACCGTATCACCGCCGTCGAGACGACGCGGGGGGCGATCCGCGCCAAGAAGATCGGCCTTGCGGTTGCCGGCTCGACCACGCTGGTTGCCGAGAAGGCAGGCTTGCGCTTGCCGATCGAAAGCCACCTCTTGCAGGCGACCGTGTCGGAGCCCTTGAAGCCTTGCCTCGACCTCGTGGTGACCTCGCTCGTCTATCACTTCTATGTCAGCCAGTCCGACAAGGGCGAGCTGGTGATGGGGGCGGGGCTCGACGGTTACAATTCCTATTCGCAACGCGGCACATTGCCCGCAATGGAGGAGGTGATTGAGAGCCTCTTGGAGCTGTTCCCGGCCTTCGGGCGCGTGCGCCAGCTGCGCAAATGGGCCGGCGTCATGGACATGTCGATGGACGGCAGCCCGATCATCTCCAAGACCCCGATCGACAATCTCTATCTGAACGCAGGCTGGTGCTATGGCGGCTTCAAGGCGACCCCGGGCTCAGGCTGGGTTTTCGCCGACACCATCGTCAACGACCGGCCGCACCCCTTGAACCAGGGATTCTCGCTGGAGCGGTTCGCTACCGGGCACACCATCGACGAGCGCGGCGCCGGGCCGACGCCGGGATATCACTGAGCCCCATGCTGCCGATCCCTTGTCCCCATTGCGGGCCGCGCGACGAGGCGGAATTCATCTATGGCGGCGATGCAAAAGCCAAGCGCCCGGCCATGGACGCGCCGGATTCGGCTTGGATTGAATATGTTTTTCTCCGCGACAATCCGCGCGGGCCCCACCGAGAGCTGTGGTGGCACAGCCTCGGCTGCCGCCGCTGGCTGGTGGTCGAGCGGGATACTCTCACGCACGAAATTTTCGGTGCGGCCGAGCCGGGGGCGGACACATGACCGCCGGAACCAGGCGGCTGGCCCAGGGCGGGCGCATTGACCGCTCGCGGCGATTCAACTTCACCTTTAACGGCCGTGCGCTGAAAGGTCATCCCGGCGACACGCTCGCCTCGGCTCTACTTGCCAACGGAGTGAGGATCGTCGGGCGCAGCTTCAAGTATCACCGTCCGCGCGGCGTCTTCGGGCTTGGCGCGGAAGAGCCGAACGCGCTGGTGCAGCTTGGCAGAGGCGCGCGCACCGAGCCGAACCTCCGGGCAACGCAAGTCCAGCTATTCGACGGTCTGGTTGCCGCAAGCCAGAATTGCTGGCCGTCGGTCGGCTTCGATATCGGTGCGCTTGCCAACTGGATGAAGCCATTGCTGCCCGCCGGCTTCTATTACAAGACCTTCATCGGTCCGGGCCGGCCGAATCGGGCCTGGACGGTCTATGAACCATTCATTCGGCGCGCGGCGGGCATGGGCAAGGCCCCAAGCGAACCCGATCCCGACCGCTACGAGCGGGTGCACTGGCATTGCGACGTGCTGGTGGTGGGTGCGGGCCCTGCCGGCATCGCCGCCGCGCTCTCGGCCGCCCGCACGGGTGCTCGGGTGGTCGTCGCGGACGAGCAGACCGAACCCGGCGGGCATCTCATCGGCTGCGCCGCCGAGATCGACGGGCGACCTGCGCTCGATTGGGTCGGCTCGGCATTGAGCACGCTCTCCGCGATGCCCGAGGTAACGGTCCTGCGGCGTGCTACGGTGGAAGGCGCCTACGACCATATGTTGTTCGGCATCGCCGAGCGGCTGACGGATGCCGTTCCGGCCGATGGTCAGCCACGCCAACGCTATTGGCAGGTGCGCACGCGCCAAGTGGTGCTGGCGGCCGGCGCGATCGAGCGGCCGATCGCCTTCCTCGACAATGATCGACCCGGCGTGATGCTGGCATCGGCGGCGGCGGCCTACGCCGTGCGCTATGGCGTCAATCCCGGCGAGCGTATCCTGATTTTCACCAACAATGACTGGGCCTATCGCTCGGCGATCGATCTGAAGCGGGCGGGCTGCACGGTGGAGCGGGTGATCGACCTGCGCCGGGATCCAGGGCCTGCGGCGCGGGCCGCGGAGGCCGCCGGTATTCCCGTGCGCGTCGGCGCCGCCGTGGTTCGTGCGCTCGGACGCAGGCTTGCCGCGGTCGATATCGCCCAGCTAACGCCGGACGGCTCGCGTCTGTCAGGCGCGACCGAGCGGATTGGGTGCGATTGCCTTGCCGTTTCCGGTGGCTTTACGCCGACCGTGCATCTCTTCAGCCAGGCCAGAGGCAAACTGCTCTACGATCGGGAGATCGCAGCCTTCATTCCTGGCGCGGCGCCGGCGGGATTCCATCTCGCCGGCGGGTGCAGGGGCAGCTTTTCGCTTTCGCTCTGCCTGTCCGAGGGCTTCGCCGCCGGCGCCGCTGCCGCGATGGCGGCCGGCTTCGGGAGCGGGGCCGTGCCGCCCCTGCCGCACGTAGCCTTGGAGGAGAGGTCGCCGCCAAGATTCCTCTGGCGCGTGCCGGCACATCGGCGCGGCAAGCGCTGGATCGATTTGCAGAACGACGTCACCGACGAAGATCTCGCCCTTGCGGTGCGCGAGAACTACGCAAATATCGAGCATGCCAAGCGCTACACGACGCTCGGCATGGGCACCGACCAGGGCAAGACCAGCAACCCGCTTGGTTTTCACATTCTTGCCGAGCTTCTGGACCGTCCTTCGGAGGCGGTCGGCGTCACCACCTTCCGACCACCCTACACTCCCACCACCTTCGGCGCATTCGTGGGACGCAATGCGATCCTCAATCATCCGGTTCGCCGCACGCCGATGCATGAATGGCACGAAGCCAGAGGGGCGCCCTTCCTGCCTAACGGGCTCTGGTTGCGCGCGCAGTGCTACCCCAGGTCAGGCGAGAGCGTGCACGAAGCCATCGCCCGCGAGGCGCTTGCGGTAAGGCAAGGCGTCGGCATGGTCGATGTCTCGACCTTGGGCAAGATCGACATTCAAGGCCGCGACGCGATGGAGTTCCTGAACCGCGTCTATATGAACGGCTTCTCGACCCTTGCAGTGGGCAAGGGACGGTACGGGCTCATGCTGCGCGAGGACGGTTTCGTCTTCGACGACGGGGTGACGATGCGGCTGGGCGAGCGTCACTTCCACATGACCACCACCACCGCGAACGCGGCCAGGGTCCATGAATGGCTTGAGAAGCATCTGCAGACGCAGTGGCGTGATCTCGAAGTCTACCTCACGGCTGTCACCGACGATTGGGCAGGGGTTGCCATCGCGGGCCCCAAGGCGAGGACGCTGCTGGCGAGCGTCACCGATGCCGATGTCTCGGATGCCGCGTTGCCCTTCATGGGCATGATCGAGGCGGAGGTGGCCCGGACCCCGGCACGCATCTTCCGCATCAGCTTCTCGGGCGAGCTGTCTTACGAGGTGAACGTGCCGGCCGATCAGGGGCTGGCGCTCTGGGAAGCGTTGATCCAGGCCGGAACGCCCTATGGATTGGTCCCGTACGGGCTGGAGGCGCTTAGCGTGCTGCGCATCGAAAAGGGGCACATCGTCGGCGCCGAGTTCGACGGGCGTGCCACCCCGACGGATCTTGGCTTCGAGAGGATGATCGGCCGCAAGAAGGACTTCATCGGGCGCTGGGCGCTTGGGCGCGCCGCTTTCCGCGAGCCTGGACGCCTGCAGCTTGTCGGCCTGGAAGCGGTCAACCCCAAGGAGCCAATCCCGGCCGGGGCGCAGCTCGTGCCCACTGGCGACGGCGCAACCGCGCAGCCAAGCCATGGGCATGTCACCTCCACCTGTTTCAGCCCAAATCTCGGCGCGGAGATCGCGCTCGGCATGCTTGCGGACGGTCGATCCCGTCACGATCAGCAGATCGTCGCCGTCTCGCCGGTTGAGAGCAAGGTGGTACGCGTGCGCGTCCGACCGCCCTGCTTCATCGACGCAGAAGGAACCCGCCTCCATGTATGAGCGCAGCGCTCTCGCATCGGCGCGCGCCGGCGCGCCCGCCCGTTGGTCCAGCGAGAGACTTACCATCGAGGAACGTCCCCGGCAGGGCGCTATCGCATTGCGTCTTGGAGGCGAGAGCGAGCGGCGCCTCGGCTCCAAGCTCCTCGAACTGGATATGGACGCACAGGTGGGCACGGCGATCGAACGCTCAGATCGCGCCGTTCTGCGCCTTGGACCCGACGAATGGCTGTTGCTTTGCAAGCGCGATGAGGAGGGGAGGCTGGCATCCGAGTTGCGGCAGGCGCTTGCCGATCAGACAAGTTCGGCGGCGCCGCTGGGTAACGGCACCGTCGCCCTTGAGATCGCCGGACCGCAGCTTCGCGCCTTCCTTGCCCATGGCACGAGCCTGGATCTTCATCCGCGCGCCTTTGGGCCTGGCCGCTGCGCCGCCACGGGCTTCGGCAAGATCCGCGTTCTGCTGTGGCAACGCGACGCCGAGCGCCTCTTGCTGCTCGTGGGCCGCAGTTTCGCTCGCAGCTTTTGGGACTGGGCGATCGACGTCGCCCGGCAATGGTCGCGCTAGCGCTCGCGCGTCGAGTTCGCCGCGACCAGCATCCCAAATGGCACTGAATGCAGCAGCCAGGCGGCGGCGTAGCCGACGGCCTGCCTGGCGGCGTCAGGGGTGAGGTGAAGATCGGGATTGATCTCGATGAGCCATAGCGCCAACTCGGGTCCGAAGCGTTGTCCGATGGCAAGACCGGCCGGCCAGAGCGCACCACCGGCCAAAAGGCCCAGAAGGCACCAACTCCACGCCAAGCCAGCACGGCCGGTCAGCGGCGCCTGCGCCGCCGCGAGAAGCAAACCACCCAACGCCCCAAGTCCGATCCATGCCGCGAGCCCTTCGCTGCGGAGTGCCGGATCGCCTTCAATGACCTGCGCAAAGGCGCCCGCTCCCACGACCGCGGCTCCGAATCCCAATGCTCCGGCCAGTGTGGTTGACCCAAGCCACGCCACCCCGTAGCGGAGATCTGGCCGGAGAGCGAGGGCCTGCAGGAGGCCGACCAGGGCCGCCGAAATCGCTGCGCCCGCCAGTGGGTGGGACGCCAGTCCGCCCACCATTCCACCGATTGCGCCGGCCGCCCACCATGCAAGAGGAGCGGCGAGGCGACGCTGCCTGCGAGAAGTGGTCAAGCGCTCTGCTAGTGCGCTCATCTAGCGTACCGTGGATTGAACTCGTCGATCGACAGCAAACCGCCATGGGCACGACAGCCCCAAAAGGGGGCTATCCTCCTCTGCCACGGCCGGCTTTCTATGCTTATGAAATTACTGAGATCGGGACATAAAATCCACAGCCCCAGAAATATGCTCGCGATCGACTGATGTTGAGTCTCCGGCTCAGCCCGAGGACACGCATATCTGGCGTCCGGCGCGAAGTGCACGCCGGGCGACCCGCGGCCTCGGGTTCCGCAAACGCCCTGCATGGCCGGTCCAGGTGGCGCAAACAGGATTATTTCGATCGTTCTAACTCAGGCTAGGTTGAATGCCGTCAGCCGTCGTCGGACGAGCCGGGAGGATGCGAGCTTGTTGACGTTCGAGCATCAGAAGTAGTTCCTCGCGACATGCTCGCAAAGTCTTGAATTCTCTGTGATCTTCTCGATCAACAACCTCGATGCAACTAAGCTTGATCTCGACCAGGTCGAGCAGCGTGGCAATAGACCGGCGGGAAAGCGCCATGTGAGCCCCCTTTTTCTAACCCCGCCAACAGGTTGCGACTGTTTCTTTAAAATTCTATAAAGCTTCGTGCAACATCCGGTATAATCCGAACGGGCAGGGTGCTATAGTGTTCCACCTGATCCGCCGCTAATCCGAGCGATTCCGATGCCGCCAGCCCTGGGCTTGCACAAGGAGTTCCAGTCCCGACCGACGCTATCGGAGGATCGGCCCTCCAGCTTGTTCATAGTCGGCGCGCCGCGGACCGGAACGACAAGCCTAGCCAAGGCGCTGGCCGATCATCCCCAGATCTGCTTTTCCAAGCCGAAGGAGACCCATTTTTTTCTCAAACCGTCGGCTGAAGGCTCCGCCGAGGACGTCCGGTGCCGCTTCGAGAGCGCCTATTTCAGGAATCTCGGGCCTCAGCACCGCATCATCGCGGAAGGGTCGGTCAGCTATCTTTACGATATGCGAGCGATCCGGCGGATCCTCGCCTTCGATCCAAACGCGCTGTTTGTGGCCGGACTGCGCAGCCCACTCGACCTTCTGCAGTCTTATCATGCGCGCCTCCTTTACACGATGGACGAGGATGTGCCCCATTTCGCCCAGGCCTGGGCCCTGCAGGATCGCCGTCGGCGGGGGGAGGCGATACCCCGGCGCTGCCGTGAACCGCGCCTGCTTCTCTACGGCGAGGTGGGGATGCTGGGGCGGCAGGTCCGGCAGTTGATCGAGGTCGCGGGTCGAGAGCGGTGCTTTTTCATTCTGTTCGATGATCTCCGGGCGGATGCGATTGGCGTCTATCGGACGCTGCTCGACTTCGCGGGTCTGCCCGACGACGGCCGTACCGAGATCCGCCACAAGAATGAGAACCGCGCCTATCGGCGGGCTTGGCTGCAACCGCTGGTCATGAACCCTCCGGCGACGATTGCGCGGCTTGCTGGACTATTCTCTGATACGGGAAATACCCGTCTGCGCGCGCTGGTGCGCCCGCTGCGCCGGCGGTTGAAGAAGGCAAACACAGAGCGCGTGGCGCGGTCAGCCCTCTCGCCCGAGCTGAGGCGCGAACTGTCCGATTTCTTCCGTGAAGATGTCGGCGAGTTGGGTCGGTTGCTTCGACGCGATCTCTCAGGCTGGTTGGAGCCGCGGACCTAGACCGCATCTTCCGCCGGTCACCCTTCCCAATAACGTCTTCGAGAGTAGATGCCGTGTATCGCATGGACCCGGTCGGCTCACAAATGCGCACTTCCTCTCCATGCGCCCCGGAGGCTTTAGTCAATTCGCGGTTGGGGGCCGTATCGGGATGCCGGGTCTATTCGGAGTGATCCAGACGGCGGTCGACGCGTCTGCTCTGGCGCTTGAACGGCTCGTCCGGGAAATGGGGCACCGGCTCACACTGCCGGCGGGACAGCGCATCGAGATATGCAACTCGCCCAGCGCCGCCATCGGCAGATACGGAGCAAGGTTCCATCACGCAATGGAATGGTCGGGGGATCCTTCCATGCCGATCGTGGCCGGCCGCCCGGCGACAGGCAATGCTCCGATTGCGGCAAGCACTATCGACGTCTCCCGCCTGCGAGGTCCGTTTGCCATAGCCTTCAAGCGTGATGGCGCCTGGACCGTAGCGGTCGACCGCACCGCCTCCATTCCGATCTATTTCACGAGCCTTGGCGGGACCCTACTGTTCGCTTCCGAGGTCAAGGCGCTGCTTGCCCATCCGCAACTTGACCGTGACGTAGATCAGCAAGCGTTTTCGACGTTCCTGGCCTGCGGCCATTTGATCGGAGACCAGACCCTGTTCGGTTCGATCCGGCGCCTGCGCGGCGGGCATGCACTGACCGTCGAGCCGACGGGTACCGTCGTACTCGAAAGATATTGGCGATTCCTGCCAGGCCGTCGCGACGGCGATACGGGAAGGGCGGAGCTGGAACAAGAGCTGGGGGACCGCCTTGTTGCAGCTACAGCCCAATGCCTGAACGAACCAGAAGACACCGTCCTTCTGCTTAGCGGCGGCATCGATTCAAGATCGCTGCTCGGCGCTGCGATGGAGTCCACGCCCGCCAGGCTGATCCATGCTGTCACCTTCGCCGGCGAGGGAGGCGATAGTTCGGATGTGGACTGCGCGGTTAAGCTCGCGCGTGTCACCGGAATTCGCCACCGCGTGATTCAGCGCAAGCTGGGGGATTTCGGAACGGATTTTCCCGAGATGAATGGTGTGATCGACGGGCTGTCCACCGTTGCCATTTACAGTCCGGATTCATATCGCCAATACCGGCAACTGGCGCGGGAGGGCGTCGGGACGGTCTTGCGCGGGGACGAAGCGCTCAGCTATGGCGGTCCAGTGGCCAATCTTGCTGAGGCAATCCGAAGGGTCAGCCTGCGAAGAGTGGAGGAAGTGGAGGGGCTGGGCGCGCTGATACGGGAAGAGCGCCTCGGCCAGATCATCGAGGCCTCCGCCAAGGCGCTCGATACCGTGCTGCGGGAGGCGAAGGGACTGCGACCTGCCCAGGCCATGGATGCGATCGGTTTCGAGCATCATCTTCAGACCTTCCTGGCGAGTTCGGCAGCGTACAAGTCTGTGCTGTTGTCGCATCGCACGCCACTTCTCGATGACGCAATCCTCGATCTGATGGAGCTTCTCCCCGATGGAGAACGCGTTGACAAGCGATTGTTCTATCGAGCAATGGCAAGGCGCTATCCCAAGCTTTTCGATTTGGCCTTCGCCAAACGCTGGTCGACCCTCGACGACTGGGCGGCCGTGCTGAACGGACCGACGCCCGCCCGTTCCTATATGCTGGCACAGTTGAACGACGTTGAAAGCTCATTCTGGGAGCTGATAGACCGCTCGGCCGCGCTTGATCTGTTCGGCCGGATCGGCGCCGACGCGCGCGCGACAAGTGCGCCGGTACGCCAACAGCTCCGTGCAGTGATGCAATACTTCAAGGACGTGGCCCGCGCATGTCCGATCCAGTGGGTACGAAGGCCGGTCCTGCATTCCTATCGTCCACGTCCGCACGTCCTAATCCTGCGGCTGATCGCTCTAAAGCATTGGCACGACTGCCTTCGCACAGCCCCCGCGGCCAAACCATGGCCTGATGCAGTCGCGCATGTTCAAGCGGGTTCCGGAATGTCATGACCGTGCGCAGGCCATCGATTCGCCTTTTCGATATCGCTCTGATGGTCGTGTTGCTGGCGCTATTCCCCGTAGCTTGGCTGGTCCCGGAGCATCGATGGGATTCTCTTGCAAAGCTGACCGACCGCCTTGCCCCCTTGAGCCGGCGAAGGCAACGGAGGCTGGCGCGCATCCAGGCCGCGTTCAGCGATTTCGACTCCGCAAGGTGCTTGCAGGTCGAGCGGGAAAGCAGGGCAAATTGGATCCTGCGGCAGCTGCAGCTCTTAAGAGCGTACCGCCCCGGGGGGTGGCATCCCAAGATCTGTATCGAGGGGCGGGAGCGGATCGATCGAGCGTTGGCCTTAGGCAAAGGCGCCGTCTTGTGGAACGGCGCCTTCCGGTTTAGCGATCTTGTCGCCAAGATTGGACTACACGAGGCGGGCTATCACCTGACACATCTGTCGATGCCCGATCACGGCTGGTCCAACACCCGGTTCGGCGTCCGCTGGCTGAACCCGATCCTGGTGCGCATCGAGCGACGTTTTCTCTTGAAGCGAGTGGTCATCGACCCCGGGAACCCGACGCAGGCCACCGAGCAAATCAGGTGCGCACTTGGGGGCAACGGCATCGTTTCGATAACCGCGATCCGCGGAGCGGCCCGCCGGCCGGCCAGCGTCCGCATTCTCAACTCCAATTTCCGTATCGGGCTTGGCGCTCCGATTCTAGCCTATGAGACCGGCGCCAGCCTGCTGCCTGTCTTCACACTGCGGGGGCGCGAGGGCTCATTCCAAATCTTCGTGGAGCATGCAATCACCGTCGACACTGACATTCCGCGCATCGATGCCGCCATGGGTGCAGTCCAGGTGATGGGCAAACTCATTGAGCGGCATGTTCGTGCCGCGCCTGGGGAGTGGAACTGGTGGGACATGGAGCCATTGAATGGAGCCATTGAATCAAGAAAAGAATAAGGACGGAAAGAGGGTGTCCGCATGAATTAAACAGGGCCGGTATTTCACCAGCAGGAGCCCGCGGTTCATTTCAGTGTCGATGCCGTCGTTTGGAAAAACCCCTATGAGAGTGTACGGCAGGTTCGGCGGCGGTGTTGGCGCCGGGATCGAGATTGAGCGGCTGCGCGTGTTGGCGGGCGAGGGCGAGCGTGTGCGGAAGATCGGTCGGGTCGGGGCGTGGGCCTTGGTGCGGACGG
>DASPGI010000174.1:0-9046 GCA_035620695.1 Alphaproteobacteria bacterium
CGAGGCCGGGGCGGAAGGGTTGGAAATTCCATTTGGTGCCGGCCGCCTCCAGCACCTCGCGCGTCTCCAGATCCAGCTCCTTGAACAGCATGGCGAGCTCGTTGATCAGTGCGATCGAAACGTCGCGCTGAATGTTCTCGATCACCTTGGCGGCTTCCGCGACGCGGATAGAGCTCGCGCGATGCGTCCCGGCGGCAATGACGGCAGCGTAGACGCGATCGATCAAGTCGGCAGCCTCCGGCGTCGAGCCGGACGTGACCTTGACGATGTCGGGGAGGCGGTGGGTCTTGTCACCGGGATTGATGCGTTCGGGCGAATAACCCGCGGCGAAATCGCGATTGAAACGCAGTCCCGAGGCCTGCTCCAACTCCGGGACGCAGACCTCTTCGGTGGCGCCGGGATAGACCGTCGACTCGTAGACGACGACATTGCCCGGCGAGAGAACGCTGCCGACCAGGCGGCTCGCGGCGATCAGCGCGCTCAAGTCGGGGCGTCTCGCCTGATCGACCGGCGTTGGAACGGTGACGATGTAGAAATTGGCATCCTGCAAGCCTTCGATATCGGCCGAATAAGCGAGCTGGCGGGCTTGCGCGAACTCCTCCTCGCTCACTTCGCGGGTTCGATCGATTCCCCGCTTAAGCTCGGCGACACGCTCCCCATCGATGTCGAAACCGGTCACCGGAAAGTGACGCGCCAGATACACGGCAAGCGGCAGACCGACATAGCCAAGCCCGATCACGCCCAAACGCACATCAGCTAGGTCAGGCAGGTTCATCGCTCCTCCCGGCTGTGCGGCAACGCTTTCGGATTTCCGGCGGGAAACATCAGGGGCATGGCGTTGTTAGCTTCTCGCGGAGGCGAAGTCCAGGCACGAGAAAGGACCCGACAAGGCCGATTTTCGTCACGATTGGGTGGCAGGGGAACGTTCGTGCGCGAAGGCCATTCATTCAGAGATGAATACCCGCTGAATGTCGCTGACAGACACGGTTCAAGTCGGCCGAGCTAGAGCTGTTCGCTGGCAAGTGCCGCTAGGCGGCTGCCGATCGTTAATTCGCCGGGGTTCGGTCAGGCCCGCCGAGAGAGACCAGAGGATCGACGCCATGTCCCTATCCACTCGCTCCTTCCATCGCATCGTCCTCGCCACAGCGGGCGCATTTGCAATCTTGGCGGCCACGCTGCACGCGCCGGCGCAAGCGCAGGCGGCACGCCCCAACGGATATCCCGTCACCAATGTCAATCTGAGGGCTGGCCCGGGCACCTATTACCCGGTCATCGTCGTGGTGCCGACGCACGCGCCGATCACCGTCATCGGCTGTCTCGGCGACTACACTTGGTGCGACGTGTTCTTCCAGGGCAATCGCGGCTGGATGCGGTCGATCTACCTGAAGAAATGGTACCAGGGCTATTACTATGCGCTCGGCGATTACGCACCTCGACTCGGACTTAGAGTCGTCTCGTTCGATATCGGCCCTTACTGGGACGCCAATTACCGCAACCGTCCCTTCTATCGCGATCGCAGCAGATGGGGTGGCGCTTACGGTGAGGGCTGGGCGAACCGCACGACCTTTTACGATCGGTTGGCGCCATACGGGAACTGGATCTGGCTTCAAGGCCAGTATGTCTGGGTGCCGGGCAATGTCGGTCCCTATTGGCGTCCGTACACGGTGGGCCGCTGGGTCTACACCGACCGTTACGGCTGGATGTGGTCTTCGCGCGAGCCGTTCGGCTGGGCCACGTATCACTATGGCCGCTGGGGCTTCTCCAACCGCGTGGGTTGGTTTTGGGTGCCGGGCAGCCGCTGGGCACCGGCCTGGGTGTCGTGGCGGCAGTCGAACGACTACCTCGCTTGGGCCCCGCTGCCGCCGACTCCCGACGAAGGCTTGGGCCTGACGATCAGGGTGGGGACCATCCCCGACTATTACTGGCAGGTCGTGCCCACGCAGGACTTTCTCGATGATGACCTGCCGCGGCGAATCGTGCGCGACCGGGGCCGATTCAATCGGATCCTGCGTCAGACGCAGCCCTTGGGCAATGTCACCGTAGTCAATAACACCACCGTGGTGAACAACGTCGTCAATATCAATACGGTCGAGCAGAAGACCAGGAAGAAGGTCATCGTCCACAAGGTCGAAAGAACCAGGGACGCGAAGCAGGCCGGCAAGGTGGAGGGGGCCGCGATCGAGGTCTTCCAACCGCCTGCCGAAGAGACACCGAAGAAAGTAGCTCCCCCTAAGGCGAAGCCGATCGAGGAGGTCGCCGCCGAGAGCGAGACGAAACAGCAGGCCGAAGGTGCGCCAGCCACGGAGGAGGCGCTTGTACCGGCCGAGATCAAGGCATTGCCCGAGGCTGCCCAAGGGGGCGCCGGCAAGCAGAAGAAGGGAAAGCCCGGCCCGAGCGAGGCCGAGGCCCCTCCTCCTCCTCCCGCCGCCGATGGCGAGGCTGTCGTAGAGGAGGCTGCCCCGCCACCACCGCCACCGCCGGCCGAGGCAGCGGCGCCTCCGCCGCCGGCCCCCGAAGAAACACCTCCGTCTCCACCGCCTGCACCGGTTGAGGAGGCACCGCCGCCGGCCAAGGAGGAAGCAGCGCCAGCTGCTCCGCCCCTTGCGCCAGAAGAGGCCACGCCTCCGCCCCCGCCAGCCGATCAAACACCGCCGCCTCCGGCTGAGGAGGTTGCGCCGCCTCCGCCTCCTGCCGAGGAGGCGACACCGAAACTGAAGCCGGAGAAGAAGCAGAAGCCGAAGCAGGACAAGGGCGAGAAGGCCAAGCCCGCGGAAACGCCTGCTGTGCCGCCTCCGCCTCCGCCTCAGGAAGAGAGCGCGCCGCCACCCCCGCCGGCGACTGGCGCGGAGCCCCCCTTGACGATGAAGAAGCAGGGGAAACCGAAGAAGGAGCGAGGCGAGCGGGCGCAGCCGGGCCAAGGTGCACCGTCCTTCGGGGCACCCCAAGGACAGGGCGGCGACGCCTCTGCCTCGCCGCCTGCGTTCGACAAGGGGCAGGCGAAGCAGTACGGCAAGGAGAAGCGCGGTAAGGGTAGGGGTGGAGAGCCCGGCGCACCTTGTCCCGACGGCATGATGCCGCTAGAGGACGGAAGCTGCGTCCCCGTCCAGTAGCGAGGCAACTGGCAATTTGAGTTGGGGCGCCGGATCGTCACCGGCGCCCTATTTTGCACGGGCGGAGCGGTTGTGGCGCACACGACCTCTCCTTATCTGTGAGCGAGCAGGCGCTGCGAAAGGTGGTTCTCGGTAGCGGGAGGAAACCCATGCACAGGCTTGCTCTCAGAAGCTCAGCCACGCTCGCAGCGACCGCACTTTTGGCGCTTGCCACGGCGGTGCCGGCCGCCGCGCGTATCGAGTGCCACGGTAAATTTTCAGGTCAGCAAATACGGCCTGATCGCGACGCCCTATTGCCAGGAAGAGAACATCGCTCGCGTCGCTCGCAGCTACGGGATGAATGTCACCGGGGCGCAGGTCCGCAACGATCCGCTGAAGAAGGTTTATCTCTGCCAGATCATCGGCAACGACAACCGGCTGAAGGGCGCGTGCGGGGCCTATGTGCCCGACCAGTATCGGTAGCCTGACTAGTTCGCTGGGTTCTCTTCGTCGCCGGATTCGACGATGATCTTGCCGACCATGCCGCGCTCCATCAATCCGCGCGAGCCGTAGTCATAGGTGCCTGGCCTGATGGCCACGAAGAACAGCTCGGGTTCGCCGCCCTGCTCGAACTCGATCTCGTCTAGAGTCGGCGACTTGATCTCGCCGTCCTCGACCTCGATTTTGCAGATCCAGATATTGCGGAAGAAGGCTGGCGCGGTGAACGCATATTCTTGCAGGTCCGATGCCTTGATTTTCCAGCGATAACCCTGGCCGACCTTCAACCGGTACTCCCTCGGCGCCATATGGGAGATGTCCGTCTCGGACCCGAATTCGAGCGGCTCGAGGCGGATCAGGCCGTGGATAGCAGGATCCAAGATCTGCCCTTTGACCGCATGACCCAAGCTCGGGACTGACACGAACGCAATGGCGGCGGCGGCGATGAAACTGCGCATTCATCCTCCTCATGTTGTCATGGGTTCTTGTAGGCCATCGTTGGAGTCGATGTAAGGGACGGCTGGCCAATTCGCGCTCCCTATAGACTGGCTGGCGTACCAAGAAACGGCAATCGCGATTGCCAGATGGAGCGCCGTGCGCGACGCGTAGGCCGGAACGGTCGGAGCCTTATCTCTTATTTTAGGAATTCGGGCGTATTCCGTTAACCAATCGGCATCCGATCTCGGAGGGGAACGTGCGGTTTACGCTCTTCGGCCTTGCGGCCATCGTCATCATCGGCGCCATCGCCGTTTTTCTCGGCCCACTATTCATCTCCACCGACGATTTGCGCGACAGCCTGTTCGCTCAGGTTGAGTCAGCGACAGGGTACCGGCTCAGAGTGAGCGGGCCGGTGCAGGTCTCGTTGTTTCCATCGCTCGATCTGGTGGCGGAGGATGTCGGCCTCGCGCAAAGCGGTGCAGACGACGGGACCGAGCTGGCGCGGGCCAAAAGCTTGCGCTTCGGTTTACAGCTTTCGGCTCTGCTCGGCGGCAACGTGAAGATGACCGAGGTCGCGCTCATCGATCCAGTGATCCTGTTGCCGCAGGCCGAGAAGAGGGCCAGCAGGGAGGATGGAGGTGAGACGGATGGCGCGCCTGAATCCATAATGCCCACGCTTCAAGCTCTGAGCCTCGACAAACTCTCCATCAAGAACGGCACAGTGATCCTACCCGGCCCGGACGGGACGCCAGGCAAGCGGATCGAAGCGCTCGATCTCGAGGCGGCGTTCCCTTCCAGCGACGCTCCTCTAACGTTCGACGTGACGGCTTTGATCGATGGCGATCGCTTCGCGGCGGCAGGTTCGCTCGGCAATTTCGGCCAGTTTCTCGACGGCGCCACGGTCCCGGTCTCGCTCGCCATGGATGTTCCGTCCTATGTCGACCAGAGGACAGTGGTCGACGGCACAGTCAGCTATCGCGACGCGTCCCTTGCGCTCGGCAAGTTCACCGCAAAAGCGGGCGACAAGGTGCTGAGCGGCAGCGCCAGCTACAAGGGCAATCTGGTTACGCTGCATCCCTTCAATTTCAGCGCGAGTGGCAACACACTGTCTGGCTCGCTCGTCGCGGATCTCTCAGGCGCGATCCCTGCGGTAAACGTCGCCGTCAGCGGTCAGAGCCTCAATCTCGACAGTCTGCTGGCGAAGTCGAACGCTGCCCCTGGCTCCGCCGGTACAGGCGGCGCGGGACCGGGTTGGAGCGACGACATGATCGACTTCACCCCGCTCAGAGCAGTGACTGCCAGGGTCAAGCTCAGCACGGGCCAGATCGTCTATAACGGCATCAAGATCGCAAACGCCAACCTCGATGCTTCAATCTCAGGCGGCAAACTCAAGGCCGAGTTGCGCCAGTTCCAACTCTATGGAGGCGCCGGGACGCTTGCCCTCGATATCGACGCGAGCGGCAAGCTGCCGGCGCAGCGCCTCAGGCTCTCGCTCGCCAATTTCGACGCCTATCCATTCCTCAAGGACAGCGCGGGTTTCCAGAATATCGAAGGCGCCGGAGCCATTACGCTCGATCTTGCCATGAGCGGCGCGAGCCAGCGCGCCATGGTCTCGTCGATGGGGGGTGGCGCCAAGTTCGAGTTCACGAACGGCGCCATCCGGGGGATCAACATCGCCAAGACCGTGCGCAATCTCTCGACCGGCGTCCTCACCGGATGGGAGGCGAACGATGCCGAGAAGACCGACTTCGCTGCGCTCGGCGCGAGTTTCACGATTGCCAAGGGCCAAGCGCAGACCGCCGATCTCAGGCTATTGGGGCCGCTCGTGCGCATGAGCGGGGCAGGCACGGTCGATCTCCCCGCGCAGATGCTGAAGTTCAAGGTCGACCCGCAAATCGTCGCCAGTCTCGAAGGCCAAGGTGGAACGAGCGACCTGCAAGGCCTCGGCGTGCCGGTGATCGTCGCGGGGCCCTGGGCGAGGCCCTCGATCTATCCGGACATCGAAGGAATCCTGAAAGACCCGGTCGCGGCGTACCAGCAGCTCAATCGGCTCGGCGCCGGTCTTGTCTCGCTGCCGGGCGCGGCCACGGGGGGCGTGGATGTGGTCAGCGGCCTGATTAAAAAGGGCAAGCAAGATCCGCTCGGCAATATCGGTCAGTTCCTGGGCGCTCAGCCCGCCGATCAAGCGGCACCTTCGTCGAGTATCGATCAGCAGCCGGTCACCGAAGCGAACCCCGCGCCGGCGAAGAAGGGCAAGAAGCGGCAAGCCGACGCCCGGTCCGAGCGGTCGCAAGCCGCCGAAGCTGCCGCGAAGCAGGCTCTGCAGAGTCTATTTGGTAACTAACGCGCGCGATCGCCTGGCCGGTGAACGGTTTGTTTGCGTCTGCCGGGTAAGCCTCGACGCCCAGCTTGTCCCCGCCCGGAACGCAAATGACCGATATCGTCCAGCCGGACTCTTATTTCCCTGACCGGCGGCCCAGCCTCCTGCGCCGCGTCGTAGGCCGCTATCAGCTGGCTGAGCTCACCATCATCATCGGCGCCATTCTGCTTTGTGGGGAGCTGTTTCGTTCCCAAGAGTCCACGCGACCTTGCTGGACGCGCCGGACGCAATGGCGGCGGGGCTCTGCGGCACGCTGATTCCGATGCAGAGCGGCCTCTGCCGGTAGGCCGGGAATCGCCGTCGAAACGGCGCGTTCTGGCCGCACCATCCACAAGCTCGCAAAAGCGGAACGCGCGTGCTCTGTGGAGTGCGGCAGCGGTTATGCTATGACCCGCCCGCATCCGCCGCATTTGTCTCAACCGGCCGCCACCCATTGACGCAAGACCAGATCCTCATCATTGCCATTCTGGTCGCGACGATCGCCATGTTCCTGTGGGGACGATGGCGGCACGACATGGTTGCAATCGGGGCCCTGCTGGCCTGCGTTCTTGCCGGGCTGGTTCCGGCCAGCCAAGCCTTCAACGGGTTCGCTCATCCCGCGGTCATTACCGTCGCCTGTGTGCTCGTGCTCAGTCGTGGACTGCAGACATCGGGCGTCAGTGATTTGTTGGCGCGGCGCATGCTGCCGCAAACCTCCAGCCCCACCCTGACAATCGCCGCGCTGACGGGTCTTGCCGCGTTGCTCTCGGCCTTCATGAACAATGTCGGCGCGCTGGCCCTATTGATGCCGATCGCAATTCAGATTGCGGTCAAACAGGGCTTGCCGCCGGGTCAGGTGCTGATGCCGGTGGCGTTCGGCTCGATTCTCGGCGGGATGACCACGCTGATCGGTACGCCTCCCAACCTCATCGTGTCCGGCTTCCGATTGCAAGCCAGCGGCGAAAGCTTCGCCATGTTCGATTTCACGCCGGTCGGGTTGTCCGTCGCGGCGGGCGGCGTCCTGTTCGTGGCTTTGGTCGGATGGAAGCTCGTCCCGGCGCGCAAGCGCGCTGATGTCGAGGGCTTCGAGACCGGCGCGTATCTCACCGAGGCGAGGGTAGGCGAACGCGCCAAGGCCGCCAGCATGACGTTCCGGCAAGTCGAGGAGGCATTGGAGGAATCCGGCGCCCAGGTGGTGGCGCTCATTCGCAACGACATGCGGATGGTCTCGTTCGGCCGCGCCAGGGTAGTGCGTCCCGGCGATATTCTCGTCATCGAGGCGGAGCCGGAAGCGCTCGCCTCGGCGCTGAGCGATCTCGGCCTTACCTTGGAAGAGGCCGTGACGAAGGCAGCGGCGCCGGAGACCTCGTCAGATGAAAAGGCTGAAGCCGCAGCAGAAAAGGAGGCTGCGGCGGCCGGCGACTCCGATGAAACTCCGGCACGGGCGAGTCAGTCCGACGAAATTGCGTTGATGGAGCTTGCCGTGTTGCCGGACTCCGGGCTGATCGGCCGCTCAGCCACGGACATTCACCTACGCACGCGGTTCGGCATCAATCTGCTTGCCGTCTCGCGGCAAGGGCGACGGTCGATCATGCGCCTGCGCACCATGCCGATCCGCGGCGGCGATGTCTTGCTGGTGCAGGGGGCCCCGGAGGCTTTGCTCGACTTCGCCGGCGCGTTCGGCTGCGTGCCGTTGGCAGAACGGCCGCTCCGCCTGCCGGATCGGCGGCAAGCGACGCTGGCGGTGCTCATTATGGTGGCGGCCGTTGCAGGGGCGGCTCTCGGTCTGTTGCCGGCGGCGATTTCCTTCACGGCCGGCCTGCTCGCCACCATGGCGTTCAAAGTGATCCCGCTCCGCACGGTCTACAACGCCATCGATTGGCCAGTGGTGGTATTGCTCGGTGCGCTGATTCCCGTTGCCGACGCCATGGGAACGACCGGCGCAGCAGATCTGGTCGCCCATGCCATGCTCAACCAGCTTGCAGGCGGGCATGCGGTGTTGGCGCTTGCCATCCTCCTCGTCGTCACCATGACCTTGTCGGACTTTATGAACAATGCGGCCACCGCCGCGGTGATGTGCCCCATTGCGATCGGCGCCGCAGCGCAACTCGAGGTGAGCATCGATCCCCTGTTGATGGCGGTGGCGGTGGGATCGTCTTGCGCCTTCCTGACCCCGATCGGGCACCAGAACAATACGTTGATCCTCGGGCCAGGCGGGTTTCGCTTTGGCGATTATTGGCGGTTGGGGCTGCCGCTGGAGATCCTCGTGTTCGCGATCGGCGTGCCGCTGATCCTCTTTGTTTGGCCGCTCTGACGGCGAGAAGGTGCTTTTCCTGCACCGCCACGCGGCTTAAGTTGCCTGCGGTAGCGGAAAGATCGGGGGCGAATGGCGTCAATCCTCGACATATGCGCGGGTGTCCCGCGCCGGCAGTTTGACTCGGGTACGATTCTCCTGTCGGAGGGAGAGACTTCGGGACGGCTTTACGTTCTAGCCGAGGGCAGCGTCGAGGTGCTGAGGGGTGACACGCAAGTCGCGGTGATCGACGAGGCGGGCTCGGTGTTCGGCGAGATGTCGGTCCTGCTGAACCGGCCGCATACGGCGACGGTCAGAGCGACGTCTCCGGTTGGCGTTTTCGTGTTCGACGACGCCGAGTCCTTCCTG
>DASPGI010000175.1:0-6495 GCA_035620695.1 Alphaproteobacteria bacterium
AACAGATTCGGCGCATTCTCTCATTGCTTGGAACGCGCCTTAAGCCTTAGATTCTTTCTCGGCCGGTGGGGGCCGGCTGCGGAGGCAGGACGTTTCGGACGATGACGACAGATGCGATGACGGCCGGGCGTGGTCAGGGCGCCCCCGTCGAATGGCCCACGGTCGGGTTGGCCATCCTGCTGTATACGGCGTTTGGGCTGCTGACTTGGCACCATACTGCAATGCCTTGGTGGGCGGTGCTGCCGCTGGGCGGGTATCTCGTCTGTCTGCACGGATCCCTGCAGCATGAGGTTGTACACGGGCATCCCACCCGCTTCGCCTGGGTGAATGAAGCCTTCATATTTCTCTCCCTCTGGCTATGGCTGCCGTTCCGCGTCTATCGCGAAAGTCACCTGATCCATCACCGGGACGAGAACCTCACCTGCCCGATCAACGATCCTGAGAGCAACTATGTCATGCCGGCGGCCTGGGCGCGGATGGGACCAGGTACGCGCGCGTTGCGACGGGCCCTCGGTACTGTCGCAGGGCGCATGATTCTAGGCCCCCCCTACTTTGTTGGACGCCTTTACGCCAGGGAGCTTAGGCGACTGGTGGTGGGCGACTATTCGCATCTGTCGGCCTGGGCCATTCATATTTCCGGCGCAGCCTTGGTGTTGTGGTGGGCCGTCGGCGTTTGCGATATCCCGGTGCTGGAGTATGTGCTGCTCTATGCCTATCCGGGGCTGTCGCTGACGGTTCTGCGCTCGTATCTCGAACATCGTGCGGTGCCCAAGCTCGGCGAGCGCACAGCCATCGTCGAAGCTGGGCCCGTGGTGAGCCTGCTTTACCTCAACAACAACCTGCACGCCGTACATCACGCAAAACCGGGTGTGGCCTGGTACAAGCTTCCGCGGCTTTATCGCGAGCGGCGTGCCGAGTTCCTGGCGGCCAACGCCGGTTACCGATTTCCGAGCTATTGGGAAGTGGTGCGGCGCTTCCTCCTCGTTCCCAAGGAACCGGCGGCGCACCCGTTCTTCGGCCGCACCGGCGAGACAAGAGCGGCCTGATCCAAGGCCAAGATCGGCCACAGCCGGGTTCCGACAATGCGTCAATTGTCTGTTAGTCGAGTAGGATGGGCTGTCCGTGCGGCGTTCTGGCATATGCCGCACGCCAGGCTTCCTTGCGGACAGCCAGAGCGTCCCGCGTCACCATCGATTTCTCCAGCACCAGCCGCTCCAGCGCGTCCAGCACATGGCTGTAGTAGCTCGATCCGTCATCTCGATCGCCGGCCGCATGGGCCCGCTTGATCGCGGAGCCCAGGCTCGATGCCCATTCGGCGGATGAGAAGTGACCGGCTTGCACCAGCGCCATGGAGAGAGCCAGCGCCTCGGCTTGCCAAGGTTCGTCGAACTGAGGCGGCTCAGGTTGGGTCAAGATAGCTCTCCCAAAGGTCAAGGTAGACCTTGTCGTTCGGCGCCGCGTCGCCGCCCCAAAGCTCGCGCGCAGAGAACATGACAGTGTAGAGGTGCTGGGGACATTCGCCGCCGCCACGCGCGCTCGAATCCGGGAAAACATGGCCGCCATGCCAGTGGTGAATTAGGCCTCGCTTCCCGCGGGCGTAGCGGGGCAGTCTCGTATGCCCTGTCGGATTGAGGTTGCGCGCCGCCACAGCTTGGCCGAGCGAAAAGCGGGGTGGGGTATTGACCGCCCGCGCGAACTTTCCACCCGCTCTCATCGCGTGATCCACATCCGCAGGGCGCATGGCGTCGTTGCGCTTCGGGCGGCCAGCCGCCGCACGGCCTGTGCGCAACTCGTCGATCGTGATCATGCCGGCCTGCAATAGCGACAGCGCGGTCGCGAAATACCAGTGCTCGTAGTAGCTCCACGTCAGATAGATAGCCGGCGGCATTGTTTCCCGAAGGAAGCGGAACCGGTCGATCGAAAAGCCAGGGGGTGAAGTCATGGCCCGGCGGAGGCCGAACATGCGGCGTTCCCAGGTCTCGTGGAAAACTGCCTCACCAGGCTCGGGCGCGATTGGCCCAAAACCGTGCATGCCACCCATATCGTGAATGCCGTTCATGGAGTTCTCGTGGAAGGGGGACCGACCCGGGCGGTGCCGATCATGGCGTCGCGGGTAACGAGGGAGGCAAGATCGCCCTCGCTCATCTTCTCAGTCCCCGGTGGGCGCTCCGGCAGAACCAGATAGCGAATCTCCGCGGTGCTGTCCCAAACGCGAATCTCCACGTCTGGACTGAGTTCAACGCCAAATTCTCGCAGGACACTCCGCGGGTCCATGACGGCGCGGGACCGATAGGGCGCCGATTTATACCAGCGTGGCGGCAGTCCAAGCAGCGGCCACGGGTAGCAGGAACACAAGGTGCAAACCACGAGATTGTGCACTGACGGCGTATTCTCCACCACGACCATGTGCTGGCCCTGTACTCCTAGGAGATCCATTTCCGCAATGGCCGCCGACCCATCGGCAAGCAGCCGTTGCCTATATGCAGGATCGACCCACGCTCGCGCGACGACCTTCGCGCCGTTATGAGGACCGATACGTGTCTCATAGGTTTCGATCCACGCGTCGATGGTTGCCGGATCGACTAGGCCCAGTTCGAGAAGGACGCTTTCGAGCGCCTTGATTCGCAGCGCCGGGTCCGAAGGCACCTGCCCCACCAGGTGTTCGTGATCGTGCGGATGGTCCTGCGCCATGTGGTCAATCCTCTTCGACCTGCAATGCTACAAAGCCTGTGAGGCCGGTCTTGAGGCCATGTTGAATTCGCCACTTCGCCGACGCAAGCGGCTTTTGTGGAAAGCCGGGTCCCGCCCTTTTGAACCGACGGGAAACACGCCGGATCTATGAATTCACGACCTAAGCCGCGAGAGCGCCGCCTTCGCGCTTGCGCCGTTCGACGAACTCCTTCAGCGCCTCATCGATGGCGGGCTCGAGCGGCGGTGCTTCGAACTCGGTCAGGAGCTGCTTCCAGATGAGATTCGCCCGTCTGTCGGCGGTAAGCGCTCCCGCTTCCCGCCAGGTCTCGAAGTTCCGCCAATCGGAAAGCATCGGTGCATAGAAGGCGCTTTCGTAGCGCGCAAGCGTATGGGCCGCGCCGAAGAAATGCCCGCCCGGTCCGACCTCGCGGATGGCGTCCAACGCCAGGCTGTCCTCGTCGACGACGAGCGGCTGAAGGAACTCGCCCATCATCTGCAGAAGTTCGGCATCGAGGATCATCTTCTCAAAGGAGGCGACGAGCCCGCCCTCCATCCAGCCGGCGCCGTGCAGCATCCAATTGCAGTGGCCCATGACCGCACCCCAGATCGACATCTCGGATTCATAGGCCGCCTGCGCATCGACGGCATTGGCCGCGCAGGCATTGGAGGAGCGGTAGGGAATCCGGTAGCGTCGTGCGAGTTGTCCTCCCGCCAGCGCCGCGCGGACATATTCGGGCGTGCCGAAGGCCGGCGCTCCGGTCTTCATGTCCACGTTCGAGGTGAAGCCGCCATACATGCAAGGGGCGCCTGGAGCCACGATCTGAATGAAGGCGAGACCCGCCAGCGCTTCGGCATTCTGCAGCACCAGCGCGCCGGCGATGGTGGCGGGCGACATCGCGCCCGAGAGCGTGAAGGGCGTCAGCACCACTGTCTGCCCCGCCCTGGCCATCTCCATCAGCCCTTGCAGCATCGGGCCGTCCAGACGCAAGGGTGAGGAGCTGTTGACGATGGAGAACAGGCTGGGCGTGCGCTTCAGCTCGTCGCGGTCGATGCCGCGCGCGATGCAGATCATTTCGATGGCGTCGCCGATGCGCTGCCGGCCCAGCGAATAGGGATGCCAGAGCTTGTCGCTCAGCGTGATCGCGGCGTAATGCGCGTCGAGATGCCTCGTGGCCGGCGGCAAGTCGGCCGGCTCGACCGGATAGCCGGAGATGAACTGGACGATATTGAGGCACTGGCAAAGCCGCACCAGATTGCAATAATCCTCGAAATTGCCAGGCCGACGACCGCGGTCCAGATCAGAGACATTGGGTGCGCTCGCCACCGAGCCGAAATTTACATGCGTACCGCCGACGGTCAGGCTGCGCTCCGGGTTGCGGGCGTGCAGCGTGAATTCGGGGGGCGCCTTGGCGATGTTTTCCAGCACGAGCCCGCGCGGGAAGCGTACACGCTGCGTGCCGGGCTGGATCTCCGCGCCGGCGGCTTTGAGAATGGCGAGGGATTCCTCGTCGAGGAAATCCATCCCGATCTCCTCGAGCACCTTGAGCGAGGAATCGTGGATGGCCTCGATCTGATCGGCGCTGAAGATCTCGATCGGCCGATACGGGTTGCGGTAGCGCCGCCAGGGCACCTGCTTGATGCCGCCGCGCGCGCGCCGCTCGCGCCTCCGTCCCGTGTCCCGCGTCATCTACCGGCCATCCAAGTGCCGAAACCCGCGTGCCTCAGGGTCGATTGCTATACAGTCTTGGCGCCGTTCTGTATATCGAGGGCGACCGACTATTGCGTGGATGAGCCGCTGCCGCATCCGCATCTGGGAAACCGAACGGGAGAGGGTTGTGCCGCCCCACCCTCACCCGGCTCGCTGCCGCTCGCCGACCTCTCCCGCCCGGTGGGCGGGCGAGGTGAAGAGCCCCTCGCCCCACGGTAGTGGGGAGAGGGAAGCCGAGCGAAGCGAGGCAGGGTGAGGGGCGGAAGCACGGAATAGAGTCGATTTCGAAAAGACCCCTCATGGAAAGCGAAATGAGTGCCGAGGCCGCCAGAAACCTGATCCTCACCGGGCACGGGCTGACGCCCGAACTGGTCGCCGAGGTGGCGCGCGGCCGCCGTTCGGTTGCGCTGGCGCCGGAGGCGCTCGGGCGCATGCGCCGCTCGCGCGCCGTGGTAGAGCGCGCCATCGCTGAGAATTGGCCGGTCTACGGCCTCACCACCGGGCTTGGCGCCCGGGTTGGCCATCAGCTTTCAGCCGACGACGCAGCAGAGTTTTCTCGACTTACGATTCTTGGTCGGGCCAATGCGGTCGGCCCGCGCCTGCCGGAGGAGGCGGTGCGGGCGCTCATATTGGTGCGTGCCAACCAGATGGCGCTGGGCGGCTCGGGGGCGCAGCCTGCCGTCGCCGAGCTTCTGGTTGCGATGCTCAATACCGGCGTCCATCCGGAGGTTCCCTCGATCGGCTCGATCGGTGCTGCCGATCTCTGCCAGATGGCCCATGTCGGGCTTGCTCTTATCGGCGAAGGACAGGCCGAGCATGCGGGCGTATTGCATCCCGCCGCGAAAGCGCTGGCGCAGGCCGGGTTGGCGCCGCTCACGCTCGGACCCAAGGACGGGCTGGCCATTTGCAACACCAACGCGGCGACCGTTGGACGGGCGGTGCTGGCGCTGGTGGATGCGCGCGACATCGCGCATATGGCCCAGGTCGCCGCCGCGCTGACCTTCGAGGGCTTCCGTGCGAATCTGTCGTCGCTCGATCCGCGCGTGCAGGCCGCCCGCCCTGCCCCCGGTCAAGCCGAGGCCGCGGCCGAGTTGTTGGCGATGTTGGACGGCAGTCTGCTTACGGAGCCAGGACAGGCGCGACGTCTGCAAGACCCGCTCAGCTTGCGCTGCGTCAGCCAGGTGCATGGCGCGCTCAAGTCGGCGCTCGCATTCGCTAGGAGCGCGCTCGACCCCGAGATCAACGGAGCGGACGACAATCCCTTGGTGCTGATCGAGGACGAAGCCATTGTCTCGACCGGCAATTTCCACACCACCACGCTGGCATTGGCCCTCGACACATTGGCGCTGGCGTTGGCCCAGACCGGAGCGCTGTCGGCGGCGCGCGCGCAGCGGCTGCTTTCCGAGCCGCTGACGGGACTGCCGGCCAATCTGATCGCCAAGGACGGCGCCAGCTCCGGCTTCGCGCCCTTGGCCAAGACCGGACAGGCGCTGATGGCGGAGATCCGCCTTCTGGCGCAGCCGGCTTCGATCGATCCGCGCATGGGCGCCGAGGGCGTGGAGGACGATTCCTCGAACGCGCCGCTTGCCGCGCGGAAGCTCGCCGACATCGTGGAACGCATGCGTCCGCTGCTGGCGATCGAGATGCTGGAAGCCGCACAGGCGATCGATCTGCGCCGCCCCGCCCGCATGGGTCGCGCGGCGGAGGCCGCTGACGCGTTGATCCGAACCGTGGCCCCGCCGCTCGATACCGACCGCCCGCTTGGGGTGGAGGTGGAGAAGGTCGCGGCGGTAGTGGTGGGCGGCGCGTTCACGTCGTATGATAGGTCGAGTCTCGCGTCATGAGCGTCGAACCCCAAGTTTAGGAGCTTGGCGATTACGAACGCCTCGGCAGTGTCTCCCTTCCTGACATCATTGCGTTTCTCGACGATTCCATGATCGCCCGCAATCAGTTGAATCTGATCACCATGACGGTGCGCCTCGTCTACTCTACAGAACGACGATCAGCTTCAGCTTCAATCTGCTCGATAATCTCTCTGAAATGCTTGGCCGTAGCTCCCAAGTCTACGTTTGTCGGAATGAACGCATCACAGCGGC
>DASPGI010000176.1:0-38706 GCA_035620695.1 Alphaproteobacteria bacterium
TCTCCGCTGCCTGTGTCAACTTGTGCGATGATATGGACCGTCTGAGATTGAATCCCATGCATCGCGATTTCGGCGAGGTCGGCGGACCTGAAAAATGCGGCCGGCCTTGGGTGGAGGCCGGCCGCCCACGGACCCGGTCTCGAGGGGGTTGAGGGACGGACCGGGATACATGGCCTCTGTTGAATCGGGCCGGTTCGACATGAGCCGTGCGTCGGTTGCCGCGATCCACGCTTACATCAGTACGGCCGAATCACGCGACCGTCGAGATGGACCTTGGTCCACGGTCTCCCGACCGAAGCGACGGCTGGACGCCTGATTCGCGTGCCCACTCGGACCACATCGCCCCTCGGACGCGACGCGGGCTGCATTGGACCAAGGTCCAGTTGCAGATCCGCTCGATTCGTCCGATACTGCCGTGGTCTGCTCCGCCTGTCCTATCGTGTTCTCACACCCATTACCCACCTCCAGCAACCAGATCTCGCGAGGTGACTGCGTTTGGCGCCACCAACTCAGAAGGATCCGGTGTGACATGCCTGAGAGGTTGGGATTGAGCTGGGTGCGCACCATCCTCGCTTTCGTCGCGGTGCTGGCGGCCACTCCGCTGACGACGTTGGCCGGCGAGGTGGGTGAATACACATTCACGGTGATGCGCAACGACAATCCGATCGGGCGGCACTATATCGCCATAAAGGCCGATGGCAGTCGCATCGAGATCGACGAGAGAACCGACATCGAAGTGCGCCTTGCCGCTATTCCTGTCTACAAGTTTGCGTTCCGCGGACGGCAGCTATGGGAGGATGGGCGGCTGGTGGGAATGAATGGCAGCACCAATAACAATGGCACATTTCTAAAGGTAAACGTTCGTCCGGATGGCGAGGGCTATGTTCGCACCGTCAACGATCGCGTTGATCGTTTCGATAAGTCGAGGCACGTATTCGCTCTTTGGAATATAGACACTCTTAGGCACCGTTCTTTTTTCTCTGTCACTGAGGACAAGACCCTGGAGGTGTCGTTCCAGTATGTCGGCCGCGAGAGGCTCGCCGTAGCGGGTCGAGTCCTTGACGTTGACCGTTACGCGATGCGCGGCAGCGAGACGCGGGATCTTTGGTACGACCGTGCCGGACACCTCGTCAAAGTGAAGCTGCAGCGTCGCGGATCGGAAATTCAATTCATCCGTGACCAGATATCGCTCAATAAAGTTGCTGAATAATCGTTGGACGAGCTTTGAATCCGTGGGCTGCTGCTTCTGCCTCAGGCCAAACCTGACGCGGTCCCTGGCGATCTCGGGCGTGATCCCATGATGGCCACAACAACGTCACATGACGCCAGGATCAGCGAATTCCTGCTGGCCCACGGCGGTCCTTTCTATGAGTTGCAAAGGCGCCTTGGCCTGGGCACGAGACCGCCCTGCGTTTGGGTTCAAGAGCCGTCATTTTCGTTGGGTTGACGTGGGGCGTGCCGCTGCTGCTGAGCCTTGTCACAGGGAATGCCTTTGGACCGTCCGCCGGCAAACCCTATCGTCTCGATCCCGGTGTCTGGGCAAGGTTCTTCATTGCTGTTGGCCTCTTCGTCCTGGTGGAACGCCAGGTCGAGGAACAGTTGCGCGCTCAGCTTGGTCATTTTGCTCGTGGACCGAAACTGGAGCCCGACTCCTGACGGCCGTCGCCGAGGCGGTGACGAAGGCGTTGAAGGGGCGCGACTCGCATCTTGCGGATCAACCGTGCAGTGGCGCCTCATGATTCGGCAATGGTGGACCGCTCCAAGCAGTTCGAGGCATCACGAAAACTCTCGCCGCTCCTGATCAGCCATTCCGCACTGTTGCCGGTATCGATTGCGGCGTTGCTGCCGCTGATCGTGGCCGGCGCCACGCAGTTGCCCCTCAAGGAGCTGATTCATATAGCGAAACGCCTGATTCTTCTCTAGCACAGGCATCAAGCCTTAGCCGATGGAGCACTGATCTCCCAATCTGCGACAAGAATCAGGGCTCGGACGGAAAGACGACCTTCCAATCCGTCTTCATGTCGACCACCGTCCACCCCTTGGCGTTGGCCTCATCCAGAGCCTTGTCGAGCTTGCCTATATGGGAAGTGCGGTCGTAGGCCCACTCACGTTCGGCGTCGGTGTGATGGACAAGGAGTGCGAAACGCGGACCGTCTCCGGCGGTGGTCCACTGCAGCATCTGCAGATCACCGTCGGAGTTGCCGGCGGCAAAGGTCGGGCGGCGGCCGATCGCGCGGTCTATGGCGATCGGCTTGCCCTCCTTGTCGTCGAGGAAGGCGATGCCCGGCTCTTTCATGATCGTCGGTTGGCCGGCGACGATCTGGTAGGACGTCTCGCCCGTGGTCCCGATCACCTGCTCGGGCGGAATGCCGTAGGTTTCTTCGGCGAAGACACGCATGAAGTGGACACCGCCCCCGGAGACGATATAGGTCTTGAAATCCTTGTCGCGCAGATAGCTGAGCAGCTCCAGCATCGGCTGATAGACCATCTCGTCATAGCGCATGCCGGTCTTGGCGTGGCGTGCTTCTTCAAGCCAAAGTGCAACCTGTTTCCGAAATCCGGCGACATCCATCCCGGAATGCGCGGCCGCCACCACCTCCAAGAGCCCCTCCATGCCGGTTTCGAGCAAGGCCGGAAAGTCCTGAGCCGCCGCGGCCTTCAAGGCCGGCGTCTTGGCGATACCGGGGTCTTCTTTCGCCATCGCGGCGACCCGGTCGACGGCGAACAGCAGTTGAAAATAGGCCGGCTGTTCGGCCCACAGCGTCCCGTCATTGTCAAACACGGCGATCCGCCGCGCGGGATCGACATAGTCGGTGCCGTCTGGTTGCGTGACACCTTCGACAAAGGCGACGATTGCAGTTTTTGTTTCAGTCTGCTTCCAGGACGGCAGCGGATCGGCCAGTGCTGCGCTCGCGGTCAGCGCCACGACCGCTGCTACAGCGGCGACCAAGTTCGGGATACGCATTCTATCGCCCTCTTCTGTGTCGGTAGGCAGCACCATACGCCCAAGCAGACCCGGGGACTCTTCCAGGCATCCCCGGTCCGCTCGAGCTTGTGGCAGGCGTATATCAGTTGCCCATGCCGGCCTTCAGTCGTTTCTCAACTGCGCTGAGGTTGAACGAGCCCGGGGCCTGGCTCGGCGGATAGTCCTTCATCGTTATCAGGAATTTCGCGGCGAGCGCCTGGATCGGGACGAGCACGAAGGCGCGATCCAGGAACCAATCATTATATGTGTTCGCATTGTGCTGCGCTCGCTCGAACGGATCGCGCCTCAGGTTGAACAGCAACGGCACGCGCAGTTCGGTGAAAGGTTCGCGCCAGACACCAAAGGCCTGGCCACGGTTCTCCAGGAACACAACTTTCCAATCGTCATATCGCGCGGCGACGATCTGGCCGTCGTCGTTCACATACCAGAACTCGTGACGGGGAGACCCTTCAGTCTTGCCTTCAAGATAGTCAAGCAGGTTGTAGCCGTCGATGTAGTTGCGATAGTGGCGTCCATTGAGATCGATACCACTACGGAGCTGCTGCGTGATCTCCGGCGCTCCCGCAATGGCGGCGAAGGTCGGCAGCCAGTCCTCGTGTGCGACGATGCCGTTCAGAGTCTTGTCGGCAGGAAACCGGCCCGGCCAGCGCACGAAGGCGGGAACACGATAAGCGCCTTCCCAGTTGGAGTTTTTCTCGCTGCGGAACGGCGTCGTGCCGGCATCGGGCCAGGTGTTGTAATGCGGCCCGTTGTCGGTCGAGTACATGACGACCGTGTTGTCGGCGATGCCGAGGTCGTCGAGCAGTTTCAGCAGCTCACCCACATGCATATCATGCTCGACCATGCCATCATGATATTCGTCGCCGCTGGGGCCGGAGACGCCCGTATGCTCCTCCTTGACATGCGTGCGGAAATGCATGCGCGTGCCGTTCCACCACACGAAGAACGGCTTGCCTGCGTTATGCTGACGGGTGATGAATTCTTTGGCTGCGGCCACGGTCTCGTCGTCGATCGTCTCCATTCGCTTCCTGGTCAGCGGACCCGTATCCTCGACCTTCTGAGTACCGTCGCCGTTGGCCCAGGCATGGAGCACGCCGCGGGGACCGAACTGGTCGACGAACTTCTTGCCGTTGGCCAGAACGAGGTCCTTCGGATAGTCGCGGTTCTCGGGCTCCTCCTCGGCGTTGAGGTGGTACAGATTGCCGAGAAACTCGTCGAAGCCGTGCATGGTCGGAAGGTGCTCGTCACGATCGCCTTGGTGGTTCTTGCCGAACTGGCCGGTGGCGTAGCCCTGGCTCTTCAACACCGTGGCCATGGTGACGTCGGTCATCTGCCAGCCTTGTGCCGCTCCGGGCAGGCCGACCTTGGTCATGCCGGTTCGAACCGGGACATTGCCGCCAATGAAAGCCGCGCGCCCGGCCGTGCAGCTTTGCTGGGCGTAATAGTCGGTGAAGGCCAAGCCTTCATTGGCGATGCGATCGATGTTGGGCGTCTGGTAGCCCATCATGCCTCGATTGTTGCGGCTGATGTTCCAGGTGCCGATGTCGTCGCCCCAGATGACGAGGATGTTCGGCTTCCCATCCTGGGCCTGGGCTGCGCCGGCCGCCAGTATCTGCATCCCGACGCCGACCGCCATGAGGCAAGCTGCAAACAGCCCGCCCCTTACCATTCCTGTTCGTAGCATGTCAGCTTCTCCTCTTTCCGATGAAGGGAATCCCACCCTTGAAAATGGATCTTTCAGGGTCTCAGCCTGGAGTCGTGGTCGTTTCGAAGCGCCAAGCCAACGAACGGACTCATATGACCATGCCGATCCATCTGCCGTGGCCATGTGCGGCCGTGCAGCCATTCACGCAGAGGTTGGCCATGAGAGTGTCACCGTGGTACCTAACCGCCAATTGGACCAAAGCCTTAGAGGACGGATAGTTTCAAGCTCACGGTCCATAGGCATTTTCTTGCGACAAGTGCGACCGGCGCTCTACCTGCTCCCGACCGACCTGGTAATGGCCTCCAACAGGACCCAGTCATCAACCGGTTTGGGGAGATAGGCCGCCGCTCCGGCGGACATGCACTTCAATCTCGTATCGGGCTCGTCATGGCCCGTAATAACGATCACTGGGAGCTTTGGCTTCTTCTCGTTGACGAGACGCATCACGTCCAATCCCGACATCCCAGGCATATGAAGGTCCAGGACCAGGCAGTCGGGGCGGTGAAGCTGCAAGGAATCGAGGAACTCCTGGCCGGTGGTGTAGGCATCCACTTCGAGCGCAAGGGCATGAAGCAGGCGTCGCAACGCCTTCCGAACAGACGGATCGTCATCGACGACAGCGACGCGGAGTCCCGCCGACATTCGAAATCGATATCAGAAGGACGGCCGCCGCGATATGGGACCTTGGTCCCTTAGCCTTGGACGGCGAGGGGGCCGTGAGGAAACGCCGGCACAAGCGCAGACATATCCAAGAGCGCCAGCCTAGCGCGCCTTCCCCGTCACCCCGGCGTGGTGCGTAATTCTTACCAGATCCGCAACCGTCCGCACGCCCATCTTCGCCATGACCCGCGCCCGGTGCACTTTGACGGTTTTCTCAGCGGTGCCCAGGTCGGCGGCGATCTGTTTATTCAACCGGCCGGCGACGACGCGGGACAGGACTTCACTCTCACGCGGCGTCAGGGTGGCAAGGCGCGCCTCGATCGAGCGAATCGCGGCCCGTTCGCGGCGAATGAGACTGTCTCTTTCAATGGCGGCGGCAACGGCGGCAATCAGATCTTTCCCATCGACAGGCTTGGTCAGGAAATCCAGCGCGCCCTGCTTCATTGCGTGCACGCTGGTCGGAACGTCGCCTCGCCCGGTAAGAAAGATGATCGGTCGATCGTGACCGGACCGCTGCAACGCCTGCTGCAGTTCCAACCCCGACATATCGGGCATAGCCAAGTCCACGACAACGCACCCCGGACACTCAGGATCATGCTGCGCAAGGAACTCGCATGCGGAAGGGAAGGCTCGTGTTTGGAATCCGGCTGCGTTCAGAAGGCGCGTCAGAGCCTTCAGAACCGCCGCGTCATCGTCGACCAGGAATATGGTTTCGGAGCCCCGGGTCACGCACGGCCTCCTTTCAAAGCAGGAAGCATCACGTTGAAGGTGGCGCCTCCTTCCGCATTGTTGCTTGCTTCAAGTCGGCCGTTATGTGCGGAGACGATCGTACGGCAGATAGAGAGCCCAAGACCCAACCCGTGCTCTTTGGTCGTGAAGAAGGGTTCGAACACGCGCGACATGAGCGACGAAGGTATGCCGACGCCACGGTCACAGATTGAAACGCGCACGGCGTCATTTTCCGCACGTCCCGTTGAAACGATCAAGCTTCGGGCCGACGGCTTGACAGCGGTCATCGCGTCGCTGGCATTGATCACCAGGTTCAAGAGGACCTGCTTGAGCTGAACCTTATCGCCGTGAACGACGGGCAGATCCTTCGCCAGTTCTGTCGTCACCACAACACTCCGTTCAACCAGGTCGCTGTGCGCCAGATTGAGCACGTCGTTAACGGCAATATTCAAATCGAATGTCTCGAACTTTGTTGCCCTCTTCTTTATCAAGCCACGCAGTTGTCGGATGACGTTGCCGGCGCGATTGTCGTCATGGACGATGTCCTCAAGAATGCTGCGGATCTCGCCTAGATCGATGGGCGTCCGCTCCAGCATGAGCTGGGCCGCCTGCGCATTGCTCAGTATCGCCGCCAAGGGTTGATTCAACTCGTGGGCAATCGCCCCGGAGAGCTCGCCGAGAGTGCTGACGCGCGTCAGATGCATAAGATTCTGGCGCTGCTGATCTGCGTCCTGCTCCGCGAAACGCCGCCGTCGCGCCTGAACCAGCAATGCGCCGATCAACGCAGACTGCAGTAGAATGAGCCCGCAAGCCAGTACGACTTGAACTTTATATCGGTCCCAAAGCGAAGCGTCCTTGAAGCGTATTTCCGCTGAAGAAGGCAATCGCGATTCGTTCAAGTTCCAGCGCTGCAACTGGCGCCAGTCGAGGACGGCATTGGCGTCGGTCTCAGTCAGCCCGATCTGCTCCGGCTTCTCGCCTGCGAGAATCCGCAACCCGATGCGCGCAGCCGCAGCGCCCATTTCCTCGAAGGTCTCCATGACACCGCCGACGATACCCTGCCCCAAAAAGCTGCTGTAGACGCTGTAGACAGGTGCGTTGGCAGTGGCGGCGATCGAGTGCGCTATGTCTCTTGGCGTATATTGACGGCCATCCCTGTCCGCGAAGTAGGAGAGGTAAAGCACAATGGTTTCCGGACCAAGATTCTTCAGTTCGGCAAGGAGCTCTGGTATCGGCAAGCCGGAAAGATACCGAATCGTCAGCCTTGTCTCAAAGCGGCCGAGCTGCCGACGAGCCACGGTCTCCCAGTTCTTGTCGAAAGCGGCGCTCCCCGTAATGACGACCAATTGGGAAGCTCGCGGTTGCAGCGTCAAGGCGAGATCCACTGTCGCCTGCGCATCAAAGCGACTCACGACACCCGTGATCCCAAAAAGCAGTTCTCGAGCGCGTAACGTTTCCTCTCCGACAAGGGTGAATACGAGCGGGGCCTCTCCCGCTATCGTCGTCCTGTGTTCGAGAAGGAACTCGAGCGCCGGCGGGCCGAGTGCGAAGACTAGGTTTATTGGAATTTCCGCATATTTGTCGCGCAGATAGGTCAGTGCTCGGGCTTTGTGGTCGGATCCGGGAAACCGGATAAAGTCGAGAAACTCGGTGAATATCTCTGCTCGGCCGGAGTTCGCTCCAGGATCAGTTTGGAAAGCCGCGGTGATGCGGTGATGGACGATATCCTCGGCGGGAATGTTGTGGGCGGAACCGACGAGCAGAATTCGGGCCACCTCCGCCGCCATGGACGGAGGCGCTGTGAAGGCCAACCACCCGATGCCAATGACAAGCACTCCAGCCAACGCGTGAGCCATTCGAACCGCATGGGTGAATAGCAAAGGCTTGCCCACCTCGTAGGCGTCCGGATGCGGTGGGTTTCGGTCGATTTGGCGCATGGAGCAGGAGCCGGCTAAATCGGGCAAAATCGCATGTTCGAACAGGATGCCCACTGGTCGCCACGCACGCAACTGACCGAAAGGCAGGGCATCGATCGGAGGTGACCGCGCGCCGGGACCTGTATTGGTCCTTGAGCTACCGCCCGGATCGTGCGCGCAATTCAAGCGTTGCGGATCATCGATGACGAGACCTGGAAGGCGGCAAAGGCGCGTCAGACCCGCGTCGGCCTTGTCCGCGAACATGACTAGGTCCGAGGTGCGGCACGGGCGCAGTCGTTTTTCATGGCGAACCGGGCGCGAATCCAACGGTCACCAGCAGTAAAGCCGCCTCGGGAAGCCATTCGACAATGTCGGTAGCGGGGGCTCGATACCACTTGTACCAAACAGCCATCGAGTAGGTTGGACGCCTCTAGAGGGCCCCTGTTGACCAGCTCTCACTACAAGCATAATGCTGGGTATGTCCCATCACCTTGACTGGAGCTGAGAAATGGCGAGCAAACCACGGATCGGCATGATCGGGCTTGGTTTGATGGGTCACGGTATCGCCAAAAACATAGTCACCAAGGGCTATTCTCTTGCCGTCGTCGCTCATCGCAACCGGAAGCCGGTGGATGACTTGGTTTCACGGGGTGCGAGAGAAGCACCGAATTCAGCCGAGCTAGCACGCGGTTCGGATATCGTCTTTATATGCGTGACCGGGTCGCCGGAGGTCGAGGACGTCCTGCGCCACCGCGGCGGGGTCTTGGAGGGCCTCAACCCGGGGACCATCGTTGCGGATTGCAGCACTGCGGAGCCGAGCTCGACCCTGCGCATGGGGGCTCTCGTCGAGGCGCGTGGCGGGCGTTTCGTCGATGCTCCCCTCGTGCGAACGCCTAAGGAGGCGGAGGAAGGTCGCCTCGCGGTCATTACGGGAGGCGATCGCGATACTCTGGCCGAGCTACGTCCGGTTCTTGACTGCTTCGCCGAGGTGGTGGTTCACGCCGGCCCGATTGGTGCTGCGCATAAGCTGAAGCTGATCGCCAACTTCCTGGCGCTCGCCAATGCCGCGGCCGTGGCCGAGGGCTTCATTTCCGCCATGAAAGGTGGAGTGGATCTGAAGGCTCTAGTCCAGGTCTGCCAATCGGGTGGCGCGGACAGCGTCATGTTGCGCCGCCTCGCCACATATCTCCTGGAGGGCGACGATAGCGCCGCCAAGTTCGCGATCGCTACCGCGACCAAGGACCTGCGCTACTACACCCACATGGCCGAGGCGGCGCCGACCGCCGCCTTCATTGCCGAGGCGGTGCACCAGACCTACGCGCTGGCAGCCATTGCCGGCTACGGGGAGCGCTACCTGGCGCGGCTGATCGACGCGCTGGCCGCACTCAACGGTGTGCAAAAATCTGGGCAACCCTAGCCGATCTCGACCGCGACCGTACCGGCATCGACCCCTTCCTGGCCCTCGACAATATGGACCGCCGTGACCGTCCCACCGGCGTCGGCCGTATGCGGCACCTCCGTCTTCATGACCTCGAGGATGAACAGCACGTCGCCGGAAGCGACCTTGTCGCCCGGCTTCACCATCACCTTCCAGACATTCCCCGGCACCATCGTTTCGATCTTTTCGGCCATGTGATTTCTCCCGACCTAAACGATGCTCGACGCGCTGCAGAGGGCATTGAGCCGCTTGCGCAGCTCCTGCGCCTTATCCACGCTGATTGACTGAAAACGGTAGACCTCGCCCGGTTTGGACTGCCCCAGCTTCCAGAAGGCCGCCGACGGCACCGTGTAGGGGCAGATGAACCCACCCATGCTCGGCCCGTCATTGACCAGGATAATCGGGGTCTGACCGGCCAGATTGATGGCGCCCAGGGGATAACCCTGATCGATGATGTTGGACGGTTCCGCCCCGTGCTCGGGCGCCTTGTTCGTGGCCTTTTCGGTGAAGGTCCATTGCGGGCCGTCCAGTCGGAATCCGGTACGATCGCTCTTGGCCGACAGCTTCCAGTCGGTCGAGAGGAACCGCTCATGCCCCGCTTTGTCGATCCAATCGTCGTTGGGACCCGGCACCACCTCGATCGTCCAGCGTTTGTCCGTGGCGAAGGTCGGGCGCGCCTCGGGCTTGACCTTGCGCCCCGTCGTACCCTTGGCCGATGTGACTGGAACAATCTGCTTTGGTTTCAGGGCACGTCCTTCCATGCCGCCGACTCCGGCTTTGTGGAAGGTCGAGCGCGAGCCCAGCCACTCCGGCGTGTTGATTCCGCCTGCGAAGGCGATGTAGGCGCGCGTGCCGAGCTTGGCGGGCCCAAGCGCCAGCGTCTGCCCCGCCTTGACCGCTACGCTCTCCCACATCGCGATCAGCTGACCGTCGAGCTTTGGCTGCATGTCAGCGCCGGTGATGGCAATCACGCCGGCGCGCTGAAACTTCAATGTCGGCCCCATATATTGACATTCGAGGCCTGCAGCCCCCGGCTCGTTGCCGACCAGGAGATTCGCCAACCGGAATGACCAGCTATCCATGGGACCGGATGGCGGGAAGCCCTGATTCCAAAATCCGATGCGGCCGGGATAATCCTGAATTGAGGTTTCGAGGCCGGGTTGAACCACTTCGAACATGATCGGCGCCTCCCTAGAACCGCTTGTTACGGTCGAGCGATTGAACCCATTTCTTGTAGTTGCGGACCGAGAATTTCTGGTATTCGACCACGTTGTAGACATAGGTGCCGTCCTTGACCTGTGCTTCGACGGCCTCGAACTCCTCCACGCTGACCGGCACAAATTTGACTCGGTCGCCCGGCCGGAAGAGGCAGATGCTCGCTTCGAATTCGGGGAAACGCTTTTCGGTATCCCAGATCGGCACCGGGATTCGGGCGAAGATTTGATAGCCGCCCGGCGTCGCGACGGGATAGATGGCGGTCGAGGCCCCACCCATTCCGACCGTGCCCTGAGGGGTCCAGGTGCGCGGCGGGTTGTATTTGGGTGCGGTCAGAAAGCAGCGCGGATCCAAGGCCATCATGAAGGGCAGCCCCGGCCAGAAGCCTAGCGAGGCGACCCAATATTCGGTGCCCGAATGCACCCGCACGAACTGCTGAACGTCGGACAGGCCGTTCAACCGCGCCACGAAGGCGGGGTCCCATTCCTTCTTGGTGATCTTCTCGCAATAATCCTCTACCGCCTTCTTAGTCCACGGGTCGAGATAGCAGGTCGGGAAGTAGAACAGCCGGCTGTCCAGCTCGATATCCTCGGAAGGGCCGAGCGAGCCGATCAGCGCCGTCATTTCTTTCTCGAGGTCGCGGAAGGTGACCTCGTCGGGATCGTAGTGAATGAGCATTGACGCAAAGCATGGGGCGGTCTCGATCACCCCCTTCGCCTTGGTCTGCTCGATCGCGCTCGCCAAGCCCTGTGCCATGAAATTCAGCTCAAGATTCATCTCGTTGCCGAACTCGATCAGCATGTAGCGATCGCCGCCGGCAAGAAATTTGGGTTTTTCGTAGATCATCGCTGCCGTCCCTGACCGTTTTTGCGATCTATCGCTTCAAAAGTGCCCCGCCGTGCTCGGTGACGAATCCGGTATGCGTGTTTCCGGCGCGGAAGGCCGGATGGTCGAGCACGCGCGCCAGAAACCCCGCATTGGTCGCCACACCCTCCACCGCGAGCTCGGACAGAGACTCGCGCAAGCGCCGCACGGCAAGATCGCGGTTGTCACCTAGCGCCGCCAGCTTGGCGATCATCGGATCGTAGTGAAAGGTGATCGCATCGCCCTCCCGCACGCCGCTGTCGATCCGCAAGCCCCGGTCAGCCGGCGGCAGGCGGAAGCGGTTCAGTGTCCCGGGAGAGGGCATGAAGTTCATGCCGGGGTTCTCGGCATAGAGCCGGCATTCAATGGCGTGGCCGGAGCGCCGGATGCTCTCCTGCGTCAGCTCCCTTAGGCTATCCCCGCCAGCCAACCGAATTTGCAGCGCGACCAGATCGAGACCCGTGGTCATCTCCGTCACCGGATGCTCGACCTGAATGCGCGTGTTCATTTCCAGAAAATAGAACGCGCCTGATTGGGCATCGACCACGAACTCGACGGTGCCCGCGCCCCGATAGCGCTCCTGACTGCTGAGCGCCACCGCCGCCTCGGCCATCTCCGCCAGTCGCGGCGGATCGAGTCCGGGCGCCGGCGTCTCCTCGATGATTTTCTGAAAGCGGCGTTGAATCGAGCATTCGCGCTCGAACATGTGCACCGCCCGCCCGTCGCCAAAGCCGAACACCTGGACCTCGATGTGGCGCGCCTTGGGAACCAGCCGTTCCAGATAGACCGTGCCATCGCCGAAGGATTTTTCGGCCAAGGTCTGCGTCGCCTCGACGACCTTGACAAGATCCTCGGCGCCGTCGACCCGCCGCATGCCGATGCCGCCGCCTCCGGCCGAGGCTTTGACCAGCAGCGGAAACCCCACCGCGTCCGCGGCTGCATTTAGCCCGTCGAGCGCTCCGGACATGAAGCGCGCGCTTCCAGATAGAACCGGCAGGCCGGCCGCCTTGGCCAGCAGGCGCGCCCGCTCCTTGTCGCCCATATCGTCGATGCTGTCGGGATCGGGCCCTATCCAGGTGAGCCCGGCCCCCGCCACCGCACGAGCGAAGGCGCTGTTCTCGGCGAGAAACCCATAGCCTGGATGGACGGCGTCAGCCCCTGAGGCTTCCGCAGCGGCGAGGATCGCCGGAATCGACAGATAGCTCTGCTTTGCCTGCGCCGGCCCCACCCGATAGGCGGCGTCGGCCATCTCCACATGCAGCGCCGCTGCGTCGGCTTCGGAATGTATGGCGACCGTACTCAGGCCGAGCGCCTTGCAGCTGCGGATGATTCGGCACGCGATCTCGCCGCGATTGGCGATGAGTACGGTGTGCATGGATGGGCGAGCTTGCTCTTTAGTTCATGTACTCGGCGATGGCTTCACGCACCGCCTTGGCCACGGCGACGGCGCCCGGTGTGTCGGAGTGAACGCAGATACAGTCTGCCCGCATGGGGATGTCGTTGCCGTCGACTGTCTTGACCTTCTTCTCGATGATGGCTCGAAGCGTGCGCTTGGCGGCGATTTCGGGGTCCCATGCCTCGTGCTCGCGGGTGATGATGAGGCGCCCATCCTTGTCGTAGTCGAGATCGACATAGAACTCCGCGAGGAAGGGAAACCCGCGCTTAGTGTAGACTTCTTCGTGCTTGGTGCGCGCCATGCCGAGCAGCGGCACCTGAAAGGGCTCTGCGGCATCGCAGACCGCGTTCGCCACCTCCTCCGAACGGGCCGCCATCCCGTACAGCGCGCCATGCGGCTTGATGTGGTTGAGAGGCATCCCTTCCGCATCGAGAAAGCCCTTGAGGGCGCCGATCTGGTAGATGAGGCAGTCGGTCAGCTCCTTGGCCTCCATTTTCATCTCTCGCCGACCGAAGCCCTGAAGGTCCGGCAGCGAGGGATGGGCGCCCACCTTGACCCGGTTCTGCTTGGCCAGTCGTACGGTCTTGTGCATGACCGACGGGTCGGAGGCATGGAAGCCGCAAGCCACATTGGCCATGGTGATGAAGGGCATGATCCCGGCATCGTCGCCGATCCGGTAGAGGCCGAAGCCCTCGCCCATGTCGCAATTGATCGCCAGAGCCATGAAACTCCCTCCTTTCGATCCTAGTCGCGCAGTTTCGCCATCACGCGTTGGCGAAGCTGATCTGCGACCACGGCCAAGATCAAGAGAACGCCGATCACGACGATCTGCAGGTAGGATTCGATGCGCGCGAGGTTCATGCCGTTCTGCACGAGGTTAATGAAGATCGCGCCGAGCACGACGTTACCGACCCGGCCGGTACCGCCGCGCAAGGAGACCCCGCCGATAACGCATGCCGCGATCGATTCAAGCGGCATGGTCGCGCCGATATTCGCCTCGCCGGTCTCCAGGCGGGCGGTAAGCATGATGCCCGAGATTGCAGTCAAACCGGCGCACAGCACATAGGCCATGAACAAGTAAAAGCGAGTGTTGATGCCTGACAGAACCGAAGCCTTGAGATTGCCGCCAATGGCGTAGAAGTAGCGGCCCATCCGAGTCCAGTTCAGGATCACATACATGATCACCAGCAGCGCCGCCGTCACATAGATCGGCACCGGAATGCCCATGAGATGGCCGAAGCCCAGCGCCTTGCCGAAGGCCGGAGGCATCCCATAGACCGGTACGCCGCCGGTCAAGTAGAGGGATATCCCGAACCCGACCGAGGCCATGCCGAGCGTCATCATGAACGGCGAAACATTGAAGACCGCGACCCCGATACCGTTAACGACGCCGATTGCGATACCCGCCCCCACGCCGACCAACATGCCGAGGGCGATCGCAAGTATGATTGCATCTGGGAACATCCCTGCCGCGGTCGCCATTGCCATGGCACCGATGACCGAGGTCAGCGCCAGGATGGTGCCGACGGACAAGTCGAAACCGCCGGTCAGCAGCGCCAGCATCTGGCCCATCGCCACCATGGAAAGATAGGTCGATTGCCGGGCTACGTTGCTCAGATTCTGCAGGCCGAGAAACCGATCGGACATCAACGAGAACACCACGACCGCAATCAGCAGCAGGAACGGCAGAACGCCAAGGCGCACGAAGACATGCTGCGCCCAGACCCAGGCCGATCGCTTCTGAGCACGAGGCTGCTCCGCGGCGGCGTCCATTCACGCGGCCTCCCGCTCGAAGAAATGCACGAGGACCCTGTCCTCGGTGAGCTCCGCGCCCGCCAACTCTGCGCGGAGATATCCGCGATGCATCACGTAGGCGCGGTTGCTGAGGTGCAAGATCTCGGGAAGTTCTGATGAGATCAGCAGGACCGCAGCGCCTGCCTCGCAAAGATCCCGGATGAATCCGTAGATCGCCACCCGCGTGGCAACATCCACTCCGACCGTGGGCTCATCGAAGACGAACAGGCGCACCTCGCGGCTCAGCGCCTTGCCGATCAGGACTTTCTGTTGGTTGCCACCCGAGAACTGATCGACGGCACGCTCCAGATTGGGCGGCGTGAGCTGAAGCCGTTGCGCAAGCTCGGCCGTTCGTTCGCGTTCGCCACGCCGGTCCAGCCGCCAACCCTTCGAGAAGGGTGGTCGCCCGAGCGAGGGCAACGCAATGTTCTCGCGTGCGCCCCGCATCATGACCAGCCCCTCTAGACGGCGGTCGGAGGGTAGGTAGAAGAAGCCGCCGTCGAGCATCGCACGCGGGGCCGCACCGGTGACCGTCTTCCCGGCGAACAGCACCTCGCCGGAAGCGATCGGCTCCACGCCGAAACAGGCACGAGCCAGCTCGGACTTGCCCGAGCCGACGAGGCCGGCGATGCCGACGATCTCGCCCGCTCGGACCGCAATCGAGACAGCGCGCACAGTGCCATTGCGGGTCGTCAGGTTCCTCACCTCCAGCAACCGTTCTCCAGGCCGGAAGTGGACGCGTGGAAAAATCTGAGCGATGACCCGTCCGGTCATCAACTCTACAAGCCGCGTTTCGCTTGCCTCCGCGACCCGAAGGGTCGCGACCCGCCGGCCATCGCGCAGCACGGTGATTCGGTTGCCGATGCGCCGGATCTCACTCAGACGATGGGTGATGTAAATCACGCCAACTCCGGCAGCCTTGACCTTCTCGATCAGGGCAAAGAGCCGCTCGGTCTCGCGCTCGGTGAGCGAAGCGGTCGGCTCGTCGAGGATAAGGACCGAGAGTTCGCCACGGAACGCCTTGGCGATTTCGACCATCTGCTGTTCGGCGCGGCTGAGATAGGCGACGCGCGTGTTGGGCCTGATCGAGAATCCGAGCCGCTCAAGAATCTCGCGAGCCTGCGCCCGCATGCGGCGCTTGTCCAGAACCCCGCCGACCACGGCCTCCGCGCCAAGAAACAGGTTTTCCTCGACCGTAAGCTGCGGCACCAGCGAAAATTCCTGGAACACGGCACTGATGCCGAGCTGGCGAGCCTGATGCACCGAGTTCAGTTCGATCGGCCGCCCGCGGAATTCGATCCAGCCCGCGGTCGGGCGATGCACGCCGGCAAGAAGCGAGATCAGCGTCGATTTACCGGCGCCGTTCTCGCCAAACAGGATATGCACCTCGCCGGCACGCAGATCGAGGCTGACATCGTCCAGCGCGACCACGCCCGGAAAGTGCTTGGAGATGCCGCTGACCGCAAGCAACGCTGGAGTCCCCGCCTCCGCGGGAACCCCAGCGAGCTGTAGTACGTCATCGTCGACCACGGCCGTCGCGGCCGGATCAATCGACGCTGAAAGTCGGCTTGAAATCGTCCGGCGCCAGCGAGGACTGCTTGTCGAACGTGTTTACGTTGCTGCTGTCGATCACGTAGAGCGCCGGGCCGACATGTTTCTCATAGTCCTTCCCCTCAAGTATCCGCACCATCTGATCGATGGCGATGCGGCCTTGGATCACCGCCGAATCGGTGGGCGCGGCCAGGATGGTGCCGGCCTTGATCCCCTCATAGACCGGCGGGGTGAAATAGTACGCAATCACCTTGATCTTGTCGGTAAGGCCGCGGTCGCGGAGCAAGCCCACGGAGGCCTCCGAGGTCGGCGAGGTGCCGGCGATGTAGGAGATGTCCGGATTGGCCTCGAGCACGTCCTCGACCAGCTTGAGCTGCACTTCCTTGCCGGTGTCGCCGTATTTGGTGTCGACGATCTCGATGTCGCTATCCTTGACGGCATCGGTGAAGCCCTGATTGCCGGCCTCAACCCAGCCTGCGCCCGGTGGCCCCGGGAACCAGGCGACCTTGACCTTGCCGCTGCCTTTCGGATGCAGCTTGGCCAGGTACTCGCCGGCCTTGGCGCCCATCTCTCCGAAGGAGACAAGCGATTTGGCCGCAATATCGGTTGACGACATGCCGTTGATGACGTCGATCACCGGCACGCCCCTTCCCTTCAGCTCGGTAACGAGGTTGTTGAGACCGTCGAGGGAAATGGCGCCGATCACCACGCCCTGCGCACCAGCCGCGACGCAGTCCTCGATCTGCGAGATCTGTTTGTTGAGGTTGGTGTAGCCGCCGGCTTCAACCAGATGCATCTTCACGCCAAGCCGCTTGGACTCATCGACGACGCCGTAATCGACGGCGATCCAGTATGAATCCTTCATGTGCGGGAACGAGACGCAGATGTCCCACGGCTTCTCGGCCTTGTCGACCGGCGTGTAATCCATATTCTTGCGCGGGCTGTCCATGTTGAAGGGCGGGTCCCACACCTCGACTGGGAACGGGTACCAATTGTCTCCGGCCGCGTCCGCGCCGGGCGCCAACAGGGCTGCGTAGCCGATCAGCCCAGCCGCCGCGGTCAACCCCAGCGCCATCCGTTTCGTGAACATGCCTCCTCCCTCTCCCATGCCCCGGGCTTGGAAGCAGCCCAGGGGCTTTTGTTTGATTGTTGCAGCAAGAAACTTGACTACAGCATCGCGGTCATGCCTGCAATAGGTCAGCCGGCGTCGGTCGGCATCCAGATTCCCGGGACTTCCAAGGCCTCGTCAGCTCCAGGCCAAGGCGGCATGGTGACGCCGATGGCCTCGAGCGGCTCATCACTGTCGCTTCTGAACTGAAATCGCGCACCCGTCGGGATACTGATCGAGATTCCCGGCATCACGTCCGCCGTCGATTCGGTGTTGCCGATTTGGCGCCACATGCGCCCTCTTCCACGTAGAAAGTACCAGATCTCCTCGACAGTCTTGTGGACAACAGCTCGCGAGACGGCATGCGGCGCCAGCGCGAAGTGCGCCATGCTGCCTCGATTTGTCCGGGAAAGCATTCGAACCTCCGATCCATCCGGCGCGATCGCGTCGGGTTTCAACGCCAGCGATGTTGTACTGAACTGTTCCATACTTCGCCTGCCAGCCATGGGTCGACCTCTGCAATTACGGCAGCTTGCAGATAAAAGCCATCGCCGCCAATCCAACGGATCGCGAAGGGCTGCCGAGCCCGCTGGTGGCTACTCCCAGGCATCAAGTTCTCCAACCTCCTCGCAGCGCTACCTCGGTCGGGCGATCCGGAGATCGCCGTCGACACAAGATCCTCGTCCCGATTTGCCTCGACGGTGAGCGGGACATGCGTCGCATCCTGGTCCTCTGCGGTTTCGAGCTCCTAGCCTGCTTCCGGTCGCCGTTCGGCAATGTGAAGGCCATCGGAGAAGTGCCCGGCTAGAGCGGTTCCCCCCTCGCGGGTCGGGGCTGACTCCGGAAGCGAATCTACGGTATCAGGCCCAAAGCCGCCTTCTTGCGCAAGCTCCAGCTCTGAATGATGCGATCGGTCACGATCGCGAGAATGGCCACGCTCAGACCGGACACCACGCCGTAACCGGTGTCATTCCAGGTCAGCGCGACCATGACTTCCTGGCCCAGCCCTTTGGCGCCCACCAGGGCAGCGACAATGACCATGGCGAGTCCCATCATGATCGTCTGGTTGAGGCCGAGCATGATCTCCGGCAGCGCCATCGGCAACCTGACCTGCCAAAGCAATTGACGGCGCGTCGCTCCGAAAGCACGCGCCGCCTCGACAACGTCGTGGGGTGCATTGCGTATCCCGTGTTCGGTGTACCGGATCGATGGCACTATCGCATACATGATGACGGCAACGAGTGCGGTGAACTCGCCTACCAGGAAAACCATGACGGCAGGAATCAGGAACACGAATATGGGCATCGTCTGCAGCGTGTCGTTGATAGGCCGCAGGATGGCAGAGACGCGGTCGTTCATGGCTGCCCAGATGCCAAGAGCCGAGCCGAGAACGAATGCGATGAAGACAGCCGCGCCGCATAGCTGAACCGACACCATTGCCGACTCCCATACACCCGTCACTACGATGAAAAGCAGCCCGACGATCGCCAGGGCCGTGACGCGCCAACCTCCGGTCTGATAGGCGAGGATCGCGATCGCCAGGATAAAGACCGGCCACGGGATGTTGGTGGTGCCGAAATAGTAGATCAATGCCAGCGCCGCCAAACCCACCGCCGCCTGCCAGCCGGCGATGCGCGTCAGAATCGCGGCGCCGGCTGCAATCAACAGGACGTACACCAGTGACACCGATGGTCCCATTTCAAAGCCCCAATAACGCGGGCGGACACTCTCGGCCAATCCGATCTTCAACGGCAGGAGGAAGTAGAAAACCAGCCATGACTTGATCGTGGATGTCAGCCAAAAAAACTCCACTGTGAACCACAGAACCGCATCATTCATCGCCCGAGCCGGATAAATCACCAAGGCCTTAGGATATGTTCTCAGATCCGGCCACGCGACCGCCGCCAAGCAAAGCACCACCGATATTGCCAGCATCGACCAGACAATCACGCCGCGAAGTTGACGCGACGGCAGTGGCGCAGTCTGCCCTGCGAAACCACGCGAGATGCGGTCCATGATCATTGCCAAGAGCGCGATCACCAGCCCGGCGAGAATGCTTTCGCCGAATTGCGCCTTCTTCATGGTGGTGAAGACCTCGAGGCCGATATCGGGCGCACCGCCGACCATCGCGGCAATCACGACCATGCTGAGGGCAGCCATGATCGTCTGATTGACCCCAATCAATATCGTCGGCAGCGCCGCCGGCAGCTGTACCCATCTCAGCATCTGGTTGCGCGTTGAGCCCGACATCTTGGCTGATTCCACAATCTCGACAGGGACGCGCTCGAGACCCAGCATGACATTTCGAACCATGGGAGGGACCGCATAGATCGCGCTCGCGACCATGCCAACTACGGGTCCGATCCCGAATAGGACGAGAATCGGAATGAGATATGCGAATGTGGGTACCGACTGCATGAGATCGAGCCCCGGATCGATGATCCGTCTGGCGGTCGCGGAACGAAAGCCGAGAGTTCCGATCAATAGTCCCGCCACCAAGGCGATCGGAACAGCCACTCCGGCCAGCGCCAGGGTATAGGCCGTCTTTTCCCAGTAGCCGACGACAACCATGTACATCATTGCCAGCGCGCAGAAGCAGGCCAGCCGCCAACCGCCCGAGATAAAACCGAGGAGACTGCACAACAGCACCGTGGTGGACCAAGGGATCCACTGCAAAAGGTCTCGCAGCCATTCGAGCGGCCAGCTCAGCAGCCAGGTCACGCCACGGAAGACGAAGCGCGTATGCTCGGTGAACCAGGTCATCGCCACCTCGATCCAGGCGGCGATCGGTACCGCCTGCTCGGGCGCCACTGCGATCAAGTACGGGTGGTTCTCGCTCAGCAGGAAACACAGGATTGCGAAGAGTCCGACCGCAATCCAGGCCACGAGGCCGGGATCGAGACCACGGCGCCTGATGTCGGCCGTGGCGGAGCTGATGCCGACTTCGGTCATTTTCTGACCCGGGCGGTGAGCAATTCGAGCACGTCCCCGGCTGAGATCTCGCCGACAATCCTTCCGCCCGCATCGCGTACCGCCAGCGCGCTTCCACGCCCGGCCAAGTCCGGGAGGATCCCCTCGACAATCGCGGATGCCGCGACCGCGTTCGCGCGATCCGCACCATCGGTGAGGGGGCGACAAATCGCTCCCGCCGTGACAACCTTGACCAGCGGCACATCGCGCGTGAACTCCGCAACATAATCGTCGATGGGCTGCAGGACGATTTCCGCCGGTGTTCCGGTTTGCACGATCGTGCCTTCGCGCATGATGGCGATCCTGTCGGCCAGCCGAAGCGCCTCGAGAAAATCGTGCGTGATGAAGACGATCGTTTTCTTCAAGACACCTTGTAGCCGCAGGAACTCGTCCTGCATCTGCCGGCGGATCAGGGGATCCAGCGCGCTGAAGGGCTCGTCCAGAAACCAGATGTCGGGCTCCACGGCAAGGCTTCTGGCGATGCCCACTCGCTGCTGCATGCCTCCCGAAAGCTCCCTCGGAAAGCTTTTCTCCCGCCCCGCAAGACCGACGAGTTCGATCATCTGCATGGCGCGGCGGTCGCGGTCGGCACGCGACATACCCTGTACGCGCAACGGATACCCGACATTGTCGAGAACATTCAGATGGGGCAGCAAACCGAAGCTCTGGAAGACCATGCCCATTTTGTGGCGCCGCAACTGGATGAGTTGGTCTTCGCTCATCGCCAGGAGATCTTCGCCGTCGATCACGACCTGACCGGAAGTGGGTTCGACAAGGCGGGAAAGACAGCGGACGATCGTTGACTTTCCGGAGCCCGAAAGCCCCATTATTACGAAAATCTCGCCCTTCTCGACATCGAAGCTCACATCGGAGGCAGCAATGATCACGCCCGCCTCTCGCAGCTTGCTTGTCAGATCGTCGCCACCGTTCAGCTTGCTGCGATATTCCTGGAACTCGATCTCGGCGCGATCGCCGTAGACCTTCCAGACGTTTCGACACTGGATCTGGATCGGGCGCCGATCGGCGCCGTGCGCATCCGGCAACGGCGGTCGTATCGCGTCCGTCATGGAGCTACCGGATCGTCAACCGAACTCGGTGCAGGCGGTCAACTAGGGCCGCCCGCACCCGCAACAGGATATCAATAGATCCGACGAACCTACATCGTGGCGGCGTCGACCCACGGCTTCCATGTCGCCTCGTTCTCATTGACCCATTTCTTGGCCGCATCGGCGGCCGACATGCCCTCCACATCGACCAGCTTCATAAGGGGACCCTGGTCGGCGTTCGTGAATTTGAACTCCTTCAAAAGCTTGTAGGCAGCCGGCCACTTGTCTTTCATTCCCGGCCAGACGAATTTCTTGATGTCCGGCACCAATGGCGCGCAGTCGAACGTCTTACTCGGATTGACGCCCCAGGCCGGATCGGTTTCGCAGGCCTCGTCCCACTTTGGCAGCTGCACCGCGCGCAGATCATACTCGAGAACAGCCCAGGTGGGTTCCCAATAGTAAACGAGCACTGGCTCGTTGCGAGCGACCGCGGACTTGACCTCGGCGATGATGGCACCTTCGCCACCGGCCGGGACCGCGACGAAATCGAGCCCGAGCGCATCGACGATCTTGCTGGTGTCGGGCGTCCATTCTTCTGGATAGTCGACGATGCGGCCGGATGGAGCCGTCTCAGGGGTCGTGAATAGCTCCTCGCAGCCCTTGAGCGCCTCCCAGTTCGGCAGGCCAGGGCACTTCTCCTCGACATAGGAGGGGTAGAAAAGCGCTTCCTGACCAAGCAGGCCCAAGAGCCCGATATCCTCGAGCTGGCCCTTACCAACCATCTCGTTGAACTGGAAACGTGTCGTCACCAGCCATTGCTCCAGGTAGGCGTGGATCTCGCCGTCCGCCACTGCCTGGAAGAGCGGAACATTGGTCGTGGTGACGTATTCGACCTTGTAGCCCATGCGCGTAAGGATCTCGCCCGCCACCTTCATGGTGATCTCCTGGCCGGTCCAGTCGAGCTGGCCGAGGACGATCGGATCGGGCGATTCCGGAACCTCGGCCCGAGTGGACGCCGCAAAGACGAGGCCAAAGGTGAGCGCCGCAGCTGCGAAGAGACCGCGGCTTCGGCTTGATTTCCATACTGTCATCGGCTCCTCCCCGAGAGTGCCGGACCGGTGCGGTCCGAACACGAAGCGTTCGAGCATCGGACGCTCTATTTGATCGTTCGCAGTGCTCTGCTTGTACTTTCTTGTCAGTATCACCGCCTGTGCCGGCAAGCTTGTACCGCCAGTGGTATACCTGTAATACCAGTTGAGCTTATCCTGCCGGCGCGGAATGTCAATCGACCGGCGCGGAAGCTCGCAGGCGGTGTCCGCAGCCGGTTCCAACCGGACCGCGGCATCGCCACAGCGCCGAAACCGTTCGGAGAGCCATGAAGATCCGGTCGCTGGAAGCACTATGTCTGGCCGGAACGGGACAACAGGGCGCCTATGGAGCGCCCTATGGATCTATCGTGCGCATAGAGACCGATGACGGCCTGGTCGGTTATGGCGAAACCGACAGCATGCCAAACGTGATCCAGGCAATCGTCGACGCGCCTTATCTCAATCAGTTGATGAGCGGCTTGCGTGCGCTTCTGATCGGACAGGACCCGCGAGAGACAGCCAAACTATGGTCGCTCATGTGCCGCGGCACCACCAACTACGGCCGTGATGGCCCGACGCGGCACGCCATGGCGGCAGTCGATATTGCGCTCTGGGATATCAAGGGCAAGGCTGCGGGCAAACCGCTCCATGCGCTGCTCGGCGGGGCGCAGCGCAAAGAGCTTCGAGTCTATGCCTCACATCCGCTTGGGGACACGCCCGAGCAGAGCCGTGACCACGCACGCCGGTTGGTCGAGGCGGGATTCGGGGCCATCAAGTTCGGCTGGCATCCGCTCGGTCCCGATCCGGCGCTCGATACGGAAATCGTCCGGGCATTGCGAGCGGGAGCCGGCGACGACATCGATTTGTTGATCGATGGCGGTATGGCCTGGGATCTGCCCGCCGCCATCGATCGTTGCCGCCGTTTCGCGGAGTATGACATCTATTGGCTCGAGGAGCCGCTGCCCGCCTATGACCTGAACAGCTATGCCGCGCTCAACCAAGCGGTCGATATCCAGATCGCCGCGGGAGAACTCGCCTCGACCTATGTCGAGCTTGCGCCGCTCATCGAGGGCCGCGCCGTCGATGTGTTGCAGGTGGATCTGTCGCGAACCGGATTGACCGAAGCCATGCGCATCGCCGAGCTTGCAAATCTTAATGGGATTCCCTGCGTCAACCATACCTACAGCTACGACCTCAACTTGGCGGTCTCGCTTCATTTCATGGCCACGATCGATTTGGTATCGCTTTGTGAATATCAGGTCACGCCGAACGAGATTCGCGATCATCTGATCGTCGACCGGCCGCGACCGGTCGATGGCTGGCTTGCCGTGCCGGACGGCCCAGGCCTGGGTGTCACTGTTGATGAAAGCGCGCTGGAGCGGTTTCGTGTCAACCGCTAGCAAGCAGGAGGCGCCAAGGACGATCTACCGGCTCTTGAACGGCCGCATGCTCGGCTCGAGCGCGCCGGTGGATGGATTGCGTAGGGGAATTCGATGAGCGAAGAACGCTTTCTCGAAGGTCGTACGGCATGGGTAACCGGCGGCGCGTCGGGGATGGGGCGTGCCAGTGCCATCCGTCTGGCCAAAGTCGGCGCGAACGTGGCCATCGGGTCCCTGGTCGGGAGCCAACGTTCGGTTGTTATTAGGGACCAGAATGTCCACACGCCGGACGATTCTCGACTCATTGAAACCAAGAAGGAGATCGAATCGCACGGTGTGCGTGCACTTGCCATGCCGCTGGATGTTTGTTCCGAAGAATCCGTCCGCACATCTTACAGCGCAATCCTATCGGCTTTCGGTCACGTCGACATCCTCATCAACGCCGCCGGAACCTCGGCGCGAAAATTGATCACCGATCATCCAGACGAGATCTGGCATCGGATGATCGACACCAACCTCTCCGGCCCATTCCGCACCATCCGGCTCTGCTTTCCGGGCATGGTCGAACGCGGCTGTGGGCGAATTGTCAATTTCGCCTCGACGGCGGCCAATGTCGGGTATGTCCGGCACAGCGCCTATTGCGCCTCGAAAGCGGGGCTGCTTGGCCTGACCCGATGCGTGGCGCTGGAAGGTGCGGCGCATGGCGTAAGCTGCAACGCGATCAATCCCGGCTTCGTCGCGACCGACAGCAACTATTCGGCCAGCAAGCAGGAAATCGAGATCGCCGGTCTCGACATCAGCGTTGAGGAGTATCGCGCCGGCATCGCGGCGACGTTGCCGCAGAAACGGTTTCTTCAGCCGTCGGAAGTCGCTGCGTTAGTGGTGTTCCTCTGTCGCGATGAGGCCTTCGGTATCTCGGCTGAAGACATCACCATGGCGATGGGATCGCTTTGGTAGGGATGGAGGCACGATGCGAAAGGCGCGCACCTCGATGAAACCACGATTGGCCTTCTGGTTGGAGACGGCGAACCAAGCCGCCTGCGAGATCGCCGCTCTGGTCCGCTACGACGCGGTTATCCTCGATATGGAGCATGGGGCAATTGACCAGCTCGCGGCCGACCGCCTGATCCCGTTCTCGACTTCGCTGGGGCTTACCGTCTATTCACGAGTAGCTCGGGCCGAGCGGGTTGAAATCCAACACGCGCTCGATTCCGGCGCCGACGGCGTCATCCTGCCGCAAATCCGCGACGCAACGCATGCCGCGGTGGCTTCGGGTTACGCAAAATATCCACCGCTCGGAACCCGCGGCGTCGGCTACAGCCGCACCATGAAATACGATGCGACCGATGATGCCTTTTTCGCCGCGGAGAACCGCCGCGTCGCCTGCCATGTAATGATTGAAACCGCCACCGCGCTCGCCGATGTCGCCGCTATCGCAGATCTGGAGACCGTCGACGGGCTTTTCATCGGACCAAGCGATCTCTCCATGGCCCGGGGCCGGGGCGCCGTCAAGGGTACGAAGGCCGATCAAGACGATGTTCGTGCAATCGCGGCCGCCGCGACGCGGGCCAACAAGATCTGGGCGATGCCGGCTTCGGACGGCGTCATGTATGCGCTGGCGCACGAGCTCGGCGCCGATTACGTAACCGTGTCGGACGACCTCACCGCCTTGCGCGCCGGCCTCGAGGCCGGGCTCACGATCGCGCGAAAAGGGTGAATAGATATGACTGAACGGTTTCTCGAAGGCAGAACGGCCTGGGTCACTGGTGGCGCCACGGGCATCGGTCGCGCGATCGCGATGGCGCTGGCGAAGGCCGGCGCCGATGTCGCGATCGGTTCGCTGCTTGAAGGCAGTGCGCTGCCGGAGCGCACCTATGCCGCCCGGCCGAGCCGCAAGGCGCTTGAGGATGTGGCGGCAGAGATTCGTGGCGAAGGCGTGCGGTGCCTCGCTGACGGATTCGATGTCCGCGTTGATGCCAGTGTTGATGCGTTCCACAGAAAAGCGACGAGCGAGCTGGCGAGCATCGACATTCTGGTCAATGCCGCCGGCGTATCGGCCCAGGAGGAGATGACCGGCCATAGCGACGAAACCTGGTACACGGTACTCGATATCAATCTCACAGGCGTCTACCGAACGATCAGGCGTTGCATGGGTCCGATGATCGAACGCCGCTGGGGCCGCATCGTCAACATTGCGTCGACGGCCGCAAATGTCGGCGCGCCAAGGTACAGCGCCTACTGCGCCTCGAAATCGGCTCTACTTGGCCTTACGCGCTGCGTTGCGCTGGAGGGTGCGGAGCATGGCGTCACTTGCAACGCCGTCAATCCGGGATCCGTCGGCACGGAGATGATGCGGCTTGGCTCATTGCGCCGTATCGCGCAGGGTGGCGAGGGTGCGACCGTCGAAGAGAATTTCGCAAGAATTGCCGCCTCCATGCCGCAGAAGCGGCTGGTTGAACCTGCTGAAATCGCCGAGCTCGTTGTCTTTCTTTGTCGCGATGAGGCGCTTGGCCTCACGGGAGAGGACCTGACCGTGTCCGGGGGCGCGTTGTGGTAGCGAGCGAGGGACGATCGGCTTGCCGGCGCATGCGGATCATAGAGATCAAGGTTACGACAGTGAATGTTCCATTCGTGGCGCCGATCCGGTGGTCGGGCGGCGCCAACGAGGACTGGACGCGCCTTGTCATCGAAATGCGGACCGATGACGGTCTTGTTGGACTCGGCGAGACGCTCGGCGGCAGCGTCACCAAGGCGCTGATCGATACGGAGATAGCGCCGATGTTCCTCGGCGAGAATCCGTTCGATCTTGAGCGAATGATCTCGAAAGCGACGTTCGTGCCGCTCTACTACGGCAAGTGCGGCTATTGCGCGATCGCGGGGCTGGAGCTCGCCTGCTGGGATCTGATGGGCAAGGCGACGGAACTGCCGGTCTGCAGGCTGCTCGGCGGCCGTCTGCGCGAAGAAATCCCGTTTGCGGCGTATGTCTATCATCGCAACGCGAACCGCTCGGGCGAAGGTCGTGTGGATACTCTCGAGGAAGTCGTCGCACGCGCACAGGAGCTCGTGCGCATGCATGGCTTCGGTACAATCAAGTACAAAGGCGGCGTCAAATCCGCGGCCGAGGAGATCGACATTCTTCGTGCGCTTCGTTCTGCATTCCCCAGCGCCAAACTTCGTTATGATCCGCAGGCGATCTATTCGCCGGCAACCGCCATCCGCATTGGCAAGGCCATCGAGCCGCTCGATCTGGAATACTACGAGGATCCTTGTTGGGGCAATGTCGGGATGGCTCGGGTACGCGAGCGGGTCGCCATTCCGCTGGCCAGCAACATGGCGACCATTGATCTCGATAGCGCCGCCGAAGGAGTGACGCTCGGCTCAGTCGACGTGATCCTCGGCGACATCTTCGAATGGGGCGGCATCACCAGCATTCTGAAGCTGCGCGGCGCGTGCGAGATGTTCCAGATCAATCTGAACTATCACAGCGCTGCCGAACTGGGCATCGCAACAGCCGCCTACTTGCACCTTGCCGCCTCGGCACAGGCACTGCCCCATGCGCTCGATACCCATATCACCGAACTTGGGCTCGACATCGTCAAACCCGGCGTGATCGGCTTGACGGACCGCGGCACCATGCGCGTGCCGGAGGGGCCTGGATTGGGCGTCGAGCTCGATCCAGACAAGTTTGTGGCCGCGGCTGAGGCCTATGCCAGACAAGGCGACCGAAGCGTCTATGCAGAAGATACCGCGCGTCAGGGCGTCATTCCGGTCAAATCAATGCTCTAAACACCCAAACTCTCTCTTCAATGAATTGGAGAGACGACACGCCATGAAGATTACCGGCATAGAGACAATCTGTCTCTCTTACAAGATGCCCTACGCCCTAACCTACGCCCGCGGCGAGTACCAAACGCGTGAGGCGTTGCTGGTAAGGGTCCATACCGATGATCCGGATATCGTCGGTTGGGGCGAGGCAGCAATGTGGGGCGGACCGCACGCCACCAGCGTAACGGTCATTGAACGTGAGATCGCGCCCCTCATGATCGGCCATGACCCGCGCCGCCCCGAGTATCTTTGGGAGAAAGTCTACCAGGAAACTTACTACCATGGCCGTAGAGGCATGCTGCTCGCTTGCCTCTCCGGTGTCGACATCGCCCTCTGGGACATCGTCGGCAAATGCTCAGGACAGCCGCTCTGGCGTCTCCTTGGCGGCTTTGGCCGTCCTCTCTCGGCCTACGCCTCAGCCGGGTATTACCGCCGCGACTACGAGCTCGATGCTTTCGCCGCCGACGTAGTCAAGGCGCGCAATGCCGGCTACCGCGGCTATAAGATGAAAATCGGCAACATCCCGCAAGCCGTGCATGGCGGCGTGCTGGACCAAGTGCCGCTCCGGCGCAGCTTCGATGAAGATTGTGACCGTATCCGCGTAGCGCGCGATGCGATCGGCGCCGATCGCAATTTGATGTGCGATGCCAATACCTCGCTCAGCTCCCGCATGGCGATGCGCTATGCCGCTGAGCTCGAGCGGCTGAATGTCCGCTGGTTCGAGGAGCCGGTCCAACCCGAGAATGTCGAAGGCTGCGCCGAGCTGGCGCGTCGCACACGGGTCGCGATCGCGGGATTCGAAACCGAGACAAGCAAGTACCAGTTTGCCCGGCTTATTGATGCCGGCGCGATCCAGGTTGTGCAGCCGGATGTCGTGCAGGTCGGCGGCATCACCGAGGCGCGCAAGATCGCGCACTATGCGCAGATGCGGCACCTACCCTTCACCGGTAAGATCTACAGCACGGCAGTCAGCGTCGCCGCGACGCTTCATTTGCTCTACGGGTTGCCCAATGGCGACTATTTTGAATGCGACCAGGATCCGAATGCCCTTCGCGAGGAAATTCTAAAATCGCCGCTCTTTGAACTGGACGACGGCATGGCAATTGCTACCGAGTTGCCGGGCCTGGGGCTCGATATTGACATGGCGCAGCTTGAGCGTTGGCGCGTGCAGCCATGAGCTCGGCGCTCAGAATGTTCCGGGATAGGTGCCGCCGTCGAGCAGCAGGTTCTGCCCGGTGATGTAGCCGGCCCGCGCGCTGCACAGAAATGCACAGGCTGCGCCGAATTCCTCCGGCGTGCCGAACCGGCCCGAGGCCTCCGCCTCTTTCCAAAGCCGATACTGCTCCTCGAATGAATGACCGGAGATCTTTGCCTGTTGAGCGGCATTGTCCTTGAGGCGGTCGGTATCGAAGGAACCAGGCAGCAGATTGTTTATCGTGACATTGTGCCGGGAAACCTGACGCGCGAGCCCTGCCACAAATCCGGTCAGGCCGCACCGCGCCGCATTAGACAAGCCGAGATAACCGATTGGCGCCTTCACCGCTACCGACGTGATGTTGACGATCCGGCCGAAACGACGGTCGATCATCCCGTCAACGACTGCCCGCATCAATTCAACCGCACTCAGCATGTTTGTGTCGATCGCCCGCAGCCAGTCCTCGCGGCGCCAGTCGCGAAAGTCACCCGGTGGCGGGCCGCCCGCGTTGTTCACAAGAATGTCGGGGTTGGGACAGGCATCCATCAGGGCTTTGCGTCCCGCCACGGTCGCTACATCGGCTATGACCGGCTCGGCCTTGCCGCCGGAGGACCGGATCTCTTCTGCGGTCCGTTCAAGCGTCTCGGAGTTGCGACCATTCAACACGACCCGCACGCCTTCGGCCGCCAGCGCCATTGCGCAGCCGCGACCCAGGCCGCGACTGGACGCGCAGACGATGGCCTTGCGGCCCGCGATTCCCAGATCCATCTTTGATCTCCGCTTTATCAACGACGCGGCTTATACGGGTGGGCGGCTGACATCATGATCGGGAACAGGGAGAAATGAAAGGAGCGTCGCGTTCGGAGATCGGGCCCTGTATTGGGAATGCTCCGAATGCGCAGGACAGGGCGGATCGAAGGTTGAGCAATGCAATAGACGATGCCGCAGAGCTGATTGCCGCAAACCGGTTGTTGCGGGGCCAGTTGGCTCCTTTGCCCGAAGCCTGCCGGCCGTTCGATGAACCGACAGCCTACAAGGTCCAACGCCGCGTGCACGAATTCTTGGCCATTGCCGGGCGTGGCGTGATCGCGGGTCAGAAGGTCGGGTGCACCACCGAGGTGATGCAGCGATATCTCGGCATCGATCATCCCTGTGCCGGTGGTGTCTTCGCCACATCGGTTAAGGAGAGGAGCGGTCGCTTCCGCGTCCGGGACTTCTGCCGGGCTGGTGTCGAATGCGAACTTGTCGCACGGTTGATCAAGGATCTGGCGCGGCCCGGCGCGGACTATGGTCGCAACGAGGTCATGGCGGCGGTTGGCGCCTGGATGCCCGGCATCGAAATCGTTGACGATCGATACCTGGACTATCGCACGCTCGATGTCTGGACGCTGGTTGCCGATGACTTCTTCAACGCCGCCTGCGTAATTGGCGATCCGGTGGTGCTCGATACCGAATTGGCGTCGTTGACCGGATGCATGACCGTCAATGGCCAAGAGGTCGGGCGTGGTACCGGTCGCGACATTCTCGGCGATCCGCTGGCTGCGCTCGCTTGGCTGGCAAATGCAAAAATCCGTCATGGCGAACCGCTGGCTGCGGGCGCCTTTGTCTTCCTGGGGAGCATGGTGCGGACCCAATGGGTTGGGCCGGGCGATCAGGTAGCGATATCCATCGACGGTCTTGGCAGCGTCGCAGCCGAGTTCGAGTGATTTGGATACTTCCGCAGTAAGTGGCGCGTCGCCGCAGTCGGCCTGCATTGTCAGGGATTGGTATAAATAGTATACCGATCGCGAATGCTAACCGGCGACCTATGTCACGCCGGCTGGCCGTTTCCGGCGTCGACAGGAGAAGGGAGAAGCATGGCAGTCGAGAATACCCGGACCGCGCGGTACCAGCCATCGGCGGCGCATCCGATAAAGCGACGCCGCTTATCCGACGAAATCCTGGCCGAGTTCGAACGGCTGATCGTGTCAGGAATCTACGCGCCGGGGGACCTGCTGCCCTCGGAGCGAGAGCTCATGGAGCGGTTTGGAGTTGGACGTCCCGCCATCCGTGAGGCGCTATTCTCGCTCCAGAAGAACGGCCTCGTCGCACTCACGAGCGGTGCCCGAGCCCGCGTGACCGAGCCGTCGGCCGATCGTGTCATTTCAGAGCTGACTGGCGCGGCACGTTATTTTCTCTCGACAGAAGAGGGTGAGCGCGCATTTCAGGATGCGCGCATGTTCTTTGAGGTTGGGCTTGCCAGGAATGCCGCAGCAAGTGCCACTAAGGAGGACATCACACGGCTTCAGAAAGCTTTGCGCGCCAACGAGAACGCGATTGGCGATATCGAGGAGTTTCAGCGCACCGATGTCGCGTTCCACGCTGAACTGGCGTTGATCTCGAGGAATCCGATTTTCAAGGCAATTCACGACGCCATCGAGGCGTGGCTGCTTCAGCAGCGCAGGGTTTCGCTCATGATTCCCGGGGCGCTGAGCGAGGCGCACGGTTACCACCGCAAGATCTTTGAGGCGATCGCAGCCCATCAGCCGGACCGTGCGGGCGAGGCGATGCGCGATCATCTCCGCTCCGTGGCCAAATATTACTGGCGCGCCCGGCAAGGCCACTCCTGATTGCGCTGGGTTCGATCCTGCAAAAATTGACAAGCCGATAGGCTGGAGCTACTGGTATAACAGGTATACCAACACCGCGCCTTCCGGCTATGCACTGGAACCAAGACAGCAGCGGCGGGTGACGAAATGGGCCTAGTTGCGGTTGTGGTCGAGTTCGCCGTCGCGCTCGATCGATTGCACTCGTTTCTGGAACTCATAACCGAGAACGCGCGGGAATCCCTGCGATCTGAGCCTGGTTGTCTCCAGTTCGATGTTGCGGTGCCAAGCCTGGAGGAAGATGGCCAGAGCAACGTGCTGCTCTACGAGATCTACGCTGACGATGCAGCCTTTGCCGCGCACCTGAAGAGCCCGCACTACGGCGATTTCGCCCGCCAGGCCGAGCCCCTCGTGCGCTCGAAGCGTGTGCGCCGCCTGGAAATTGTTTGGTCTCATATTCCCCCGCTCAGGCAAACAGCTGACATCGATGCCAAATAAACTACGGGTCGTCGTGAGCGGAGACTTTCTGACACCGGACGGGCAGCCCGTTTATCCGCAGTTCGACATCGGCCCCTTGGTGGGTCGGCCGGACATCGACCTGCGCTACCTCGAAAACCTGCCTGAGATTCGCGGCGAACAAGTGGAAAATGCCGACGCGCTGATTCTGTCCGATGCCCGCATTACGGCCGACAGCTTCCATCACAATGGCCGGCTCGCCGTGATCGCTCGTTTCGGCGTCGGCTACGACAAGGTCGACATCGACGCCTGCAACAAAAATGCTGTCGCGCTCGTGATCACATCCGAAGGCGTGCGCCGACCTGTAGCGACTTCGATTCTCCTTCTGATGCTGGCTCTTACCGGCCGTTTCCTCGAAAAGCAGGCGCTGGGTCGGGCCGGGCCCGCGGGTTGGGCGCGCGCTGCGGAGTTCCACGGCACTGGACTTGCCGGCAAAATGCTTGGGTCTATCGGGCTCGGCAATATCGGCGCTGAGCTGTTCCGGCTTGCGGCGCCCCTCGAGATGATACCGATCGCCCATGACCCTTTTGTGGATCGGAGCGTTGCGAATTCGCTCGGCGTGGAGTTGCTCGATCTAGAGACGCTCATCCGGCGATCCGACATCCTCGCTGTCAATTGCCCGCTCATGCCATCGACTTGGCATCTGATGGACGCCAGGCGCCTCGCGTTGATGAAGCCGACAGCCTATCTCATCAACACCGCCCGCGGCGGGATCATCGATCAGGCAGCGCTTACAGATTGTCTGCGGGCGCGGCGGATCGCGGGCGCCGCTCTCGATGTCCTGGAGATGGAACCACCCGCCTTTGACGATCCCATCCTCACTCTCGACAACGTCATCATTACACCGCACGCGCTGTGCTGGACCGACCAGCTCTTTGCCGATTGCGCCAAGGCGGATGTTGATGCGGTTCTGGCCGTGCTCCACGGAAAAGCGCCACGTGGACTGGTCAATCGGGAAATCGTTGGAGATCAACGCTGGAGGTCGAAACTCGAGACGCTCGCAGCGCATATGCACGCAAAGCCATGAGGCTGTCGATTACTGAGCATCTCCGGCCTCATGGCGACACGCCGTTTGCCTTTGTAGTCGGCGCCACGCGCTTCGACTTGATCGATTGTTCGCTTGAGTTCGCGCGCCTGAGATTCGGGTGAGGGAGGCAAGAATGGGAAAGAGGAGCTCTATCGTTTCCGGCAATTCGCACGCATCGCGTCGCGCATTCCTGAAATATGCAACCGCCATCGCAATAGCCTCTGGTATCTGGCCGTCGTTTCGCACGCCGGCGCTGGCACAACAGAAATTGCTGCAGATCATGACATGGGAAGGCTACGACTTTCCCGATGCGATGGCCGCATGGAAGACCGAGCACGGCGTCGACGTACAGGGGATCTACATGGGATCCCATGATGACATCCAAGCGAAGATTCTAGGGGGTGGAGGCGAAGGCCTCGACCTGATCACCTACGGCTCGTCATACAAGCAGCTTTATCGTGCCTTGGGAATTCTTCAGCCTATCGACGAATCGAAGATTCCCAATCTGCCCAATCTCCTGCCCTTTTTCGGTTCCGATGTGCAGAATATTTGGGTCGAGCCCGACGGCACTCGCACCGGCGTGCCTTGCGATTGGGGCGCTGTCGGAATCAGCTACGACTCGAGTGTGGTCACTGAAGCGCCAACTTCATACGATATCCTTTTTGATTCCAAATATACCGGAAAGGTCGGCATGCCGGACGACCCGTTGGGAGCCTACGGTCAGGCTGCTCGCGTGCTCGGGCTCAATTCATCAAGATTGACCGAGGCCGATTTCGCGACCGTGACCAACTGGCTTAAGGATCTGGCCAAGCAAACCAAGGGAATCTCGGCATCCTATGGCGATGTGTCTTCGCGGTTCATTTCCGGGGATATCGTGCTGTCGTTCCTCGGCTGGGCCGCATACAAGTCGTTTGCCAGCGATGCCGGCAAAGACACGATCGAAACGGTTTGGCCAGAGAAGGGCGGTGGACTTGCCTTTTCGAATGCCTATGCGTTGCCGCCGGGCGCCGACAATATCGAGATCGCTTACGCCTGGATCAATGAAACGCTCAGACCCGAGATTCAGGCGGCGATGGCGAAGTCGCTGGTCGGCGGCGTCGTTGTCAATGGTGCGGCCGAGCTTCTCGATCCCGGCCTTGCCAGGCTCTATCCCTACGACCGTCTGAACGAGTTCTTCGAACTGGCGCCGCTGCAAGAGGATCCGCCGCTTGAGTCAAACGAGTATGTCACACGTGAGCGTGTATTGACGGCGTGGCAGGAGATCAAGTCGGCGGGATGATCGCGGACCGCGATGGCGACGACTGAAGATAGGTCGGAGGAGCGTCTGCCTCAGCACACGCAGCCGAGCTCGGTCTTGCTCATCCTGCCGCTGACGCTCCTTGTCGTCGCCTTCTTCTTGGCTCCGATTGCCATTTTCGTGGCCTATAGCTTTCTGACGGCCGGTCTATTCAAGGTACTGCTGCCGTTCACATTCGAGGCCTATCGCGCTGCCCTCGGTTCCAACCTCAATCTCGCGCTGGCGGCGAATTCCGTCGCGATCGGGGCAATGACAAGCGTTGTGTCGGTGGCGCTGGGGCTGGCGATTGCCTATTGGCTTCGCTACCGCGCGGGGCAATGGCAACTGCCGGTGCTGTTTCTCATGATCGCGTCGATGCTTGCGAGTTACTTGGTCCGAATCTATGCCTGGAGGACGATTCTCGGCGCAAACGGCGTCATTAACCGCAGCCTGCTGGAATTGGGCTTGATCGATGAGCCGCTGCGATTCCTTCTGTTCAACTGGTTCTCGGTCGTCCTGGCGTTGGTGCATATTTTCCTGCCCTACGTCGTATTGGTGCTCTATGCGGCGCTGAGGCCTCTCAATCCGGCCTATCTGGAGGTGGCGGAAGATCTCGGCGCCACGGCCGTAATGCGATGGCGTCGGGTCATCCTTCCATTGATGGCGGCGCCGGTGATCAGCGCGTTCTTGTTCGTATTCGTGCTGTCGGCGTCGGACTACATCACGCCGCAGTTGATTGGCGGCACTGGTGGGCAGATGCTTGGCGTACAGATCCAGGCCAGCTTCAAGGCCATCGGCAATTGGCCGCTTGGCGCGGCCACTTCGTTGCTCATGTTACTCGGATTCGTGGTCTGTTATCTGGCATTACAAGCAGGATTACGGGTGACGGGTCTCGATAGAATTCGCTGGGCGTCGTGATGGAAATCTCCGCCCGTAGCCCGGTGACCGCGACGCTCACCGCGGCGGCATTGCTCTTCCTTTATGCGCCGCTCGGCATTGTGGTGCTGTTCAGCTTCCATGAAACACCGGCGCTGTCATTCCCCTTCACCGGCTTTTCGTTGCGATGGTACCGTGAGGTTCTCGCCTCGGCGGAGTTCCTCGATTCGGTCAGGAACTCCCTTATCGTCGGATCCACCTGCGCGCTCACGACCCTGCTGCTAGGCACAATGGCGGCTTATGGGCTGACCCGGGTATCGCCACAGCTGCAGCGCGTTGCCTCGCTTCTCTTCTTTCTGCCCATTACGCTGCCCGGCCTATTTCTGGGGCTTGCGCTGTTGGTGTTCTTCGCTCGGATCGGAGTGCCGCTGTCGTTGACGACCGTCGTCATCGGCCATCTTGTGTTTGTTTTCCCGTACTTCCTGCTGGTGGCATACGCCGCGCTCGAGCGCATGGACCCGGCCATCGAGGAGGCCGCCGCCGATCTTGGCGCTTCGCCTTGGATGGTGTTTTGGCAGGTCACCATGCCGCAGCTCTGGCCTGTGCTTGTTGGCGCGACTTCACTCGCCTTCGCGCTCTCCTTCGACGAATTCGTCATCACATTCTTCGTAATCGGGCCGCAATCGACCCTGCCGATGTACATCTGGTCGGGCCTGCGGCGTACGATCGATCCGTCCGTAAACACCGTCTCCTCATTGCTTCTGCTTGTCACCTTCTTGCTGTTCACCCTTACCTTCGCCCTGACGGTCCTGCGGCGGTTTCGTCTGGACGGGGTCTAGCCATGGCCGCAAGCCTTCGCATCGAGAATGTGATGCATCGCTACGGCCGGACGCCGGTTCTGCAAGATGTCAGCCTCGACATCGACGATGGGGAGTTCGTCACGCTCCTCGGTCCGTCGGGCTGTGGCAAGACCACCCTCTTGCGGATAGCGGCCGGATTCGTCCAACCCAACCGCGGCCGCATCCTGTTGCAGGACCGCGATGTCACACACCTGCCGCCGTACAAGCGACCGATCAATATCGTGTTCCAGCGCCCGACGCTCTTCCCCCATCTGAATGTGTATGGGAACGTCGCTTTCGGCCTGCGGCTGGCCCGCATACCCGATAGCGAGATTGGGCCACGCGTCCGCAAGGCGTTGGAGCAGGTCCGTCTGCCCGGCTTCGAAACACGCCGTTCACACGAGCTTTCGGGAGGCCAGATGCAGCGCGTCGCGCTTGCGCGGGTACTCGTCGCGCAGCCGCGCGTGCTGCTGCTGGATGAACCGCTGTCGGCGCTCGATCTCGCCATCCGCCTCGAAATGGAGGAGGAGCTGCGACGCCTGCATCGGGAAATCGGCACGACCTTTGTGTATGTGACCCACGATCAGCGCGAGGCGCTTGCTCTCTCAAACCGCATCGCCGTCCTCAACAAGGGGCGGATCGAGCAATTGGGAACTCCAAGCGAGATTTACCACAAGCCCGCGACGCCGTTCATAGCCCGGTTCGTAGGGAACGCCAATGTCGTGCCGGTCGAACTTCGCCTGTTCCGCGATGGCATGTCCATGCTGGAGATCGGCGGCAATCGGCTTCAAATCGCGGCCGTTTCGGATACAGGGTCCGCCTGGTTGGTCTTGCGACCGGAGGCGATACGCCTCACCCGCGACTTGTCCGGTGTCGACTGTGTCCTGCGCGGGTCCGTGCAGGATTTCTCGTATCGCGGTTCCGGTCATGCCTATCGAGTCACGGTTCCCGGCCTTCGCGAGGCGCTAAAGGTTGACACGACGGGAGATCATGGAGCTCCTTTCCCGATCGGCAGCGATGTCGCGATGATATGGGATAAGGCCAGCGCCATTTATCTGCCACGTTCAGACTGATTGACTCTCTTTCGGATTGAACCGTGGAAGGAAAACGAGGTGTCGAAACAACCTTCTCCTGGCCGTGCAGCACCCTTGATCGGCTGCTGGCTTAACACGCCAAGCCCGTGGGCGTGCGAGATCATGGCCTCGATGGGATACGACGCGATCCTCCTGGATGGCGAGCACGGCATCATGGGGACACGCGAAATCGATGGACTAGTCGCGTTGTCGAAGGCACTTGGCCTGCAGGTCTATTGCCGGGTCGCGACTGCCGAACGACCGCAGGTGCAACAGGCTCTCGATGCAGGCGCTGATGCGCTGGTGCTCCCGCAAATAAGGGATCACGAGGAGGCGCGGGCCGCGAGCGAGTTATCGAAATATCCCCCTCTCGGCACGCGCGGCATGGGATCGCCCCGCTCGCTCAACTACCGTGACACACCGGACGATTTCGTGCTCGCCGAGAACCGACGAACCCGGTGCTTCGTCATGATCGAAACTCCTGGAGCGTTTCAGGATGTTGAGGCGATCGCCGCCATGCCGACCGTTGACGGGCTGTTCATGGGTCCATACGACCTGTCGTTGACGCGTGGCCGTGGCCAATATGCGCGGACGAAGGCCGATGAGGTCGACGCCGGCAAGATTGCTGCCGCCGCTAAAGCCGCCGGTAAGCTTCTCGGCGTTCCAGCATTTTCCGAGCAAGACGTTGCCCTTGCGCTGCGGTACGGTGCGCACATCATCACGATCGGAGACGACGTATCGATGCTGACCGAAAGTCTTGGCAGCAATTACCGTCGGGTTCGCGCGCTGCTCGATCGGCGATAGCGTCGGGGGTGGCCGGGCGGCAGCGGCAAGGTTGGTTGCGGGGGAAGGATTTGAACCTTCGACCTTCAGGTTATGAGCCTGACGAGCTACCGGGCTGCTCCACCCCGCGTTCAGAAGACCAGCAAACAGAAGCCAGAATGCCGGAAGAGACGGAAGAGGGAGTGGTTTTCTGGCCTTCTGGCATTCTGATTTCCGGCTTTCTGCCTTCAGAGGACCTGGCGGCGACCTACTCTCCCGCGTCTTAAGACGCAGTACCATCGGCGCTGAGGGTTTTCACGGCCGAGTTCGGGATGGGATCGGGTGTTTGGCCCCTCGCCATAACCACCAGGTCGTCGGAAGGCAAAAACCAGAAGCCAGAAGACCAGAAAGCCAGATGAGATGAGACGAGCGCCGAGCCGTTGCCTTCTAGCTTTTGAACGGGCCTCGGGCTTGCAAGGATCAAAGCCGAACGAGCGATTAGTACCGGTCAGCTTCACGCATTGCTGCGCTTCCACACCCGGCCTATCGACGTGATGGTCTATCACGGCTCTTCAGGGAGACCTGGTTTCAAGGGGAGCTTCCCGCTTAGATGCTTTCAGCGGTTATCCCGTCCGCACATAGCTACCCGGCGGTGCCGCTGGCGCGACAACCGGTGCACCAGAGGTGCGTCCATCCCGGTCCTCTCGTACTAGGGACAGGTCCTCTCAAGTCTCCAACACCCACGGCAGATAGGGACCGAACTGTCTCACGACGTTCTAAACCCAGCTCACGTACCACTTTAAATGGCGAACAGCCATACCCTTGGGACCTGCTCCAGCCCCAGGATGTGATGAGCCGACATCGAGGTGCCAAACCTCCCCGTCGAT
>DASPGI010000177.1:0-2739 GCA_035620695.1 Alphaproteobacteria bacterium
GGAGATGCCGCCCTTCGCGTCCGGCAGAACCAGGGTCGAGCCTTGCTTGCCACTCCAGCCTTGCGCCTCGACCCAGCTTCGCTGGGCCTCGCTCAAGTCCTGGAGCGCGGGGTCGGCCGCCGACGCGATCAGGCGAATCGGGGTGGCTTCGGCGCCGGGCGGCAACAACAGGGCCTCCACGGTGTGGCGTGTGGTCTCGAGCGTCATGGCTTTGCTTGGCATCGGGCAGTCGGGCTTGCTTAAGGCCGCATTAATGGCAGGGGAGCCAGGGCAAAGGAAGTCAGGCGCATATGCTTAATTCTTTTTTGACGCCTGTCCCACATCCTTACAGCGAAGAAACAGGGAACGCCGTGGCTCGCCCCGCCGGTAAGGATTGGTTAAGGAATGCCTCACGCCTCCCGCCGACAAGCGCGTACGGCAAAATCTAGCACTCGCGCTCGAGCTGCAGGGCAAATTCGAGGAGGCCCGCCAGGTCGCATCGGTCGACATGTCGCAGGGGGAGGTGCAATCCAACGTGGCCTATTTGCAGAATATGCTGTCCCAGCCCACTCAGTTCGCCGCCGGCAAGGCCGATGAGGACGAGGACGACTGGACACCCTTTGCCGAAGACTCCTCGCCCCCGGCCCCATCCGGCAGCACTGCCGCTTTGACCCCGCCCGGCGCGCCGACGTTGCAAGTGGTGAGGGCCACCGAAGAAGAAATCAAGCCGCCGGCTCTCGCCTCTGCCGGTGTCGCCGTGCAGGCGAATGCCGAGGCGTCCGCTCCGACCGGCGGCAGCTCAAGCCGCGCCAAGTCGATCACCGCCCAGACCGCGCCGAGCGCGCCCATGGATATCCTCCGAGCCGACTAGCGCAGATCCACCGCGCGCTGGACAAGTTGCTTGTGTCTGGCCTATTCATCTACCTCCGCGTGCAAGGAGGCGCCGATGGACCGCATCCAGATCGATATGTTCGAAGTTCAGCTCGGCGCGGGCCTCCTCCTTCAGTTTCGCGATCGCAATCGCGTCATCCGCATACTCGCTGACGCTGGAGTTCATGCGAGCAACTATCCGCTGAACCACGTCCACCGGAAGCTCGACTCTGCTCTTGCTGCCTTTGGTGGCAAAGATCGGCGCATCGATCTCATCATCGGTACGCATTATGACGCGGATCATCTCAAGGGGCTGGTGCCGATCATTGAGGACGAGAGCATTGCCATCACGGAGGCCTGGATGCCCCCGGTGGCCAACGATATCGATCCCCATGCCTTGGAAGATGAACCTGAGGACGAGCGCTTTCTAGCGCATCAATTCGCTGCGAAAGACGGCGAGCGCAAGCTTGCCGCGTATCTCGACCGCAAGCAGGAGGTTTGCGAGGCGGCAGCCAAGCGCGAGCATGCAGCCGACGTCTTTCGCAAGGGGCTTCACCGGGACATCAAGACCAAGGCGCTGTCCAGGTCTTCCGGTGCGGACAAGGGCAAGGACGCCTTGGCTTATTTCACGGCCCATCGCCGCGATGCGGCGGCAACGCTCGGCGAAAGCGACCCAAGTCACGCCGACCAAGACGTTCTCCTCCCCATGCAAGCAAAACTCGGCGCCGCGGAAGGACCATCGGCATTCTCGCGCTCCCTCGACCAGGAGGTTGAGGACCGCGCTCTCATCCTGGACATGACGAAGGCCAAGGCGCGATGGAAAGCAGACCCGGCGCGCGCAGAGACCGAAGCTAAGAGCCTCGCCTTCATCCGCGCGTCCACCGCCAAGGAGGCGATCAATGCAATCAATCTCGCCAAAGTGGTGAAGGCGCTCGCGGCCCGCAAGATTCCTATCCTTTGCCGAACCATCGACGACGGTCAGCCAAAGCGCTTCGTCTGGGACAGGCGTCAACGCCGATTCATTCCCTCCCGGCAAATCGAAACCCGCAGTCCGGAACTGATGTTGCTTGGTCCCTCGGTCGGCCTGGTCAAGAAATACTGGGACCGGCTTCCCATCGGCGATTACATGGCGCTGGCTCACAAAGCGCGGCTGCCGGTCAGATCGATCACACCAAGCAACGAGCTCAGTTACGTCGTGAGGGTGCAATTCGCCGGCCAAGGCCTGCTCATCAGCGGCGATGCCGGCTGCATGGACTTTCGACCGGGCGACAATAAACCGTTCCATCCGGCGCTGCTCAGCGCCCTGCTGCCGCTCCATGTGGTGCAAGTCGCGCATCACGGAGGCAGGAACGCCCATTTCTACAATGTTCTGCTGGATGCTGGCTATGCCCAGCAGACTGACCACTCCTGGCTGCTGCTGTCGCACAAGACCGAAGACAAGAATCGCCCTTCGTCAATTTTCGGGTCATTTGTTGCCGAAGTCAGAAAGTCCGGCGATGACGTGAAACTTCTGTTCACGAGCCGCCCGCGATTGGACAAAGTCCGCGATTTCACCACTCTGATCGCGCCGTCGACCTCCCCACCCGCTGACGTCGGCGATGTCCGCATGGTTTTCGATCGGCGCTGGCGCGTGATGAACCACGCGATAAAGGTCGAGTAGGGCTTCGGTTAGCCGCCACGGAGGGCCATGACCTGGATGAAGGCGGGACCCAGGATGACGACGAACAGCACCGGCAGAAAGAACAGGATCATCGGCACGGTGAGTTTCGGCGGCAGCGCCGCAGCCTTCTTCTCGGCCTCGGCCATGCGCATGTCGCGGCTTTCCTTGGCAAGCACCCTGAGCGCCTGGCTGATCGCGGTGCCATAGCGCTCCGCCTGAATCAGACTGGT
>DASPGI010000178.1:0-12642 GCA_035620695.1 Alphaproteobacteria bacterium
GATGCCGGGCGACAATGTGACGATGGAGGTGGAGCTGATCGCGCCGATCGCCATGGACGAGGGCCTGCGCTTCGCCATCCGCGAGGGCGGCCGCACCGTCGGCGCCGGCGTCGTCGCCTCCATCATCGCCTGAACACCAGCTTCGGACCGGCACGGCAGATAGCAGATAGGAGTGTAGCTCAACTGGCTAGAGCACCGGTCTCCAAAACCGGGGGTTGGGGGTTCGAGTCCCTCCACTCCTGCCAGCCAAAGTAGGGCGAGGATCAGGATCGATACATGGCGACGCGCACGACACCGGCCCAGTTCTTCCGTCAGGTCCGGCAGGAGGTGAGCAAGGTTACTTGGCCGACGCGCAAGGAGACCACGATCACCACCGCCATGGTGTTCGTGATGGTGCTCCTCGCATCGCTGTTCTTTCTCGGGGTCGATTGGGTGCTCGGCACCATCGTCGATTGGCTGTTTGTAGGAACCAGGACCGGGATCTGAAGAGTCCAGCACCCATGGCACACCGCTGGTATGTCATTCATGTCTATTCGGGCTTCGAGCGGAAGGTCGCGCAATCCGTTCGCGAGCAGGCCGAGCAGAAGGGGATGGCCGACAAATTCTTGGAGATCATGGTCCCGACCGAAGAGGTCGTCGAGGTCCGGCGCGGAGCCAAGGTGTCGTCCGAACGGAAGTTCTTTCCCGGTTATGTTCTGATCAAGATGGAGATGACCGACGATACTTGGCATCTGGTCAAGAATACGCCGAAGGTGACCGGGTTCCTGGGCGGCAAGGGCCGACCCTCGCCGATTTCCGATGCAGAAGCCCAGCGCATCCTCCGGCAGGTCCAGGAAGGCATCGAGCGGCCCAAGCCCTCGATCACCTTCGAGGTCGGCGAACAGGTCCGGGTCAGCGACGGCCCATTCACCTCATTCAACGGCATCGTGGAAGAGGTGGACGAGGAAAAGGCGCGGCTCAAAGTGGCGGTTTCGATCTTCGGGCGCTCGACGCCCGTCGATCTCGAATATTCGCAGGTGGAGAAGGTTTAGAGGCAGATTCGCCGGCTTGCACGAACCGGCGGCAGGGCGCGGGAGGTCCGCCAAGGCCGATTGACCGCGTGACTTCGGACGGCGAACGGTCCTTTGCCGTTCGTCCAACGGGAAGCGAAGGCAGAACGAGGGAATGGCAAAGAAGATCGAAGGTTATGTTAAACTGCAGATCCCGGCGGGAAAGGCGAATCCCTCGCCGCCGATCGGCCCTGCGCTCGGCCAGCGCGGCCTCAACATCATGGAGTTTTGCAAGCAGTTCAACGCGGCCACCCAGTCGCTGGAGCAAGGCATGCCCATCCCGGTGGTCATCACCTGCTTCTCCGACCGCTCCTTCACCTTTATCACCAAGACACCGCCGGTCAGCTATTTCCTGATGAAGGCGGCCGGGATCGAGAAGGGCTCGCAAACTGCCGGCCGGGGCTTTGCCGGCCGGGTCACGATGGCGCAGGTGCGCGAGATCGCGAAGCAGAAGATGAAGGACATGAATGCCGGCGACGTCGAGGCCGCTGCCGCCATGGTGCGCGGCTCCGCCCGGTCCATGGGCATCGAAGTGGTGGAGTAGGTCATGGCCAGCGGAAAAAGACTGAGATCGGCCTACGAGGCGATTGATCGCGAGGCCTTCTATCCGCTTCCGGAAGCCGTCAAGCTCATCAGGGAGCGGGCAAAGGCGAAATTCGATGAGACCATCGAGATCGCGATGAATCTCGGAATTGATCCCCGCCACGCCGATCAAAATGTGCGCGGCGTGGTGCAATTGCCCAACGGCACCGGCAAGACCACTCGGGTCGCGGTCTTCGCGCGCGGGGAGAAGGCGAAAGAGGCCGAACGGGCGGGCGCCGATATCGTCGGCGCTGAGGATCTGGCGGAGAAGGTGCAGGCGGGCACGATCGATTTCGATCGGTGCATCGCCACCCCTGACATGATGGCGCTGGTCGGTCGGCTGGGTAAGGTGCTGGGCCCTCGGGGATTGATGCCCAATCCCAAGCTGGGCACCGTGACCGCGGACGTCACCGCTGCTGTCAAGGCGACCAAGGGCGGCCAAGTCGAATTCCGCGCCGAGAAAGCGGGACTTGTCCATGCCGGAATCGGCAAGGCCAGCTTTTCCGAGCAGGCCCTGACGGAGAATGTCAAGGCGTTCGTGGGCGCCATCAACCGGGCCAAACCTTCCGGAGCAAAGGGGACCTATCTGAAGAAGGTTTCCCTGAGCTCGACGATGGGGCCGGGAGTGAAGATTGAGATCGCCAGCCTGCTTGCAGGCTGAATGTGAGGAATTGTCTCCGCCTGCCCAAACGGGTCGGCGGAGGCGGCGCTGAGGATCTTCCGGGTCCGCCCGGAGGATCGGCAGCGAACCTGTCCGAGATTGCAGGCACCCTTCGGGGTTCAATGGCTTTCCGGCCGCCCGCATGAGACAGGAGGCAAATCGTTCGAGCAGGGCGCCCGTCGGCGCTCGAGGTCGGATGGCTTGAACTTCTGGGACAGGCGAACCGGGCTTCTCGGGGCGCCTCGTCGCCTCGGAGGTCCAAGGTGCAACGGCCAACCAGTCGGTGCTGGTCGGCCATAGCGTTCGGAGACGTTCGTTGGACCGGGCACAAAAACAGGAGTTGGTGGAAGCACTGCATCGGTCGCTCAGCGGCGCAACGGCGGTGGTCGTGACCCGTCAGTCGGGAATGACCGTCGCCGAGGTGACCGACCTCAGGCGGCAGATGCGCGCGGCCGGCGCCAGCTTCAAGGTGACGAAGAACCGGTTGGCGCGTCTCGCCCTCAAAGGCACCAGGTTCGAGGGTCTCGACGGATTGCTGATCGGGCCTACGGCCATCGCCTACTCGGGAGATCCGGTGGCGGCGGCGAAGGTTGCATCGGAATTCGCCAACTCGAACAGCAAGCTGGTCATCGTCGGCGGCGGCATCGGGGAGCAGGTGCTCGATGCCGAGGGCATCAAGGAGCTTGCCAAGCTGCCCTCGCTGACCGAGCTGCGCGGCAGGATCGCTGGGCTCTTGCAGGCCCCGGCAGCAAAGCTTGTCGGCGTTCTGCAGGCGCCGGGCGGGCAGATTGCCCGCCTGCTGGCCGCTCAAGCCCGCAAGGGCGGCGCCGGATGAGGGCCGGATACTTCCGTCAACCCGTCCTGGCAAAGTTCAAGTCAAGGAGTTGAAATTATGACCGACCTAAACAAATTGGTGGAAGAACTATCCAAGCTCACCGTCCTTGAGGCGGCGGAGCTTTCCAAGAAACTCGAAGAGGCATGGGGCGTTTCAGCCGCGGCTGCTCCGATCGCGGTGGCGATGCCCGGTGCCGCCGGCGGGGCTGCTCCCGCCGCTGCAGCGGAGAAGGACGAGTTCACGGTCGTCCTCGCCGCCATCGGCGCCAAGAAAATCGAGGTCATCAAGGAGGTCCGGGCAATCACCGGTCTCGGCCTGAAGGAGGCCAAAGACCTGGTCGAAGGCGCGCCGAAGCCCGTGAAGGAAGGCGTGGGCAAGGGCGAGGCCGAGGAGTTGAAAAAGAAGCTTGAAGCCGCCGGCGCGACGGTCGAACTGAAATAGTCGTCGCGGGGGGTTTCTTGCACGTGACGTCGAAGGGCTGGGCGGCGCTGGGCTCGAATGGGTCTGACGCCCCCCGGCCTCTGCCCGTTTGCGGGCCGGCGGGGGCGGCACGGCACGGAGACGAGCGGATACGCAAGATGCAGGCAGGGCGCGTTCATCTGGCTCCAGCGAGAGCCGTTCGAGGTTGACGAGGAAAAGCATGGCAAAGTCCTTCACCGGTCGAAAGCGGGTCCGCAAGAGCTTCGGTCGCATCCCGGAAGTCGCGCGGATGCCGAACTTGATCGAGGTGCAGAAGAGCTCCTACGACCACTTCCTGCAGATCGGCGTGGCGGCGGAAAAGCGCCAGAGCGTCGGGCTGGAGGAGGTGTTCCGGTCGGTGTTCCCGATCCGCGACTTCTCCGAGCGGGCCGAGCTGCAGTTCGTCAAATACGAGCTCGAGGAACCCAAATACGATGTGGAGGAATGCCAGCAACGCGGCATGACTTTCGCCGCGCCGCTCAAGGTAACGCTACGCCTGGTCGTTTGGGATGTTGATGAGGACACCGGCTCCCGTTCCATTCGCGACATCAAGGAGCAGGATGTCTATATGGGCGACATGCCGCTCATGACCGCGAACGGGACGTTCATCGTCAACGGGACCGAGCGCGTCATCGTCAGCCAGATGCACCGTTCGCCCGGCGTCTTCTTCGATCACGACAAGGGCAAAACCCATTCATCGGGCAAGTATCTGTTTGCCGCCCGTGTGATCCCCTATCGCGGTTCCTGGCTTGATTTCGAGTTCGACGCCAAGGATCTCGTCTATGTCCGGATCGATAGGCGTCGCAAGTTGCCGGCCACCACGCTGCTGCTGGCGCTCTGGAGCAAGGGGGTCGAGGACAAGATCGCGAAGGGGGTCACGCCCAGCGAGCAGGATCGCAGGTTCGGCGGCATGTCGAACGAAGAAATCCTCAACGCCTTTTACGATACGGTCGTCTACAGCCGCTCGAAGAAAGGCTGGCACACCGCCTTCGACCCCGAGCGCATGCGCGGCATCAAGCTGGTCGCCGATCTGAAGAATGCTTCCAGCGGCAAGTTGATGGCCGAGGCTGGCACCAAGATGACGCCAAGGCTGGCGCGCCGGCTGCAAGAGCAGGGGCTGAAGGAAATGCTCGTCGGCTCCGAGGAGCTGGTCGGTCGCTATGCTGCCGCAGATCTCATCAACGAGAAGACCGGCGAAATTTTTGTGGAAGCGGGCGACGAGTTGACGGAGCCGAAGATCGAGCAACTCGAGGCCGCCGGAATCAAGGAGCTTCCAACCTTGGCGATCGACCATATCAATGTCGGCGCCTATATCCGCAATACCCTTGCCAGCGACAAGAACGCCTCGCGCGAGGAGGCGCTAATCGACATCTACCGGGTCATGCGCCCGGGCGAGCCGCCGACGCTGGAGACTGCGGAGGCGCTTTTCAGCGGCCTCTTCTTCGATGCCGAACGCTACGATTTGTCGGCGGTCGGCCGGGTCAAGATGAACTCGCGCTTGGCGCTGAAGACGCCCGACACCATCCGTGTGCTGCGCAAGGAGGATATTCTCGCAATCGTCAAGGTGCTGGTGCAGCTCAAGGACGGCAAGGGCGAAATCGACGATATCGACCATCTCGGCAACCGGCGTGTGCGGTCGGTCGGCGAGCTGATGGAGAACCAGTATCGCGTCGGTCTTCTGCGCATGGAGCGCGCGATCCGCGAGCGCATGAGCTCGGTCGAGATCGACACCGTGATGCCGCACGATCTGATCAACGCCAAACCGGCCGCGGCGGCTGTGCGCGAGTTTTTCGGCTCCTCGCAGCTCTCTCAATTCATGGATCAGACCAATCCCTTGTCCGAGATCACCCACAAGCGACGGCTCTCGGCGCTCGGTCCCGGTGGGCTCACGCGCGAGCGCGCCGGCTTCGAGGTGCGCGACGTGCACCCGACGCACTATGGTCGCATATGTCCCATCGAGACACCCGAAGGCCCGAATATCGGCCTCATCAACAGCCTGGCGACGTATGCGCGGGTCAACCAATATGGCTTTATCGAAAGCCCCTACCGCAAGGTCGTGGACGGCAAGGTGACCGACGAGGTCATCTATCTCTCCGCGATGGAGGAGGGCCGCTACACGATCGCCCAGGCCAATGCCGAGCTCGATGAGAAGGGAAGGCTCGTCTCCGACCTGATCTCCTGCCGTCGCGGCGGCGATTTCGTGATGGCGCGGCGCGAAGATATCGAGCTGATCGACGTTTCGCCCAAGCAGCTCGTCTCGGTCGCCGCGGCCCTGATCCCGTTCCTGGAGAACGATGATGCCAACCGCGCGCTCATGGGCTCGAACATGCAGCGTCAGGCGGTGCCGTTGATCCAGGCCGAGGCGCCCTTGGTCGGGACCGGAATGGAAGAAACGGTGGCGCGCGATTCGGGTGTGGCTATCGCCGCGCGCCGATCGGGCGTGGTCGACCAAGTCGACGCGACCCGCATCGTCGTGCGCGCAACCGAGGACACTGCGAGCGATACTCCGGCTGTCGATATTTACAATCTGCTGAAGTTCCAGCGCTCGAACCAGAATACCTGCATCACTCAGCGACCCTTGGTGAAGGTGGGCGACCTGGTATCGGCGGGCGACATCATCGCCGACGGGCCTTCGACCGAGCTGGGCGAACTGGCGCTTGGCCGCAACGTGCTCTGTGCCTTCATGCCGTGGCAGGGCTACAATTTCGAGGACTCGATCCTGATCTCTGAACGGATCGTGCGCGACGACGTCTTCACCTCGATCCACATCGAGGAGTTCGAGGTGATGGCGCGCGACACCAAGCTTGGCCAGGAGGAGATCACGCGCGACATCCCCAATGTGGGCGAGGAGGCGCTGAAGAATCTCGACGAGGCGGGGATCGTCTATATCGGCGCCGAGGTGAAGCCAGGCGACATTCTGGTCGGTAAAGTGACGCCGAAGGGCGAATCGCCGATGACCCCGGAGGAGAAGCTGCTGCGGGCGATTTTCGGCGAGAAAGCCTCCGACGTGCGCGACACTTCGCTTCGCTTGCCGCCAGGCGTCTCCGGCACCGTGGTGGAGGTGCGGGTATTCTCGCGGCGGGGCGTCGACAAGGATGAGCGTGCGCTTGCCATCGAGCGGGCCGAGATCGAGCGTCTCGCCAAGGACCGCGACGACGAGCGTGCGATCCTGGAGCGCAGCTTTTATGCCCGCCTCCGTGAGCTGCTGATCAATCAGACGGCGGTCGGCGGACCGAAGAGCCTCAAGGCCGGGACCAAGATTACCGACAAGGTGATGGCCGACTATACACAAGGTCAGTGGCGTCAGATCGCCATCAAGAACGACAAGAAAATGGCCGACATCGAAGCGCTGAAGAAGCAGTTCGACGAATCGATTCAAGCGCTGCAAGCGCGCTTCGACAACAAAGTCGAGAAGCTGCAGCGCGGAGACGAACTGCCCCCGGGCGTGATGAAGATGGTGAAGGTCTTCGTCGCGGTGAAGCGCAAGCTGCAGCCCGGTGACAAGATGGCCGGCCGCCACGGGAACAAGGGCGTCATCTCCAAGATCGTTCCGATCGAGGACATGCCCTATCTCGAAGATGGAATCTCCGTCGATATCGTGCTCAACCCGTTAGGCGTGCCGAGCCGCATGAATGTCGGGCAGATCCTGGAGACGCATCTGGGATGGGCCTGCGCGGGTCTCGGGCGTCAGATCGGGCAGGTGCTGGAGAAGGTACGCCGCTCTGGCGAAGCTGCCGAGCTACGCAAGAGCCTGAGGCAGATCTACGGCAAGAAGGCCTATGGCAGCGATATCGAGGAACTCACCGACGAGCAGATCCTGGAGCTTGCCGGTCACCTGAACAACGGGGTGCCGGTCGCATCGCCCGTGTTCGACGGGGCGCGCGAGGAAGACATCGTGTCCATGCTGCAGCAGGCGGGCCTCGATGCCTCCGGTCAGGTCGCCCTGATCGACGGTCGCACCGGCGAGCCCTTCGAGCGGAAGGTCACGGTCGGTTACATCTACATGCTTAAGCTGCACCATCTGGTGGACGACAAGATCCACGCGCGCTCGATCGGCCCCTACAGCCTGGTCACCCAGCAGCCGCTGGGCGGCAAGGCGCAGTTCGGCGGTCAGCGCTTCGGTGAAATGGAGGTGTGGGCGCTCGAGGCCTACGGGTCGGCCTATACGCTGCAGGAGATGCTTACCGTGAAGTCGGACGACGTCTCGGGCCGCACCAAAACTTACGAGGCGATCGTGCGCGGCGACGACAATTTCGAGGCGGGCATTCCCGAATCCTTCAACGTGCTAGTGAAGGAGTTGCGTTCGCTTGGCCTCAATGTCGAGCTGACACAGCGAAGCTACTGAGCGGAGCTGCGAAGGAGTTGAGCAGAGAGATCGGATTCTCCCATCGGCCAGCGATGGCCCCAAGGAGCTGAGGCGACATGAACGAGTTGATGAGCATTTTCGGGCAGCCTGCCAGCCCGCAGACCTTCGATCAGATACGCATCTCGATCGCCAGCCCGGAGCGCATCCGCTCCTGGTCCTTCGGCGAGATCAAGAAACCCGAGACGATCAACTACCGCACCTTCAAGCCGGAGCGCGACGGCCTGTTTTGCGCCCGTATCTTCGGTCCGATCAAGGATTACGAATGCTTGTGCGGCAAGTACAAGCGGATGAAGTATCGTGGCATCATCTGCGAGAAATGCGGCGTGGAGGTCACGCTCTCCAAGGTCCGGCGCGAGCGCATGGGCCATATCGAACTGGCCTCGCCGGTCGCGCATATCTGGTTCCTGAAATCGCTGCCGAGCCGCATCGGGCTCTTGCTCGACATCACGCTCAAGGATCTTGAGCGGGTCCTCTACTTCGAGAATTTCGTCGTCATCGAGCCGGGCCTTACACCGCTGAAGCTGCATCAGCTGCTCAGCGAGGATCAGTATTTCAACGCGCAGGACGAGTTCGGGCAGGATGCCTTCACCGCTTCGATCGGAGCTGAGGCCCTGAAGCAGATGCTCTCGGCCCTCGACATGGAGCGCGAGCGCGAGAATATGCGCGCCGAGCTGAGGGAGACTAATTCCGAGGCCAAGCGCAAGAAGCTGGTCAAACGCCTGAAGCTGGTCGAGGCTTTCCTGGACTCGGGCAGCCGCCCCGAGTGGATGATCCTGGACGTAGTCCCGGTGATTCCTCCGGAGCTGCGCCCGCTGGTGCCGCTGGACGGTGGGCGTTTCGCCACCTCCGATCTCAACGACCTCTATCGGCGCGTCATCAACCGCAACAATCGGTTGAAGCGTCTGATCGAGCTGCGTGCTCCAGACATCATCGTCCGCAACGAGAAGAGGATGCTGCAGGAGGCGGTGGACGCGCTCTTCGACAATGGCCGCCGCGGACGGGTCATCACGGGCGCAAACAAGCGGCCGCTGAAATCGCTCTCCGACATGCTGAAGGGCAAGCAGGGCCGCTTCCGCCAGAATCTGCTTGGGAAGCGGGTCGACTATTCCGGGCGCTCGGTCATCGTTGTCGGTCCGGAACTGAAGTTGCATCAATGCGGGCTGCCCAAGAAGATGGCGCTCGAGCTGTTCAAACCCTTCATCTACTCAAAGCTGGAACTCTATGGACTTGCCTCGACGATCAAGGCGGCCAAGCGCATGGTCGAGAAGGAGCGGCCGGAGGTCTGGGACATTCTCGAGGAGGTGATCCGCGAGCATCCGGTCCTCCTGAACCGGGCGCCTACGCTGCATCGCCTCGGCATTCAGGCATTCGAGCCGGTGCTGATCGAAGGCAAGGCGATCCAGCTTCATCCGCTGGTCTGCACTGCGTTCAACGCCGATTTCGACGGCGACCAGATGGCCGTGCATGTGCCTCTCTCGCTGGAGGCGCAGCTCGAGGCGCGCGTGCTGATGATGTCGACCAACAACATCCTCTCTCCCGCCAACGGCAAGCCGATCATCGTGCCGAGCCAGGATATCGTCCTCGGCCTCTACTACATCACGATGGAGGGAGAGAACGAGCCTGGAGACGGGATGGTTTTCGGCGACATCGGTGAGATCCAGCACGCGCTCGACGCACGGGCCGTCACGTTGCATACCCGAATCAAAGCGCGCTACAGGACGGTGGACGAGGAAGGGCGGCCGATCAGGCAGATCGTGACCACCACGCCGGGTCGCATGCTGCTCTCGGAAATCCTGCCGCTCCACCCGCAGGTACCCTTCAGCCTGATCAACCGGGTGCTCACCAAGAAGGAGATCACCAACGTCATCGACGTCGTCTACCGCCATTGCGGGCAGAAGGAGACCGTGATCTTCGCCGACCGCATGATGAATCTCGGCTTCTCTTTCGCATGCAAGGCCGGCATCTCCTTCGGCAAGGATGATCTGATCATCCCTCAGTCCAAGCACAAGCTGGTCGTGGAAGCTCAGCAGAAGGTCAAGGAGTACGAGCAGCAGTATCTGGACGGCCTGATCACCCAGGGCGAGAAGTACAACAAGGTCGTGGACGTGTGGTCCACCTGCACCGAGCGCGTGGCCGACGAAATGATGAAAGTCATGTCAAGCCATGCGGCCGGCCGGTCGATCAACTCGGTCTTCATGATGGCCCATTCGGGTGCGCGCGGTTCGGCGGCGCAGATCAAGCAGTTGGCCGGCATGCGCGGGCTCATGGCCAAGCCCTCGGGCGAGATCATCGAGACGCCGATCATCTCGAATTTCAAGGAAGGGCTGACCGTGCTCGAGTACTTCAACTCGACCCACGGCGCCCGCAAGGGACTGGCCGACACCGCTTTGAAAACCGCAAACTCGGGCTATCTGACACGTAGGCTTGTCGACGTCGCTCAGGACGCGATCATCACCGAGGAGGACTGCGGTACCTCGGAGGGACTGACGGTCAAGGCGGTGGTCGAGGGTGGCGAGGTCATAGCGCCGCTTTCCGAGCGCATCCTGGGTCGGACGGCGGCGGTCGACGTCATCGACCCCTTGGAGGGCAATGGCCTCGCCAAGGCCGGAGAATTGATCGAGGAGAACCATGTCGAGGAAATCGAGCGTGCCGGCATCGATTCGGTCACCATCCGGTCGGTTCTGACCTGTCGGACCAAGACCGGCGTATGCGCACGTTGCTATGGGCGTGACCTTGCGCGGGGCACGCTAGTCAATGTCGGCGAGGCGATTGGCGTCATCGCGGCGCAGTCGATCGGCGAACCGGGGACGCAGCTCACCATGCGTACCTTCCATATCGGCGGGGCGGTGCAAGGCGGCGTCGAGCAGAGCCGCGTCGATGCCGCCTTCGATGCGGTGCTGCAGATCAAGAATCGCAACATCGTCGTCAACAGCGACGGCACCCCCGTGGTCATGGGCCGCAACTGCGAGCTGGTGCTGGTCGATGAGCAGGGCAGAGAAAAGGCCCGGCATCGAGTTCCCTACGGGGCCAAGCTCCTGGCCGCCGACAATGCGGGGGTGACGAAGGGCCAGCGGCTGGCGGAATGGGATCCCTACACGCTGCCGATCATCACCGAGCGCGAGGGCATCGCCAACTATGTCGATCTGGTTGAGGGCCTGTCGATGCGCGAGGTGGTGGACGAAACCACCGGCATCTCGAACCGAGTCGTCATCGACTGGAAGCAGCAGCCGCGCGGCAGCGACTTGAAGCCGCGAATCACGCTACGGGACGAAAAGGGCAATGTGGTGCTTCTCGCCAACGGCATCGAGGCGCGGTACTTCATGTCGGTGGATGCAATCCTCAGCGTTGAGAACGGAGCGAAGGTGAAGGCAGGCGACGTCCTGGCCCGCATTCCGCGCGAATCCTCGAAGACCCGCGACATCACCGGCGGTCTGCCTCGCGTGGCCGAGCTGTTCGAGGCGCGCAAGCCGAAGGATTTCGCCATCATCAGCGAGACCGCGGGACGCGTCGAATTCGGCAAGGACTACAAGACCAAACGCCGGATCCTGGTGGTGCCCGAGGAGGATGGGGCGGAGCCCAAGGAGTATCTCATTCCAAAGGGCAAGCACATCTCCGTGCAGGAAGGCGATTACGTCCAGCAGGGCGACCTGCTGATGGACGGCAACCCGGTCCCGCACGACATCCTCAACGTGCTCGGCGTCGAGGCGCTGGCCCAGTATCTCATCAACGAGATCCAGGAGGTCTATCGGCTCCAGGGCGTGAAGATCAACGACAAGCACATCGAGGTGATCGTGCGCCAGATGTTGCAGAAGGTCGAAGTGCACGAGCCCGGCGACACCACCTTCCTGGTCGGCGAGCAGATCGACCGCGCCGAGTTCGACGAGGTCAATGAGAAGACGCTGGCCGAGGGTGGGGGGGCCGCTGTCGCCCGGCCGGTTCTGCAGGGCATCACCAAGGCGAGCCTGCAGACCCGCTCCTTCATCTCCGCGGCTTCCTTCCAGGAGACCACGCGCGTTCTCACGGAGGCGGCCGTCTCCGGCCGGGTCGATTCGCTGATCGGGCTGAAGGAGAATGTGATTGTCGGCCGGCTCATCCCGGCGGGCACGGGCAGCGTGGTCAACCGGCTGAAGCAGATCGCCGCCGAGCGCGACCGGCTTCTTCGCCGTGAACAGCCGACCGCACTGCCGGCGAGCGAGGAGGAGAAGGCCTCCGAAGTCGCCTAGGCTTTCATCAAAAAGGTTCGCCTTCATAAAAGCCCCGTGGACTCCACGGGGCTTTTTCTTCCCCATATATCGACCGATAGTTCTTTTTCCTCGTCTTTATATTATACTTACATTGTAATTATCGCCTGCGCTCTGCGTCGCGCGGGACTAAAGAGGACACCCATGATGATCGCGAACCCGGAGACGATGAGGGTAGAGAGCGTGCTGCGGTCTGCGGCTTGGGGCCGCAAGGGGTGGCTTTGCGGGACGGCGCTGGCCGGGCGGATCGGGGCGCTGGCCGCGGGGGCGGGAGCGGCGGTGGTGGCGCTGCCGGGGTCGGCGGCGGCGAACCCGACCGGGGGCCAGGTGGTGGCGGGGGCGGCGGAGATCGTCACCGTCTCGCCGACCCAGCTCGACATCCTGCAGTCGAGCGGCAAGGCGATCATCAACTGGGGCGACTTCTCCATCCAGCCGCAGGAGAGCACCAA
>DASPGI010000179.1:0-3408 GCA_035620695.1 Alphaproteobacteria bacterium
GGCGCTCTTGCCGCGGATCAGTTGCGCCACCAGGTTGAGCTTGCGCGGGCTGACCCGAATCATCTTCAGGCCGGCCATTGCCTCGGTCTCCTTCAGTCGGCGCGGATGCGATTTCTTGCTCATCGCCTGTCTCTCAAGCCCGCTTGGCCTTCTTGTCGGAGGCGTGGCCATGGAAAGTCCTGGTCGGCGCGAATTCACCGAACTTGTGCCCGATCATGTTCTCCGTCACCAGCACCGGCAGGAATTTGCGGCCGTTGTAGACGCCGAAAGTCAGTCCGACGAATTGCGGCAGGATCGTGGAGCGCCGCGACCAGGTTTTGATGATCTCGTTGCGACCCGAGGCGCGGGAGGCCTCCGCCTTCTTCAGCAAATAGCCGTCCACGAACGGACCCTTCCATACCGAGCGAGCCATATCCGCCGCCTCTCTCCTTACTTCGCCGCGTTGCGCCGGCGCACGATCCACCGGCTGGTCCGCTTGTTCTTGCGGGTCTTCTTGCCCTTGGTCGAGATGCCCCAGGGAGTTACCGGATGGCGTCCGCCCGAGGTACGGCCTTCGCCGCCGCCATGCGGATGGTCGATTGGGTTCATGGCGACACCGCGCACATGGGGCCGTCGCCCGAGCCAACGGCTGCGTCCGGCCTTGCCGATCACAATGTTCTGCTCGTCCGGATTGGAGACGGCGCCCACCGTCGCCATGCACTCGGCCGAAACCATGCGCACCTCGCCGGACGCAAGGCGCAGAAGCGCCATGCCCTGATCACGGCCGACAAGCTGGACATAGGTGCCGGCTGAGCGTGCGAGCTGTCCGCCTTTGCCGATCTTCATCTCGACATTGTGGACGATGGTGCCGATCGGGATGTTCTTCATCGGCATGGCGTTGCCGGGCTTCACATCCACCTTGTTGCCCGAAACCACCACATCGCCGGCCTTGAGCCGCTGCGGGGCGAGAATGTAGCTGAGCTCGCCGTCCTCATAACGGATGAGCGCGATAAAGGCGGTACGGTTGGGATCGTATTCCAGCCGCTCAACGGTCGCCGGCATGTTGAACTTGCGGCGCCGGAAGTCGATCACCCGATAGCGCCGCTTGTGCCCGCCGCCGCGTTGCCAGGAGGTGACGTGCCCGTGATTGTTGCGGCCACCGCTCTTGCGCAACCCTTCGGTCAGCGACTTTACCGGCTTGCCGCGCCACAGCTCGGACCGGTCGACGATGACCAATTGGCGCTGGCTCGGAGTGACGGGCTTGAAACTCTTGAGCGCCATTTCTCAGACCCCCGTCGAAATGTCTATGGACTGGCCCTCGGCCAGGGTGACCATCGCCTTCTTGAAGTCCGAACGCTTGCCGGGACGCCCGCGGAAGCGTTTGGTCTTACCGAGCTGGCGAACGGTGTTGACCGCCATCACCTTGACGCTGAAAAGGCTCTCTATGGCCGCCTTGATTTCCGGCTTGGTGGCGTCCAAGGGAACCCTGAAGGTGATCTGGTTATACTCCGAGCCCCGGGTCGACTTCTCGGTCACTACCGGCGAACGCACGAGGTCGTACATGCGCTCCTTCGACACCTTCACCGCCTGTTTGTACTTCCAGGTCATTTCAGGCGCGCCTCCAGATGCTGCACGGCGTCGCGGCTGAGCACGAGCGTATCGCGCCGCAAAATATCGTAGACATTGGCGCCGGCCTGCGGCAGCACATCGACCCCGACAATGTTCGCGGCGGCGCGACGGAAATTCTCCGGCACCTCTGAGCCGGCCACGATTAGGACCGAGTTGAAGCCCAACTTTTCCAGTTTGTCGGCGAGCGCCGCGGTCTTCGGGCTGTCGGCGGCGACGGCGTCGACCACGATCAATTTGCCGTCGCGCTGCTTGGCCGAGAGGGCGCAGCGCAAGGCGAGCCTTCGCACCTTTTTCGGCAAGTCGTGCGCATGGCTGCGCGGGAGCGGGCCGAACACGATGCCGCCCCCCCTGAATTGAGGAGAGCGCAAACTGCCCTGGCGAGCGCGGCCGGTTCCTTTCTGCCGATAGGGCTTCTTGGTGGTGCCCGAGACGTCGCTGATGCCCTTCGTCTTATGGGTGCCGGCGCGACGCTTGGCAAGCTGCCAGTTTACCATGCGCGCAAGTATGTCTTTGCGCGGGACGATCCCGAACACGGCGTCATCAAGCTCGATTTCGCCGACCTGCTGGTTGTCGAAAGTGATGACCGGGCACTTCATGGCTCGTCCGCCTCTCAGCTCTCGGCCGTCGCCGCGGATTTGAGGCCGGCCGGGAACGGCGCCTCCTTTGGCAGCGGCCGCTTGACCGAATCTTTGATCAGGACGTATCCGCCGGGCGCACCCGGGACCGAGCCCTGGACCAGGATGAGGCCGCGCTCGGCATCGGTCGAAACGATCTTGAGATTCTGCGTTGTGATCCGCTCGTCGCCGAGATGGCCGGCCATCTTCTTGCCTTTGAAGACGCGGCCGGGATCCTGGCGATGTCCGGTCGAGCCGTGGCTGCGATGAGAGATCGAGACTCCGTGGCTGGCGCGCAAGCCACCGAAGTTGTGGCGTTTCATGACGCCTGCGAAGCCCTTGCCGATCGAAGTACCGGTGACGTCGACGAACTGCCCCGGCACGAAGTGGGCAGCCGACAACTCGGCGCCGACATCGATCAGAGCATCATCGCTCACGCGGAACTCAGCCAAACGGCGCTTGGGCTCGACCTTCGTCTTCGCGAAATGACCGCGCATCGGTTTGGTCATGTTCTTCACCTTCGCCGCGCCGGCCCCAAGTTGAACAGCGGCGTAACCGTCTTTCTCGGTGGTTCGCACCGCCACCACCTGGCACTTGTCCACCAGCAGCACCGTTACCGGCACGTGCGATCCCTCGGCGTCGAAGACGCGCGTCATGCCAAGCTTGCGGGCGATGAGACCCGATCGCATCGGCTAGCCCCCCATTACCTTGATCTCGACATTCACGCCGGCGGCGAGATCGAGCTTCATCAGCGCATCGACCGTCTGCGGAGTAGGGTCGACAATATCCAGGAGCCGCTTGTGAGTGCGGATCTCGAACTGCTCGCGGCTCTTCTTGTCGACGTGCGGCGAACGGTTGACGGTGAACCGCTCCAGGCGCGTGGGCAGCGGGATGGGGCCACGGACACGCGCGCCCGTACGCTTGGCCGTGTTGACGATCTCGCTGGCCGACTGGTCGAGCACGCGATGATCGAACGCCTTGAGACGGATGCGAATGTTCTGGCTTTCCATGGACGCTTACCCGTTGGCTCGGCCCGATTCCCTGCGCTGGTGTTCAGGCGATGATGGAGGCGACGACGCCGGCGCCGACGGTGCGGCCGCCCTCGCGGATGGCGAAGCGCAGGCCCTCGTCCATGGCGATCGGCGCGATCAGCTCCACCTCCATCGTCACATTGTCGCCCGGCATC
>DASPGI010000180.1:0-43159 GCA_035620695.1 Alphaproteobacteria bacterium
CCAGCACGCAGCCGACGATCCCGCCCTCCGCCACGGCGGCAAGCCCATATCCGCCGGCCAGGCGCGCTCCGATGCTTTCGGCATTCTCGGCCAACGCGCTCGGGTTTGGATTGAGCCGACCCCGATAGGGCTCGAATGCGGCCCTGACGACGGCGGCGAGCTTGGCGGCGTCCATCTGCGCGGCCGGACGGATGGAGAGAAGCGTCTGTTCCGGCAAGAGGTACAGCGTCAGATGTCCTTGCACATATCGATCATGATGGTCTGCGGATGGGACTCATGGCCGTGCCGCCCGGTCTTGCGGAATCCCAGACGTTCGAACAGTGCGACGTTCTGCGCCAAGCTTTCCCGCACCCGCAACGTGAGCTGGTGGACGGCCTGCCGGCGTGCTTCGTCCATCGCCAGCTCCACCATTCGCGCGGTGATGCCCGATCCCCGCTTCTCAGGCACCACCGAGACGCGGGAGAGAAAAAGCGCGTCGCCCTTACGCTCGATGAACATCGCACCCACCGGCGCCCCATCAATGAATGCGAGCGCGATCGATCCCTTCTTCAGATGCGCGCGAACGGACGCTTCGGTTTCGCCCAGCGCGCCCGGGGGCGGCTGCATGCGGCCATCGTAATCGGCAAACGCGCGGTGCAGCACTTTCACCACCGCGGCGCGGTCGGCCATGCCGGCGGAGCGGACCTCGATAATCGGCGCGGGAGCGGAAGCCGGCGCGGCGGCCGGGGGCCGCGGTCTACTTCCGAGCATAGCCGACCGCCTCCAGCGACTGCCGTATCTCGTCGAGGATCGCCGGATCGTCGATCGTGGCCGGCATCCGGTACTCCTCGACATCGGCGATTTTCTGCATGGTGCCTCTGAGGATCTTGCCGGAGCGGGTCTTCGGCAGCCGCTTGACCACCGTCGCCGTCTTGAAGGCCGCGACCGGACCGATGCGCTCACGCACTAACTTGACGGCCTCCGACTCGATTTCGGCAGGCGCGCGTCTCACCCCTGCCTTCAGCACCAGGAAGCCGAGCGGAACCTGGCCCTTGATCGGGTCGGCGACGCCGATCACCGCGCATTCGGCGACGTCGGGGTGCGAGGCCAGCACCTCCTCCATCGCTCCGGTCGAAAGCCGGTGGCCGGCGACATTGATGATGTCGTCGGTGCGGGCCATGACATAGACATAGCCGTCCTCGTCGATCATGCCCGCATCGGCGGTCTCGTAAAATCCAGGGAAACGGTCGAGATAAGATTTGCGATACCGCTCTTCCGCGTTCCAAAGCGTCGGCAGCGTGCCCGGCGGCAGCGGCAGCTTGCAGACCAGAGCCCCGATCGCACCGGCATCGGCGGGTTTGCCGTTGGCCCCGAGCACGCGCACATCCCAGCCGGGCACCGCCTTGGTCGGCGAGCCGTGCTTCACCGGCAGTGGCCCCAGGCCCATGCAATTGGCGGCGATCGCCCAGCCGGTCTCGGTCTGCCACCAGTGGTCGATGACCGGCACCTTGAGCCTCGTCTCCGCCCAGCGCAGCGTGTCGGGATCGGAGCGCTCGCCTGCGAGAAACAGGGTGCGGAACCGCGTCAGATCGTATTTGCCGATCTCGGTGCCCTCGGGATCCTCGCGCTTGATGGCGCGAAACGCGGTCGGCGCGGTGAAGAGCGCCTTCACCTTGTGCTGCGAGATCACGCGCCAGAAGGCGCCGGCGTCGGGAGTGCCGACCGGCTTGCCCTCGTAGAGGATTGTCGTGCAGCCGTGCAGGAGCGGCGCGTAGACGATGTAGGAGTGGCCTACCACCCAGCCCACATCGGAGGCGGCCCAGAACACCTCGCCCGGGTCCACGTCGTAGATCGCCTTCATGGTCCAGTTGAGCGCGACGGCATGGCCGCCATTGTCGCGGACCACGCCCTTGGGCTGGCCGGTGGTGCCGGAGGTGTAGAGGATGTAGAGCGGGTCGGTCGCGGCGACCGACACGCAATCGACCGGCTTCGCCGCGGCTAGCGTTTCCTCCCAATCGAGGTCGCGCTTGGGCTTGAGCGCGGCTTTCGCTTCCGGCCGCTCTAGGATGATGCAGCGCTGGGGCTTGGCCGAAGCGAGGTCGATCGCCTCATCGAGCAGCGGCTTGTAATGCACGATGCGGCCCGGCTCGAGGCCGCAAGAGGCTGCGATGATTACTTTCGGCTTGGCGTCGTCGAGGCGCGTGGCGAGCTCACGCGCCGCAAAGCCGCCGAACACGACCGAATGGACGGCGCCGATGCGGGCGCAGGCAAGCATTGCGACGGCCGCCTCGGGGACCATGGGCATGTAGATCACCACCCGGTCTCCCGCGCGCACCCCGAGTCCGGCCAGAACGCCGGCGAAGCGCGCGACAAAGTCCAGCAGCTCATGGAAGGAGAAGCTCTTGACTTGCCCGGTCATGGGGCTGTCGTAGATCAGCGCCGGCTGCTGGCCGCGTCCGGCCGCGACATGGCGGTCCAGCGCGTTGAAGCAGGTGTTGAGCCGACCGCCCTCGAACCAGCGATAAAAGGGTGCGCGGGAGGAATCGAGCACACGCGTCCAGCGACGTTCCCAATCGATCTGCTCGGCAATCTCGCCCCAGAATCCCTCGGGATCGCTGAGGGAGCGGGCGTGGGTCTGGGGGTAGCTGGCCATGGAACTGTGTCCGACTCCTTCTTCGCGACGCGGCCGCAGTTTGGAGCGGGAAGGCCCCCCTGTGAAGCAGGTATAGCGGCACCCTCGGACAATCGGAAGCGTCGGCGGACATGCGCAGTACTGGGTTGACTGATGCCCGCGCTATCGATCCGAGTCGGGGCGGGTTTGCTCCGGCGCCGGTAGCATGTCCGCAAACGGCCCAGTCGTTTGCTTCTCCCCCGCCGCGATCGCTTGCCAATGATGGCATGCCGCATGATGGCCCGGCTCGACCGGGTCGAGCGGCGGGATGTCCTCGGCGCAGAGCTGGGTCGCGTAGGGACAACGGGTGCGGAAAACGCAACCCGAGGGCGGCGCCAGGGGCGAGGGCAAATCGCCCGCAAGGACGATCCGCTCCTTCCGGCGCTCCAGATCCGGATCGGGAATCGGCACCGCAGAGATCAGCGCCTGAGTATAGGGGTGCCTGGGATTGCGGTAGAGCTGGTCGCGGTCGGCCAGCTCCATGACCCTTCCCAGGTAGAGGACCAGGATCCGGTGGCTGATGTGCCGGACGACCGAAAGATTATGCGAGATGAAGATCAGCGTCAGGCCGAACTCGCGCTGCAGCTCCATCAGGAGATTGACGATTTGCGCCTGGATCGACACATCGAGCGCGGAGACCGGTTCGTCGCATACGATTAGCCGGGGCTTCAGGATCATCGCCCGCGCGATGCCGATGCGCTGGCACTGCCCGCCCGAAAACTCGTGCGGGTAGCGGTTGATCATCTGCGGCAGAAGGCCGACCTTGGCCAGCATATCCTCGACCCGCGCGCGCGCTTTTGCCCGCCCAAGCTTCGGCTGAAACGTCCGCAGCGGCTCGGCGATGATGTCGCCGATGGTCATGCGCGGGTCGAGCGAGGCGAGCGGGTCCTGGAAGATGATCTGCATGTCCTCGCGCTTGGCGCGCATCTCGCGCTGCGAGAGGGAATCGATCCGCTCGCCCAGCCAGATCACGGCTCCAGCACTGGGCGGGATCAACTGCAAGATGGCGCGGCCGAGCGTCGATTTCCCGCAACCGGATTCGCCGACCACCCCAAGGGTCTCTCCGGCTCTGAGATCGAAGCTGACGCCATCGACCGCCCGGACCGGCACGATCCTGCCAAATATGCCGCCGATCCGCACCGGGAAGTGCACCTTCAGATCGCGGACGGACAAGAGGGCCGCCTGGCTCATGGCAGCCTCTCAAGATGGCAGGCATTCGCACGCCCCGATCCAACCCTCTTCAGCAGCGGCAGCTCTGTTTCGCAGCGCTCGAATGCGTAGGGGCAACGAGGCTGGAACGGGCAGCCGCGCGGCAGCCGCTGCAGGTTCGGCGGCTGGCCCGGAATGGTCTCCAGCGAGTCGACGCGCGCCTCGTCCAGCCGCGGCATGGAGTTGAGCAGCCCCCTGGTATAGGGATGCTGCGGATCGTAGAAGATCTCGCCCGCCGTGCCGGTCTCGACGATGCGCCCGGCATACATGACCAAAACGCGGTCGGAAAGGCCGGCGACGACGCCCAGATCATGGGTGATCAGAACGATGGCCGTTCGCGAGATCTCCTTCAGCTCCTTCATCAGCTCGATGATCTGCGCCTGGATCGTCACGTCGAGGGCGGTGGTCGGCTCATCGGCGATCAACAGATCCGGCTTGCAGAGCATGGCGATCGCGATCATCACCCGCTGGCGCATGCCGCCCGAGAACTCATGCGGATATTGATGGATCCGCTTCTCGGGCTCGGGAATGCGCACGCGATCCAGCATCTCGATCGCAGCCTTCGTCGCCTCGCGCTCCCCCATGCCTTTGTGCTGGACCAGCACCTCGGTCAGCTGCCGGCGCACGGTCAGGTAGGGATTGAGGGATGTCATCGGGTCCTGGAAGATAATGGCCATGCGGCCGCCACGAATGGCGTTCAGCTCGCTCGGCGGCATGCCGAGAAGCTGTTGGCGGCGGTAACGTACGCTTCCGCTCGCATGCCCGTTCGTGGCGAGCAGCCCCATCACCGCCATGAAGACTTGGCTCTTGCCCGAACCCGATTCGCCGACGATGCCGACGGTCTCGGCCTCGCCGACGGCGAAGCTGACGCCGTTGACCGCCTCGACCACGCCTTCGGGAGTGGAGAACCGTACATCCAGCCGATCGACTTCGAGAATCGGTGCGGCCGCATCCATGTCAACGATCCTTCGGGTCGAGCGCGTCGCGTACGCCGTCGCCGATGAAGTTGAAGCAGAAGAGCGTGGCCGCGAGGAAGACCGCCGGGAAGATGAGCATCCACGGCGCGTTCTCCATGGCCCGGGCGCCCTCGCTGATGAGCACGCCCCAGGAGGTGAGCGGCTCCTGCACGCCGAGCCCGAGAAAGGATAGGAAGCTTTCCAAGAGGATCACGCGCGGGACGGTCAAGGTCATGTAGACGATCACGGGCCCGAGCGTGTTCGGCACGATGTGGCGGAATATGATCCGGTGCGTCGGCACTCCCGAAGCATGGGCCGCCTCGATGAACTCGCGTCGCTTGATCGACAGCGTCTGGCCGCGAACGATGCGCGCCATGTCGAGCCATTCAACGGCGCCGATGGCGACGAAGATGAGGACGATGTTCCTGCCGAAGAACACCATCAGCAGGATCACGAAAAACATGAAGGGCAAGGAGTAGAGGATGTCGACGAAGCGCATCATCACGCCGTCGACGCGACCCCCGAGAAAGCCGGCGGTGGCGCCGTAACTCACGCCGATCACCAGGCTGACGAAGGTCGCGACCAGCCCGACCAGCAGCGAGATCTGACCGCCGTAGAGGACGCGCACCATGAGGTCACGGCCGTTGGCGTCGGTGCCGAACCAATGTTCGGGCGAAGGTGGGGCCTGAATAGCGTCCCAGTAGATTTCGTCGAGATCATGAGGGATGGCAAGCGGCGCCAGCACGCAGATGATCGCGATGAAAAGGAGCAGGATCATGCTTGCGACCGCCGCGCGATTGCGGGCCAGCCGCACAACTGCGTCCTGCCACAGGCTGCGGCCCTTGATTTCTCGGTCTGGCGCTCGGTCGAGGACGGTGTGGGCGGTGGTCATTGTGCCAAGCCTCAGTCGTAGCGCACCTTCGGGTCGAGGAAGCCGTAAAGCAAGTCGACTAGCAGGTTAAACAGGATGATGAGCGCGCCGTAGAACACGACCACGCCCAGCACCAGCGTGTAATCGCGGTTGAGCGCCCCTTGTATGAAATAGCGCCCGACACCCGGGATGCCGAAGATGACCTCGATCACCACCGATCCGGTGATCAGGTAGGCGGCGAGCGGCCCGAGATAGGAGACGACCGGCATGAGCGCAGGCTTCAAGGCATGGCGAGTGACGGTGATGCGTTCGGGCAGCCCCTTGGCGCGCGCGGTGCGCACGAAGTTGGAACGCAGCACCTCGATCATGCTGGCGCGGCTCATGCGCGCGACATAGGCGATCTGCGGCAGCGCCAGGGTTACGATCGGCAGGATCGCCTGTCTCGGGCTGCCCCAGCCGCCGACCGGGAGCCAGCCGAGATGGACGCCGAGGATCAGCGTCAACAGAGGCGCCATGACGAAATTCGGAATGGTGATCCCGGTCATGGCGGTGGCCATGACGCTGTAGTCGAGGGCAGTGTTCTGTCTCAGCGCGGCCAGCGTGCCGATCGTCGTGCCGACAACAACGGCGAGCAAAAGCGCGGCCGAGCCAACGACGACCGAGACCTTGAAGCCGCTCCAGATCAGCTCGTTGACGGTGAAGTCCTTGTATTTGAACGAGGGGCCGAAATCGCCCTGAAGCACCTGCCCCAGATAGCTGAAATACTGGACGATAATCGGCTCATCCAGATGGTACTTCGCCCTGAGATTGGCCTCGACCTCCGCCGGCAGCCGCCGCTCTGAGCTGAACGGCCCACCCGGCGTCGCCCGCACCATCACGAAGGCAATGGTGACTATGAGCAGAAGCGTCGGTATGGCGCCGAGCAGCCGTCGGATGGTGTAGCTAAACACGGGCGCAGATCTCCCGGCCCTCCGCCGTGACGAGAAAGCAAGGGGCCGCCAACCGGTTCAACGGAGGACGGCCCCAAGCTCAAGCCTCTATGCTCGTCACCGCGTGACCGTCATGTAGCGGCTGGGATGCCATCCCATGATGTTGTCTTCCCAGCCCGCCACCTTCTTCGAGACGAGGTTCTGGTTCGTGTAGAAGTAGATCGGCATGATCGGCACGTCGGCCAGAAGGATTTTCTCCCCTTCCTCCATGACCTGCATGCGCGCCTTCGCATCCTTTTCGACTTCCGACTGCTTCATCAGCTCGTCGTACTTCGCGCTCTTGTAGCCGGCCGGGTTCTGCTCGCCGATGTCGCTGCGCAGATAGCCCGAAAAAGTATAGGGATCCTTGTAGTCCCCGATCCACCCGGCGCGCACCACCTGGAACTGGAGCTGATCACGGGTCTCCAGATAGACCTTCCATTCCTCGTTCCGGAGCGAAACCTTGATCGCATCCTTGCCGAATACGTCCTGCCACATGCCGGCAACCGCGATGGCCACCTTCTTGTGGTTCTCGGAGGTGTTGTAGAGGATCTCCGTCTCCAGGGGCTTGGAGGGTCCGAAACCGGCCTCGGCGAAGAGTTTCTTGGCTTCTTCCACGCGTTTCTCCGGGCTCATCCCGGCCCAGTCGAATTGCTGCTGGGAATAGCCCTCAAACCCAGGCGGAACCCAGCCATAGGCCGGAAGCTCGCCGCCCTGGGTAATCTTCGACACGATGGTCTCGCGATCGATCGCCATGGTGAGCGCTTGGCGCAGCGCGAGCTGGTCGAACGGCGCTTGGGTCGTGTTGAAGGCATAGAAATAGGTGCCGAGATAAGGGACGTTATGGAACTCGTCCTTCATATTCTCTTCGATCCACGGGATCATCTGCCCCGGCGCATCGTAGGTGATGTCGAGCTCCCCGGCGCGATAGCGCTTCAACTCCTGATCGATGTCCTCGGTCGGATAGTAGAAAACGGTGTCGATCGTGACCGATGCGGCGTCGTGGAAGTTCGGGTTCTTGACCACCTTGAGGTGGCTCTGCGGCACCCATTCGGCGAGCGTGTAGGGGCCGTTGCCGACGAAGTTGCCGGGTTTGGTCCATTCCTGGCCGAGCTTCTCGACCGCATCCTTCTTCACCGGCCAGGTGGAAGTATGCATCAGCGACCCAACGAAATAAGGGGTCGGCTGTTCGAGAGTAACGACGAACGTGCGGGCATCCGGAGCCGCCACGCCCATCTCCTCGAGCTTCGCCTGGCCGTCGGTGATGGCCTTGGCGTTTTTCACCGGCCAAAGGAAATAGGCGTAGTCGGAGGCGGTTTCGGGATCGACCAACCGGCGCCAGGAGTAGACGAAATCCTCCGCGGTGACCGGCGAGCCGTCCGACCATTTGGCGTCCTCGCGCAAATGGAAGGTGACGGTGAGCCCGTCGTCGGAGACTTCCCATGTCTCGGCGACGCCCGGGTCTGCCTCGGCCTTAGCGCTTGGATAGACGAGGCCTTCGAACAGATCGTACTGGATCCAGGCTTCCGGGACGCCGGTCGATTTGTGTGGGTCGAGCGTTTCGGGCTCGGTCCCGTTGCCACGGTGGAGCACCGTCTCGGCGGCAGCCGATCCGGAAAGGGTCGCAACGCCGGCGAAGGCTAGAAGAGCCGCCATCCCCAGCGTGGCCGTCAATCTTGGAATGCGCATGTCCTCACCTGTTGCAGATTATGTAAAGCTTCTTGGTCTCGATCTTAAAGCGACGCGGCCGCCTGCGAGCAGCAACGGCAGTGTGCGGGTATCAATCGAAGCTTAGACTATATCCGGCGCTGTGAAACGGTAAGGGGAATGACGGCAAACGAGCCCTCCCCGCCAGCGCCGGCCCGAGGGATGTGCGCAGCTGGCCCGAATGGTTGAAGGAAAACCCTGGCTGGCGGGCCGGCTCCTAGAATCTCTCCACCCAGGGCCGAAGATCCAGCTCAAGAGTCCAGGCGCTGCGCGGCTGTGTATGCAATTGCCAGTAGGTATCAGCAATGGCCGCCGGATCGAGCAGCCCATCCGCCGGCCGTTCCTTCTCCAGATGCGCGTAGCGCTCGGAGCGAATCTGGCCGTCGATAATGACATGAGCGACGTGAATGCCCTTCGGCCCCAGCTCTCGCGCCATGGATTGGGCGAGCGCCCGCAGGCCGAACTTGCCGACCGCAAGATTGGCAAAGCCTACCCCGCCGCGCAGCGAGGCCGTCGCGCCGGTGAAAAGGATGGTGCCACGCCCCTCGGCGACCATGGAACGCGCGGCCCGCTGGCCGACAAAAAAGCCGCCGAGACAGCCCACCCGCCAGCAGCGCTCGAACTCCGCCGGCGAAATCTCGAGAATGCCGCCCGGCGAATAGGCGCCGGCATTGTAGATGACGATGCCAGGTGCGCCCAGCTCTCGCCCCACCTTCCCGAACAGCTCTTCGACCGAGGCCTCATCGGCAACATCGCAGGCATAGGCGCGGCCGCCGATCTCCTCGGCGAGGCCGGCGAGTTGCTCCCGGCGGCGCGCCGCGAGCGCCACGGTCACCCCGCCTTTCGCGAAGCGCCGCGCCAACGCAGCACCGAGACCCGGCCCGACGCCGACAATCAAAGCAACGTTCTTGGTCATGATCCTCCCCCTCGTTCAGAACTTTGCGCCGGCGGGCCGCAGGTCCAGCTCCTGCGTCCAGGCGCTGCGCGGTTGACGATGCAGCGCCAGGAACGCCTTCGCGATCTCCGCCGGACTGAGTTTTGGCATCTTCAGCCCGGCATTTTCGGGCGTATCGATCGGGCCATCCACTACGATATGCGCGACATGGATGCCCTTGGGTCCCAACTCGCGGGCCATCGATTGCGCCAGCGCGCGCACGCCGAATTTGGCGGCGGCGAAGGCGGCAAACTCAGCGCCCGCCTTGATAGAAGGCGTGGAGCCGGTGAAGAGGATGGAGCCCGCCGAGGGCAGCATCGCCTGGGCCGCCTGGCGGCCGACCAGAAAGCCTCCATAGCACGCAACCCGCCAAGCCTCGACCAGATCGGCTTGGGTCAATTCCAGGAACGGCTTCATCACGAAGTGGCTGGGATTGTGCACCACCAGCGCCGGCGCTCCGATTTCCCCGCCGACGCGCGCGAAGAGCGCCTTGACCGACGCCTCGTCGGTGGCGTCGCAGGCGTAAGGCCGAGCCCCGGTTGTGGCGGCGAGCCCGCCAAGCCGATCCGGGTGGCGAGCCACCGCAGCGACTTGCATTCCCGCCTTGGCAAAGCAGCGCACCAGCGCCGATCCCAAGCCCGGTCCTACTCCGACGACGATAGCAAGCTCGGGATTGGTCATCGGATGAGCTGCCCCTTCATCCCTATCCTCCTACTCCGCCGCGGTGACACGCGATTGCGGCGCGCGGAAGGCCGCGACGAGTTCCGCTTCGCGGGCCTTGACCCTGGCCAGATTCGCTTCCTGGACATGACCGAAGCCACGAATGTCGAGCGGCAATCGCGCGATCTCGACCGCCAACGCGTGATTGTCGTGGTTCAAATCTTGGATCAGCTCCTCCACCAGCAACTCGTATTCGCCGATCAGCGCACGCTCGCGCCGGCGCTCCACGGACCGACCGAATGGATCAAAGATGGTGCCGCGTAGGCCCTTCATCCGCGCCAAGAGCGCGAAGGCGTTCAGCATCCACGGCCCGTAGGCGCGCTTCTTCAAATGCCCGGTCGAGGGGTCGCGCTCGGCCAGAAGCGGCGGGGCGAGATGGAATTGAAGCCGGTAGTCGCCCTCGAACTGCTGACGAAGCTGGGAGAGGAAGGCGCCGTCCGTATAGAGCCGTGCCACCTCGTACTCGTCCTTGTAGGCCATAAGCTTGTGCGCCGCGCGCGCGACCGCCTCGGCGAGCCCGCTCAATCCCTTGGCGTGGGTCGCCTCTGCATCGCGCACACGTTCCACCAACCGCAGATAGCGCTCGGCATAGGCGCGATTCTGATATCGCGTCAGATGCTCGACCCGCTTGGCAACCAGCTCCTCCAAATTGCGCGAAAGCCGGTGCGAGGCGGGCTCCGCCAGAGCGGGAGCCGCCGCGCGCTCGACCGCGGCCAGATCGTGGGCGGCGCGTCGGCCCCAAAGAAAGGCTTGGCGGTTCGCCTCGACTGCGGTGGCGTTCAGCTCGATGGCGCGCAAGAGCGCCTCGGCGGAAAGCGGGATCAATCCCTTCTGCCAGGCAAAGCCGAGCATGAACGGGTTGGTCGCGATGGAATCGCCCATGAGCGCGGTGGCGAGCCGTGTGGCGTCAAGGAAATCGACCGCCTCCGGCCCCACGGCATCGCTGACCGCCTTGTGCAGCTCGAAACCTGGAAGGGTGAAATCGGGGTTTCGGGTGAAATCGCCGGTGATCGTCTCGTGCTCGTTCACGATGGCGTGGCTATAGCCGGCGCGCAGCTTGGCCAGCGCATCAAAGCTACCCGACACCACGATGTCGCAACCGAGCAGAAGGCGTGCGCCGCCTGCCGCGATCCGCACGGCGTGAAGTTCGTCGGGCGCGCTGGCGATGCGGATATGGCTATAGACAGCACCTCCCTTTTGCGCGAGCCCAGTCATGTCGAGGACCGAGCAACCCTTGCCTTCCAGATGGGATGCCATTCCCAGGAGCGCGCCGATGGTAACGACGCCGGTCCCGCCAACGCCGGTGACGAGAATGCCCCAGGGCTCATCCAGCTCCGGCAGGACGGGATCGGGCAGATCGCCCATCCAGCCCGAAAGCTCGCGAGACTTGGTCCCCTCGATACGCGGTTTGCGCACACGCCCGCCATGGACCGTGACGAAGCTCGGGCAGAAACCCTTGAGGCAGGAATAATCCTTGTTGCAACTGGACTGGTCGATGGCGCGCTTGCGCCCGAACTCGGTTTCGACCGGCACGACCGAGAGGCAGTTGGACTTGACCGAACAGTCGCCGCAACCCTCGCAGACCGCCTCGTTGATGAAGACGCGCTTGGCCGGATCCTCCATCAGCCCGCGCTTGCGGCGTCGGCGCTTCTCGGCGGCGCAAGTCTGGTCATAGACGAGAGCCGTGACGCCTTCGATCTCGCGCAGCTCGCGCTGGACGGCGTCGAGATCGTCGCGATGGCGGACCGTCACCCCATGGGCAAAGCCGCCGGATGTCGGATATTTCTCCGGCTCGTCGGAGATGACGACGATCTTGCGCACTCCCTCGCCGTAAAGCTGATGGGTGACCTGCGGGACGGTAAGCTGCCCGTCCACAGGCTGTCCGCCGGTCATGGCCACGGCGTCGTTGTAGAGGATCTTGTAGGTAATGTTGACGCCAGACGCGACGGCGGCGCGGATCGCCAAAATCCCGGAATGGAAGTAGGTGCCGTCGCCGAGATTGGCGAAGATGTGACGGGTCTCGGTGAACGGCGCTTGGCCCACCCAGGTCACCCCCTCACCGCCCATCTGGGTGAAGGTGTCGGTGTGGCGGTCCATCCACTGCACCATATAGTGGCAGCCGATGCCCGCCAGCGCCCGGCTATCCTCCGGTAGGACGGTCGAGGTGTTGTGCGGGCAGCCGGAGCAGAAATAAGGCACGCGTTTCACCGCGACCTCGCCTGCGGCCAGCGCCTTCTCCTTCTCGGAAAGAAAGAGGAGGCGCTGTTCGATCCGCTCGGAGGTGTAGAAGCGCCGAATGCGCGAGGCGATGACGCGGGCAATCCGCGCGGGCGTCAGCTCGTCGGTGGAGGGCAAAATCCATTCACGATTCTCGTCGAACTTGCCGATGACCCGCGGGCGCACATCCTCGCGCCAATTGTAGAGCTGCTCTTTCAACTGGTTCTCGATAAGGGCCCGCTTTTCCTCGACCACCAGGATCTCTTCCAGACCCTCGGCAAAATGGCGTACGCCCTCCCGTTCCAGGGGCCAAGTCATCGCCACTTTGTAGACGGTCAGCCCGATCTCCGCCGCCAGCGCATCATCGATGCCGAGATCGTCCAGCGCCTGCCGCACATCCAGATAGGACTTGCCGGCGGTGACGATCCCAAGACGCCGCCGCGGACTGTCGACCACCACCGTGTCGAGCCGGTTGGCTCGGGCGAAAGCCAGGGCCGCATAGAGCTTGTATTTATGAAGCCGCTTTTCCTGTTCGAGCGGGGGGTCAGGCCAGCGGATGTTGAGGCCGCCCGGCGGCATGTCGAAGTCCGAGGGAAGCATGATCTGGACCCTATGGGGGTCGACATGGACCGAGGCCGAGCTGTCGACCGTCTCGGCCACCGTTTTGAAGGCGATCCAGCACCCCGAGTAGCGGCTCATCGCCCAGCCATAAAGGCCGAGATCAAGGAATTCCTGGACGCCGGCCGGATTGAGCACCGGAATCAGCGCGTCCATGAAGGCATATTCGCTCTGGTGGGCCAGGGTCGAGGATTTGCAGGTATGGTCGTCGCCCGCCAGGAGCAGGACCCCGCCCCTGGCCGAAGAGCCGGCCGAGTTGCCGTGCTTCAGCACATCCCCCGATCGGTCGACGCCCGGCCCCTTGCCGTACCACATGGCAAAGACGCCGTCATATTTGGCGCCTGGAAAGAGGTTGACCTGTTGGCTACCCCAGATCGCCGTCGCGGCCAGGTCCTCGTTCACGCCGGGCAGAAAATGCAGATGGTTCTTCTCGACGAACCGCTGCGCCCGCCAGAGCGCCTGGTCGAGCCCGCCCAAGGGCGACCCGCGATATCCCGAGATGAAGCCGGCAGTGTTGAGGCCGGCCGCCAGATCGCGCTGGCGCTGCATCATGGGCAGGCGGACCAGCGCCTGGGTACCGGTCAGATAGACCCGGCCCGCCTCGAGCGCGTATTTATCGTCGAGAGTGACGGCTGCCAGCGCCATCGTCGATGCTCCGGGCTGCGCCATGATGGTCGTCAAGACCCCAAGCTAATGCCGACGGAGCGGCCCTTCAACCCGCCGGGCGACCTACTATGAAAAACGCAAACATCCGGCCTTGGGCTCCTGCCGGCGTGTCGGTTTCTGTCCTACGCCGAGCAATTCCAGAAAAGGGGGCGTACCCAGCAAGCGGGATCATCCCTCCACCCTCCGCGGAGCGTTCCTGCTAGGCTGACCGCTGGGAAGCGAAAACCGGATCGGATCTCATGGCAATTCTCGTCACCGGCGCGGCCGGCTTTATTGGCTTTCATGTCGCTCGCGCCTTGCTCGAGCGCGAGGAGGAGGTCGTCGGCCTCGACGATCTCAATGATTATTATGACGTCGCGCTGAAAGAGCGCCGACGCGCGATCCTGGAGCAACGGCCCAAATTCACCTTTAACAAGGCCGACATCGCCGATCGCCAGGCGATCGCGGCGCTCTTCGCGCGCCACCCCGCGATCGACCGGATCGTGCATCTGGCGGCGCAGGCCGGAGTGCGCCATTCGCTGATCGACCCCTATTCCTATGTGCATTCGAACCTGCTGGGTCAGGTGACCATGTTCGAGGCCGCGCGGGCGGCGGGGAGCATCGGCCATTTCGTCTATGCGAGCTCCTCCTCGGTCTATGGGGATTCCACACGCCTGCCCTTCGGGCTGGACGACCCCGCCGACCGCCCACGCTCCCTCTACGGCGCGACCAAGCGCTCGGGCGAGATGATCGCGCGCAGCTATGCGGCGATGTTCGCATTGCCCGTCACGGGCTTGCGTTTCTTCACCGTCTACGGGCCGTGGGGCCGTCCTGACATGTCCGCCTATATCTTCACCAAGGACATCCTAGCGGGGCGACCGATTACATTGTTCAACCAGGGCGAGATGAAACGGGATTTTACCTATATCGACGACATCGTCGCCGGAGTGCTTGCCGCCCTTGATCGCCCGCCCGCCGCCGACGAATCCGGTGCGCCGCACAGGCTCTACAATCTTGGAAACCACCGCTCGGAGCCTCTAAGGCGCTTCGTCCAACTGATCGAAAGGGCCTGCGGGCGCAAGGCCGAGATCAGATACGCCCCGATGCAGCCGGGCGACGTGGCCGAGACCTACGCCGATATCGAGGCCTCGCAACGCGATCTCGGGTTCGAGCCGACGACCCCCATAGATGAAGGCATCCCCAGATTCGTGAAATGGTTCAAGGAATATCACGGGGTGTGAACGCGCGCGGCCTTGGGGTTTCGTGCGGCGTCACGCTACGCGCGCGATCCTGGAGCCGGATCAACCGGCTGTCACTCCGCCATCTACGGGCACCAACGCGCCGGTGATATGCGCGGCCTTCGGCGATGCGAGGAAAACCGCGCATTCGGCAACATCGTCGGCCGTGGCGAGGCGTTTCAAGGGAATGCTTCGCGCGTAGCCCGCCAGGATCCGGTCGCGGTCGGCCGTGTTGCCGCCCGCCTCTTCAGCAGCGCGGCGTTCGAGCATCGGGGTCAGCGTATCGCCTGGGCAGACCGCGTTGACGCGGATGCCCTCGGCGGCATGATCCAAGGCCATGCACCGGGTGAGCTGGAGAATGGCCCCCTTGCTGACACCATAGGCCACCGCCTTGATCGCGCCGACCAATCCCCAGTCGGAGGAGATGTTGATGATGGCGCCGCCACCCTGTCCGGCCATCTGGCGGACAGCCGCGCGTGATATGCGAAAGACGGACGACACATTGACGTTCATGACATGAGAAAAAGTGTCGTCATCGCACTCCGTGGCGGAGCCGGGCACGAAGATTCCAGCACAATTGAAAAGCATGTCCACACGGCCGAAACGATCCACACAGGCCGTCACAATGCGGTCCGCTTCAGGCGGCAGCGCCAGATCTCCGGTGAGCGTAAGCCGGTCCTCTTGTCGACCGGGCCAACCGACTGAAAGACTGTCCGCACGGCGCCCATGGAGCACGGCCCGGGCGCCGGCGCGGCCAAGCAGGTCTGCGATCGCGCGCCCGATGCCGGAGGATGCGCCCGTGACAATGCCGACCCGGCCGGTCAAGTCCGTCATTCGTCAGTATCTCCGCCTGAAGAGGTTTCGTTCAGCGTATATCCGCGCCGCTTCTTCGATCAGCTCCGCCACCTTTTCGGCCCGATATGTCCGGCGAAGATAGCTCGCCTTCGAAAGAAGCTCGTCGGCATCTTTGGCCCGCCCAGGGCGGAGGAGCTCGTAGACCTCGAAGATCTCCGAATCCGGCACGGAGATCAGCTCGGACCCACGCTGGAAGTTCGCCGCCAGAGTGTCCCGGCCCTGACCGGCGGCGATTTCGGCCTGAGCGGCGAGTGTTTCCCGCGAGATCTGGAAGTCGGCGATCTCGGCATCGCCCGTGGCCACCGCCTCGACCGTAAGATCGGGGTATCTCCTGCCCGTCGCTGATTTGATGCGATCGGGCATGTTCTCCGACAGCGGATATTTCACGGCGCTCACCTGCCGCTTCCTTCCAGGAATTCGACGCTCAGCTCGATGGGCGATGCGGCCTTGTCGATTGTTCCGACCTCGATCGCGTAGAGTAGAGCGGTGCGAACATGGTTGCGCGCGTGGATGGCCTGACCGTCATAGGGAACGACGACTGGCTCGGGCATTTCGCCATGCGATAGCCGCGCGGCGTTTCGGCCGAGCCGCCGGTAATGATCGATCGAGGTAATCGGCGCGGTCGAAAACAGCTCGACATTGTGATGGGGCAGCCGGTCCTTCTGATGGATGACGGCCGTGCCTTTCGCCTGCAGGCCGATCCCGTATCCGGATCCCGACAAGCGGGCCGCGCTCAGCCCCAGGAAAGATGTATCCGCGGTATAGAAAATCCGGACGAGTCGTGGTGTTCCGCCCCCCTCGATTATGCCCGCGAAGATCGCTTTAAGAACATCCGCGTGCGCGTGTCCTGCGGTCGTCTGAAAAATTCTTTCGTTCCAGGCCGGGCTCACCCCTATGACCACCTCGTGGGGCGCCGTTCCGACACCGGCCGGCCCCTTGCTCACCAACCTGCAACGGGATTTCGCGGCGGACGAAGCGGCCACCCTGATTTCACGATCGAGAACCGAAGCGCGATTGACGCTGTTGCGCATTGCCGCGATCTTGCGCCAGCGCTGCTCTGTCATGCGATGCCCGGTGCCTGGGCCGCTATATCCGTTCGGATCGTTGACCGCGCTGATCACGCGCCCGCCACGGACGATGGCGGCTGTCTGCAGATAATCGCCTGCGACACGCAATCGCAAAAGCCGGGTCAGCGTTTCAGCCTCGGCGCTGAAGCCCCGCTTGTTCAGCGCTCGCACGACATCCACCAACGAGAGTCCACGTTCCCGGATTTTGTTGGCGATTCTCGTGACCTCGCCCGGCGTGAAGGTGTCGGTCTCCTGCGAGCCCGAGGCGTAAATGGCGCTGCGCTTCATCGCATCGGTGATCTCGGCGAGCTCAAGTTCCTCGAACACCGCGGCAAGCGCTTCGACGGCGCGTGTGCGAATGTCGTTCGTCTCGCTTTCCTCGATGGGTCGCAAACCGCCCTCGAGCTGAAAATCTCTTTGCAGAGCGAGATAATCCTCAACCTCTTCGCCGTTGAACAGTGATGCCGCGAAGGAATTGTCGTAGGCTGGAATCGAGCCGAAGCCGGAGCAGATGAAGTCCGTCCCGGCCATCAGGAACGGCATGATCTTGCCGCCCACGCGTATCTCGGAGGAGGAGATGCGCGTGTCGTTGCCCGAAGCGCACTCCAGGTCCAGAAGGGCGGCCATGACATTCTCGGCGAGAATCTCGCGCCCGCCGCCGGGAAGCGAAGATGTGACGGGCGCTCCGTCGATTCCTCCGTTCTGCGTGCCCTGGGAGCCCATGGCGCGCTGCACGCACAAACAGCGTGCCTCCAGATAAAGCACCGATTTGGCATTGTGGGATCCCATGAGGATCTCGGCGCCGCCGCCCGATGTGCAGCGTGTCTTGATACCGCGAGAAGCGTAGGCGGCGATCAGGAATGCCTTGGACCATGGCGTATCGTCGCCATCGATGAAGCTCTCCTCGCTGCCATAGACCGATACGGTCTCGGCATACGAGGTCAAACCCGCCAAGCCAAGACGGAGCTCCTCGGCCTCTTCAATGGAGCACTGGAACAGAACGCCACCCGCGACGGCCGCGCCGACCATCCCTGCCAGCGCGTTGGACCAGCCATTGCTCGCGACCCTGACCGTGGTTTCGATCTCGTCGAACCCCAAAAGTCCCGCCGTCGCCGCGTCCGCGACAAGCTGCAAGGGGTCGTCCTTGGCATTCGTGACATGCGCCTGAATGCCCGGCTCACGCCTTGACCGCAATTTTGCTTGAGCGAAAGTCAGCTCGAGCGTCGAAAGGTGACCGAAGACCTCCGCCAGTTTGGCCGGCGTCATTCCCTTGGCAAGGCGCACGAGGTCGGCTCGCGGCACGTTGACATCGACCATATCGCGTGCGAACGCCGCGCTATCCGTCGTCATGGCTTCCGCCGCAACCATACGATCGATGTGGTGGCGCGCGATGAAGGTATCGATCATGTCGAAATCTTCACGACGCACGCCGTCCATCTCGACGATCGTGTCGCCGTCGATAATGAGTGAAGGTGTCGGATCGAACGGACTTGCGACCGCGCAGAAACCGTCGACGGGGCTCTCCTCAGCGAAGCTGTCGAGGCGCAGTGGCCGCTCGTCCCAGACGTCGAAGCGCCGCCACCGGTTTGGAACGCGATCCGTCATCTCGCGGCGCCCCTATGAGTACGCATCCCCGATCTCGCTGCGATGCGGGCAACGGCGCGAGACCGCGTAGTCATCTAAGGTTCCCCGCGACGAAGCGACCGTCAAGGCCGCCGATTTGCTGGAAAGCGGCAAACCAGTCCTCAAGCTGCCAGCTTTCGACGATACGACCATGCTCCACTCGATGGATATCATGCGATCGGATAGCGACGGATCGACCGCAGCCGCGGATGCCCAAGTAATCGCGCATGTGCGTGCCTCTGATCGTCAATCGAAGCGTGACATGGGAGGGCGCATCAATGCGATCATCGATCTGGACCACAAGGTCCGGGAATGCTTCCAGGACATGGCGGACCGCCGCGATGAAGCTTGCCTTGTCGCCCCTCCCGTCCGGTTGGTGATCGATCCATTCCACCGCGAGGCTCTGATCAAGCAAGGAAAAGTCTCGGGAATTTATTGCATCGTAGAAGGACGCGACTGGATCAGGCGATTCTCTCACGGCGAGCTCTCGCGGATGAGGCGCTGTCCGAGATCCGCAATGAGCTGCGTTCCACAGGACAGTCTTCGAAGTTGCCACAGACATCCTCGTCGCAGAGGCGACAAGTCGGATATTTGTCGTCCGCCTTCTCCACCATCGCCTCGAGCATGGCGTCAAGGCCCTCGGCGAAAGCGACACGATTCTTCTTCGGAACGGCATCGAACGCACGCTCAACTATGGCCGCGCGGCGCGTCAGCAGCGTCGATACCATTTTGCGGCCGGCTGGCGTCAGCTTGAGCAGCAAGGTCCGTCGGTCTTTGCCGGGAAGTTTCTTGACGAGGCCGCGCGCCTCCAAGGCTTGCACGGCGCGAACCATGCTTGATTGGCCAAGACGCAGGATCTTGGCGAGCTTTTCGATGGTGATACTCTCCTCGACCTTGATGGTCATGAGAGCGGCCGGGGCCATGCCACCGATTCCGAGCTCCCGCTCGATTGCGCCGGTGAGGCGATCTGTCAGAACGAGTGCAAGCGCGCCAAGGCGGTTTGCCGAGCTTTTCGTCATAGCGTCGCCCAATGGTTGGGACAGCCCACGGATCCTACGCAAATAGCCGCGCCATCGCATCCACGGCTCGACGGCCGTCGGCAAGGCCCGGATCATTGTCCGGATTGTAGCAGGCAGTCGACATTCCTATAAGATTCGGAGACTGCACCAGCGGGCGAACGAGTTCGATCAGCTCGTCCCAGCCGAAGCCGTTCGGCATCAGATAGTCGGCTGAGGGAAGCGCTTTCTCGTCGAGCACGTCCCAATCGAGATGCAGCCAGTATTTTCCTGCGCCGTCCTGCTGGTGCTTCAAAACGCTGATGGCGGTCTCCTTGAAACCACGTGCGCGGACGGCGCTCGCATCGACATGGTGGAAGCTCGCACCAAGCTGCTCCGGCAGGAGCGAGCCCTGCGGTTCGGCCAAATATCGGTCGCGATAGCCGATCAGCGACACGTCGCCGACCGCCACGGGAGCGCGCGTCTCCATCACCTTGTCAAGAAGCGACGGTCCCTCCCCGATCACGAAGGCAAGCGGCATGTCGGCGCATTCCCCGCTGGGAGAGGTCTTGCCGTCGTAAAGATCCATATGGCCGTCCACATAAGCGAGTCCGATCCGGCCATAGACACGCCTTGCCGCCGCGACCGCTCCCATGACATAGGAGCAGCACCCGCCCAGCATAACCGGTTTCGAGCCGGAACGTAGAATCTCTTCGACCGCCTGCTTGGTTGCTTCATTGGCGGCTACTACCGAATCCGCACCCTTTACGCCGCTTGCCGCGTCCCGGACAGGGCTGTCGATGCGGACCGGCAGATCATTCAGATCGCGCGCGGCGTCTATCGCACGGGCCACACCCAGATTGCGAAAGACCGTCGGGGCGTGTTCGCATCCTCCCGGTTTGCCGGTGCAATCGATCGGAACGCCGATAAGAGCGATGTTTGAAAGGGGCATTGACAAAATCTCCGGCTTCCAATAGATCGATGCTGCATCGATTTATCAACTGCGGACTGTTGCGTCAACAACTATTGGTCATGAGAAGGTTGGCGTTTTTCTAGTGAGCCCAAGGGCGACGATTGGGAATATCGCGGAAGAGACACTGCGGATGGGATCGAGCGTTGACGTGGTGATTGTCGGAGCCGGAGCGGCCGGGCTGAGCGCTGCGAAGGCGGCAACAGGCGCCGGTCTCTCCCACATCATCGTCGAGGCGGAAGGACGCAGCGGCGGCCGGGCCTATACGGAGCTCTCCACGCTCGGCCTGCCTATGGACCATGGCGCTCACTATCTTCATGCCGCTTCCCGCAATCCGTTGCGAGACTATGCCGATCAGCACGGGCTTCCCTACAAACGCGGCGGCTACACGACGAAGATTTTCGACGGTCATTGGTTCTCGGATGACGAGCAAGCCAATTTCCTTGCCGTGGCAAAAAAGTCCTTGGCGGAGATCGCCCTTCGCGCCGACTGCGGCAACCAACTGTCTTCGCATGACGTTCTCGTCCGATCCCGGCTCTGGTCGGGCGCGGACGAGAAGTACAGACCGCTTTTCGACGGCTATTACGCCGAGTTTCTAGGCGCCGAGGCAAGCGAGGTCGCCGCGGGCGAACATAGCCGCTACCAGGACAGCTATGAAGATTGGCCGGTCGAGAATGGTTATGGCGCGCTGATCGCCCATTATGGCGCCGATACTCCGGTGGTTCTTCAGGCTGCCGTCCGAGAGGTCGACCACACCGGCAGGAACATCATCGTCAAGACACGCAAGGGCGACATCCGCGCGCGGACGGTACTCCTCACCGTCTCAACTGGGGTTCTCGCAAGCGAGATGATTCGCTTCACGCCCCCGCTCCCCAACGCCAAGAACAGAGCAATCGACGCGATCCCGATGGGTTATGCCGGCAAGATCGCCTTCCGCCTCGAGGGCGGACAATTCGCGGGGATCGAAACTCACCACGGCCTGATCAATCGACCGGATGGCCTCTTTGCAAATCTTCATATCCGGCCGTTCGAGCGCCCGCTCGCCATCCTCATCGTGGGCGGACCTAAATGGGAAGTGATCGAACGGGCAGGCGCCGACGCGATGATTGCGATGGGCCGTCGAGTAATAAGCGACCTCTTCGGATCAAGAAGCCTGCGCGACCTTAAGAAGACGTTGGCGACGAAATGGGTTTCCGACCCTCATACGCTCGGCGGGCATTCCTACATGCGCCCGGGGCACGGCTTTGCGAGGGCGGATCTCGCGGAGCCTATCGACAACCGCATCTTCTTTGCCGGCGAAGCCACCTCAAGCGAGAGCTGGGCGACCGTTCACGGCGCCTATGAATCGGGAAGGCGCGCCATTTCCGAGGCTGCGGCTGCGCTGAAGAAGTCGAGGGTAGCCTAACGCCCGACAAAAACATCCATTCATCAGGGAGGGGAATGATGAGCCTTAGCAATGCTGTCAAGATGGCTGTTCTGATGACAGTTCTCGGTGCCGCGAATCTGCCAACGGCGCATGCCGAGGAAGTCCTGCACATCTATAATTGGGCCGACTATTTCGCCGAGGACACGCTTGAGAATTTCACCAAGGAAACCGGAATCAAAGTCGTTTACGACACTTATGACAGCGACGAAGCGCTGCAAGCCAAGCTCCTGATCGGCAAATCCGGCTATGATGTCGTGTTTCCCGGAACCGCTTTTGCCGCGGACATGCAAAAGGTCGGCGTCTTCCAGAAGCTCGACCCGACGATCGTCGCCAACCGTGAGCAGATCGACACCACGGTGATGAAGACCATCATGCCGAGCGATGTCGAGATGGCGTACTTCGTACCGTACACGACCGCAGTGACCGGCTTCGCCTACAACGTCGACAAGGTCAAGGAACGGTTGCCCAACGCCGCGTTCGAGGGCTGGGCGGACGTTTTCAATGACGCAAACGGCGGAGCGTTGCAGGATTGCGGGATCGGCGTGATCGACGCGCCGTTTGATTTCTTTCAGATCGCTCTTCGCTTGAACGGGAAGCCGGTCGACACGACGAACCGCGAGGAACTGGAAGCGGCTGGCGAGACGATTGGCAGGCTGCGCCCCTATATCCGCTACTTCAACTCAGGCAAGATCATCGAAGATCTTGCAAATGGCGACATCTGCTTCGCCGTCACCTGGACAGGCGATGGTCTGATCGCTCGCGCCCGGGCCGAGGAGATTGGCAGCAATGTGAAGATCGAGGTTGTCGTGCCCAAGGAAGGATCGGTCTTCCAGGCAAATGTCACGGGTATTCCGGCGGACGCCCCGAACCCGAAAGCCGCGAACCTTTTCATCAACTATCTCCATCGGCCGGACGTGCATGCCGACATCATCTCTTGGGTCTTCTATGGGACCGCCAATCGTGGCGCCATGGCTGCGTTGCCGGATGACTTGAAGGCCAGCCCCGGGGTGCAGTTGTCAGCCGACCAGGTGGCGGTGATGTGGCCCGCCAAGAACCCCGATAAGGACACCACACGAGTGATCACGCGGCTCTGGACATCCATCAAAGCAGGACGCTAGCGGTCGCGAAGATCACGGCGCGGGCCTGCCGACCCGGGCCTTTTCCGATGGGCGGTGCGCTGTTGGTTTCTGTCAATCATGGAAATCATGGCGCACCGCCTTTGCAAGGAGGCCCTCTTGAGAGGTGACGGCCCGAGAATGTGGACCCCCTCTGAATGGGGACGGACGCTTGTGTCATTGAGACAGCAACCGACACACGACATGGATTTGCATGGCGACGCCCTCTTGCCGCCGCGGTCGAACAGATCGGCTATCGGGGGCGGCAGACGTTCATTCGCTCCGTGGAAAGATCCATCGGTCGAGCCGCTCATCCGGTATCAGGGTATCGTCAAGCGCTTTGGCGACTTTGTCGCGATAAAAAAACTGGATCTGGATATTTACCAGGGCGAATTCTTCTCGTTGCTGGGTCCATCGGGTTGCGGAAAAACGACCTTGTTGCGCATGCTCGCGGGATTTACCGCGCCCACGGAAGGCACTCTTCTTTTGGCGGGAGAGAATGTCAGCTCCGTTCCCCCGCACAGACGACCGGTGAACATGATGTTCCAGTCCTATGCCTTGTTTCCTCATATGGATGTCGCGGCGAACATCGCCTTTGGTTTGAAGATGGAAGGGCTGCCAAAGGCCGAGATTGCCTCACGCGTCGAGGAAATGTTGAGCATGGTCAAGCTGGAGAAGTTCGCCAAGCGCAAACCCCATCAGCTTTCGGGCGGACAGCGACAACGAGTGGCACTCGCCCGATCGATTGCAAAGCGGCCCAAGGTGCTCCTCCTCGACGAACCTCTCGGAGCGCTCGACAAGAAGCTGAAAGACGAGACGCAGTTTGAATTGATGAATCTTCAACACTCGCTTGGTCTCACCTTTGTCGTCGTAACCCATGATCAGGAAGAGGCGATGATCATGTCGGACCGGATCGCGGTCATGGATCACGGGGAGATCGCGCAAATCGCCACACCCGGCGAAGTCTACGAGCAGCCGGGATCGCGCTACGTTGCCGATTTCATCGGCGACATCACGCTGATCGAGGGAACGGTCGCCGGGTTAGATTCTGGCACGGTCAGCGTCAAGAGCCGCGCAACCGGCATCACCCATACGGTGCTCAGCGATCGGCCCGTAAGCATCGGGCAGACGGTTTGGCTCGCCGTCCGGCCGGAAAAGATCACGATTTCATTTCCTGACAAAGTTCGCCGGCCAACCGAGGAAATGCTCGGTGTCGTTTCCGACATCGGTTACCACGGGAAGTGGACAATCTTCAGGGTTCTTACCGGGGCCGGCCTGCGGGTAAGCGTCAGTCAGCCAAACAGCAAGAGTTTTGTCGAGCGGCCGATCAGCTGGAACGATGAGGTGGTCGTGAGCTTCTCGCCGGAAGCCGCGGTTCTTCTGACCAAATGACCCAGCGTGCGGTGACGGATCGGAACTTTGGCGAACTGCCCGCCGCAGAAACAAAGCCAACCGTTTCGCCGAACCGGGGCCGTCTCGTTGTTGTCGCGGCACCTTATCTGTGGCTTGCGAGCTTTTTCCTCCTTCCGTTCCTCATCGTCTTCAAGATCAGCCTGTCCGTCCCCGAGCTGGCGATGCCCCCTTATTCGCCACAGTTCACGACGCAACATGGCTGGCAAGGGATGACGGAGTTCCTCGGCGCACTGACCTTGGAGAATTACTGGCGCCTCTACGAAGACCCGCTTTACGTCGCCTCATATCTGTCGAGCGTGCGGATCGCCGCAATCTCGACCTTCATCACCCTGCTTCTGGGCTATCCCATTGCCTATGCCATGGCGCGCGCGCCCAAGCCCTGGCAGCCCGTTCTCATGATCGGCGTTGTCCTGCCCTTCTTCTCCTCGCTTCTCATCCGGATATACGCATGGATCGGAATTCTGAAGCCTGAAGGCTTACTCAATCACTTTCTTGCCTGGCTCGGTCTCATCGATAGGACGAACCCGATCGATATATTCAACTCCGAGACGGCAGTGATCATCGGCATCGTCTACAGCTATCTCCCATTCATGATATTGCCGCTCTACGCGACGCTCGAAAAGATCGACATCTCGCTGCTTGAGGCGGCGCAAGATCTCGGCTGCACACCCACGGGCGTTTTCTGGCGAATCACCTTTCCCTTGTCCATGCCGGGCGTGATCGCGGGCTCCCTATTGGTTTTCATTCCTGCCATCGGTGAGTATGTCATTCCCGATCTTCTCGGTGGTTCCGAGACCCTGATGATCGGAAAGCAGCTGGTGAACGAGTTCTACGTCAACCGTGACTGGCCCGCTGCCTCGGCGGTCGCCGTGGTTCTGCTGATTGTCCTCGTGGTCCCGATCGCCTGCTACCAGAAGATCCTTGAAAGACGGTTGGCGCAGCCGCAATGAGCATGCGCTCCAAATGGTTCGGTCTGACATCCCTTACCTTGGGGTTTGCGTTCCTTTATATCCCGATCGTCCTGTTGATCGTCTACTCGTTCAACGAATCAAGGCTGGTCACCGTCTGGGGCGGCTGGTCGATCAAATGGTATGGCAAGCTTTACGGTGATGAGCAGCTTCGCCAGGCAGCTTGGATAACCCTTCGGCTTGGGATCCTTTCCGCCACAGTTGCGAGCGTGCTCGGCACCATGGCGGCATTAACGCTGGTTCGTCATGGCCGCTTTCGCGGCCGCTTGTTGTTTTCCAGCATGATCTTTGCGCCGATCGTCATGCCGGAGGTGATTACCGGCTTGTCGCTGCTTCTTCTGTTCGTAGCGATCAACACCGATCGTGGGTTTCTGACACTGACGTTGGCGCATGTGACCTTCACCATGTGCTTCGTGACCGTAACAGTGCAGGCCCGCATTCTCTCGTTCGATCGTTCGATCGAGGAAGCAGCCATGGACCTCGGCTGTCCGCCTTGGAAGACCTTTTTCCTCATCACCCTGCCGTTGATCATGCCCGCGATCGTCGCCGGCTGGCTGCTGGCCTTCACGCTGTCGATCGACGATCTGGTCATTTCCACCTTCACCAGCGGCCCGGGTTCGACCACATTGCCGTTGCGCATCTACTCCGCGGTAAAGCTGGGTGTTTCGCCGGAGATCAACGCGGTCTGCACCATTCTCATCGGTGTCGTCGCGGTCGGTACAATCGGCGCGGCCCTTTGGCAGAAGACGCGGCGAACAACGGATTGAAGCTCATTGCGGAGGAGGGTTATCCCGATGAAACTGACCATCATAAAGGCGCCGGGCGATATTCCAACCTCGACGCTGGAATCGCGGGGAGAGGTCAAGGAACCCGTGGGATCGCCGATTGCGCATATCCACAGCTCCTCGTTTCACGAGCATCCCGAAATTGGGGTCTGGGAATGCTCTCCGGGAAAATGGCGGCGTCAGGTCAGAAGCGCCGAATTCTGCCATTTCGTAGCAGGTCGCTGCATCTTCCATGCCGATGGAGAGAAGCCGATCCATATCAGCGCCGGCGATGCGGTTCTTTTTCCGCCGAACACGACGGGGACTTGGGAAATCCTCGAGACGGTCCGCAAGACTTACGTGCTGCTCGGGGATCCGGACTAGTCGGAGGTCAAAGGCTGCCAGGCATCGACAGTGAGGGAAAGGAAAAACGGCATGCAGCCCTTTCAGGGGATACGCGTCCTCGACCTGACGCATGTCCTGGCCGGTCCATTTGCGACCTACCAGCTCGCTGTGCTCGGAGCCGACGTGATCAAGATCGAACCTCCCGATCGTCCGGACATGGTTCGCGAGGAAGGCCCTGTTACCGCCTATAATCGGGCCAGGATGGGAACGCACTTCCTTGCGCAGAACTCCAACAAGCGGGCGGTCACCCTCAATCTCAAGTCGGAAACTGGAAGGGCAATCCTCAAGCAGCTCACGGAAAGCGCCGATGTGTTCGTCGAGAACTACCGCACCGGCGCCCTCGCCTCTCTTGGCCTGGGCTATGAAGATCTCTCCCAAATCAACCCCCGGCTGATCTATTGCTCGATAACCGGCTTTGGGCAGAAAGGCCCGTACGCTGGACGCACGGCATACGACAATGTCATTCAGGCCATGTCGGGGCTGATGAGCACGACCGGAACCAAGGAGGTTGCGCCCCTCAAGGTCGGCGCGCCGATCGTGGACTATGGGACTGGAGCCCAGGCCGCATTCGCCATCGCCGGCGCGCTGTTTCAGCGTACGCGCACCGATCGGGGTCAACATATCGATGTCGCGATGCTGGACGCCGCCGTCATGCTGATGACGATGAACGTCGCGAACTATCTCATCGGCGGCGTGGACGCTGCGCCGCGCGGCAACCGGGACAGCGAGAACGCCGGCTATTCCTGTTACGAGACTAAGGACGGGCTGCTCATGCTCGGAGCTTACACCGGCAAGCAGCAAGCAAGGCTTTGGCGCCTTCTCGGACGCGATGACATAGCCGAGGACGTCGAGGCCTGCAGCTTCGACGATCTCCGTTCGCGCGGGCGCCGGCATGCGCGGTTGCTGGAAACCATCTTCGCAACGCGGACGGCAGAGGAATGGGAACGCCTGCTGGCAGAGGCGCAAGTACCCGCGGCGCGCGTTCGAGGCCTCGCCGAATCACTCGCCGAACGTCATCTGCGAGTGCGGGGTACGCTGCACGCCCACCCGTCTCCCGCAGGTTTCGATAGGGGCATTTCCGTGCCGGTCGCAGCCTTCACCTATGCCCATGACGGCCCCGCGGTAAAGACGCCACCGCCACGGCATGGGGAGCATACCAGGGAGGTGCTCGAGCAGCTGGGCTTCAGCCCCGGCGAATTGGATAGGCTGAGGGCGGAGGGCACCATCTAGGGTTGGAGCGGATCGCCTTGCTTTTGGCATCTTGACAGCCTATCAACTAGTCGATAGGCTCAAATTTAGCGGGAGGAGGGGTTTGCATCCCTAAAGCAAGGGATGAGTTGGCCTTGTCACACCCTCATCTTGGATCACCCCGATGTGGCCTCTCCTTCTGCACAAGTTCTACCAATTGTGCTGAAATGGAGCCTGAAATGAATCTCGTCACACTATCCAGGCGGTTCCTGATTGCTCTTGCGGGAGCTGTCGCCGTCTTCTCGATGATCGGCGTCGCCCATGCGGTAAAGCAGACCGGCGGCGAATATAATTCTATGTATGCCGGTCTAGGGGCAAAGGGTTACGACGTCGTTGCCTACTTCACCGACGGAAAGGCAGTCCAAGGCAAGCAGGACATTGAAGCGGTCTATGGCGGAGTAACCTGGAAATTCGCCTCCGAGGAACACCGCGATCTGTTCAAGGCTGATCCGGCCAAATACGCCCCGCAATATGGCGGTTTCTGCGCCTGGGGAGTGGCACAAGGCAAGTTGTTCGATGTCGATCCGGTCAACGGCTGGAAGATTGTCGACAACAAGCTTTACATGAATTTCAACGATCAGATCCTGGCGACCTGGAACAAAGACATTCCGGGCAACCTCGCGAAATCAGAAGCGAACTGGCCCGACCTGAACAAGTAATCGGCCAAGAGAGAGTGTGATGGCCCCATCGGCCTCACACTCTCTCACTTATCGTAAATCGAGGTTGCTCGCCGAGCCTGTGGAAGTTTGTCACTCTCTTCGCCATCCCGCAAAAGGGACCGCTGTCGTTCGTCCAACTTCGTCCATCGCAGCGCTGAAATATCCATCGTCACGGATTTCGCCCGCGCCGCCTTGCTTTGGCCTGCCAGATTGCATCCCGCGACGGTTCCTTGACACCCTATCGGGGCGGTGGATATAAGATAACCATGAGTGTGTCTACCCGCAACGCGTTGCTTCACGCGGCGGAACGTCTGGTTCGTTCGCGCGGGTACAGCGCATTCAGCTATGCTGACCTTGCCGACGAAGTGGGCATAACCAAGGCAAGCATACACCATCATTTTCCCACAAAGGCCGACCTTGGCAATGCTTTGGTCGATAATTATGTCGACCAAATCAGGGAATTAATGACGTCGATCGAAAGCACGGAAACGACATCCGTTGCACGTTTGCGTGCATACGGATCCATATACGTTTCGAGTGTGCGGCAGGGTTCTCTCTGTCTTTGCGGTATTCTTTCAGCCGAGGCGGTAGTCCTTCCTCGGCCCCTACAAGATCGTCTGAGAATGTTCTTCCGTGATCAGATCTCTTGGTTGGAGCGGGTGCTTGCGGAGGGGCTGGCAAACAAGGAGTTGCGGCTGCCTCACAACCCGGTTCGATCGGCGGAGCATTTCCTGTCAACACTGCAAGGCTCGACTTTGGTGGGTTGGGCAATGCGCGATCACAAGATCATCAGCAGGGCGGTCGATGACGCCCTGACCGGCATGATCCGCGCATAGTAGCGGATCGGTTCCATCACAGTCGGTTGGCTTTGCGTCCCGCATAAGACGCCCCCGGACCCCATTGAAGCGGAGCTCGATCCGGCTCCGCTCCCAGATCCCCTTCGCAGGGTGACCCCCCCAGGGGTGATCTTGAAGGTTGATCGCCCGCCGACCTACGCCCGCTCGTACAGGGTCTCCAGGGCTTGACCGTAAGTCTCCCTGATTTTGTGGCGGCGGATTTTCAGTGAGGCGGTCAGCATGCCGTTGTCGATGGTGAAGGGCTCGCGCGCAATGACGAAGCGCCGCACCTTCTCCAGCGAGGATAGGTCGCGATTGACCCGGTCGACGACCGGCGAGAGCGCCTTGATCAGATCGGGATCCTCGGCCAGCCGAGCGAGATCGTCGGGCTTGTCCCTGCTCTTCGCCCAGGCCGTAAGGAACTCGGCGTCCGGAACGAGGATCGCGACAAGGTTCGGGCGCTTGTCGCCATAGACCATGGCCTGCGAGATCTCGGGCTGGAGGGTGAGGAACCCCTCGACGCGCGCAGGCGATACATTGTCGCCGCCGGAGAAGACGATGATGTCCTTCTTGCGGTCGGTAATCTGAATATAGCCCTCTTCGTCGACCAGACCGATATCCCCGGTATGCAGCCAGCCATCGATGATGGTTTTCGCCGTCGATTCCGGATCGCGCCAATACCCCTTCATCACGCATTCGCCGCGCACGAGGATCTCGCCGTCCTCCGCGATCTTGACCTCGACATCCTTCAAGGGCGGGCCGACCGTCCTCAGCTTGATGCGTTGCGGAGGGTTGGCGCTGATCACCGGCGAAGCTTCGGTCTGGCCATAGCCTTGAAGCAATGGCACGCCAAGGGCGATGAAGAATACTCCGACCTCATAGTTGAGCGCCGCCCCGCCCGAAACCATCGCTTTCAGACGTCCGCCGAACCTGGCTCTTACCTTTTTGCGCACCGTCCGTTCGCAGACCCAATCGATCAGCCGCTCCCATGGGCCGAGCGAGCCGGGCTGCTCGTAGTTCCTGCGGCCAAGTTCGACTGCCTTGAGAAACAGCCATTTCTGCACGCCGCTCATCTTGTCGACGCCGCGCAGAAGGCGTTGGTGCATCGTCTCGTAGAGGCGCGGCACGGCCGTCATGATGGTCGGCCGCACCTCCTGCATGTTGGCCGCAAGCGTCTCGACGCCCTCGGCGTAGTAGAGCTCGGCGCCGAGGGCGATCGGCAGGAACTGACCGGCCGTGTGCTCATAGGAATGGGAGAGCGGCAGGAAGGAGAGGAATACTTCCTCGCCGAGGTGAAAGGAATGCAAAAGGTCGTAGGCGCCCTCGCAATTGGCCATGATCGAGCCGTGCGTCAGCATCACCCCCTTGGGCGTGCCGCCGGTGCCGGAGGTGTAGATGAAGCAGCTGACCTCGTCGCGCTTCAACCCGGCCACGGTTTCGTCGATGGTGTCCGGCGCCTGCCTCCCCAGTTCCAGCGCCTCCTCCCAGGAAAGGACACGGAACTGGTGGCTCTGCGTCAGCTCCAGGGGCTCGAGCGAGATGAGAAACTTCAAATCCGGCGCTTCCAGGGTGGCCGGCAAGAGTCGTCTCGCGATCTGCCGGCTGGAGAGGATCGCCGCTTTCGCCCCGCTGTGGGTGAGGATGTGACGATGATCGGCGACGGTGTTGGTGGTGAAGGCCGGGACCGTGATGGCGCCAGCCGACATGATGGCGATATCGGCGATCAGCCATTCGGGCCTATTCTCCGAGATCAACGCCACCCGGTCTTCCCTGCCGATCCCGAGCGCGGTCAATGCCCGCGCCAGAAGATCCACCTGCTCGGCGGTTTCGCCCCAGGTGAGGGGCCGGTATACCCCTTCCTTCTTGGCCCACAAGAACGACCTGTTCGCCCGATTTGCCGCCTGGTCGAAAAACATGGCCGGCAGGCTGCGCCAGCTCACGTAAGACATGACTCCCCCCTTGTCAGTTCGAGCGACAGCAGCACCCCACCATGCCCCTCGGGGGAAGCGGCCTCACCTTGCGGAACCCATTCGATCCCAAGCGCTTGTTCGCGCTCTTGCCCGGACTTATATCGCTACCACCAAAAGGAGTCACCGATGAACGAGCGCGCCCGCACGACCGCGGCGGTGGCAGAATTGCCGCGGTGGGATCTTTCGGACCTTTTCCCGGGACCTGATTCCGCCGAGCTGGGCTCGGCCCTGACGACGGCCGCAGAGAAGGCCAAGGCTTTTTCCACGGCCTACCGCAGCAGGCTTTCGGCCCTCGACGGAGCAAGGCTCGGCCAGGCCGTCGCCGAATATGAGCGGTTGCAGGATCTGACCGGAAGGATCGCCGCCTTCGCCCAGCTTCTCTATGCCGGCGATATGAGCGATCCCGCCATCACGCGTTTCTACCAGACGATTCAGGAGAGGCTGACCGATATTTCTTCCGAGCTTCTGTTCTTCGCCCTCGAACTGAACCGCATCGGCGACGCGGAGTTGGAGGCAAAGCTGACGGCGCCGGAACTCGCCCGCTACGCTCCCTGGCTCAGAGATATCCGGGCCTTCCGTCCACACCAGCTCTCCGACGAACTGGAGAAAATCCTGCACGAAAAGCATGTGGTGGGCAGGGCTGCGTGGAACCGGCTGTTCGACGAGACCATGACGGCACTGCGCTTTCCGGTTGACGGCAAGGAGCTGACCTCCAGCGAAGTCGTCAATCTGCTGACCGATCGCGATGCCGAGACCCGGCGCAAGGCGGGCGGGGCGCTTTCCGCCGTATTGAGCGCGAACATCCGCTTGTTCGCACTCGTCACCAACACACTGGCCAAGGACAAGGAAATCGAGGATCGCTGGCGCGCCTTCCCGTGGCCGGTTTCTTCGCGCAATCTCGCGAACTTCGTCGAGGACGAGGTGGTTGAAGCGCTGGTCGCGGCCGTGCGCGCCGCATATCCGCGCCTCTCGCATCGCTACTACAAGCTCAAGGCCCGCTGGATGGACAAGGATCACCTCGACTGGTGGGACCGCAATGCCCCGCTGCCCGCCGATGAGGACAAGCGCATTTCATGGAGCGAGGCCCGCAGCCTTGTGCTGGAGGCCTATCACGCCTTTTCCCCGGAACTCGCGGCGGTCGGCCGGCGCTTCTTCGAGCGGCCCTGGATCGACGTGCCGCCGAGGCCGGGCAAGGCGCCCGGCGCCTTCGCCCATCCGACCGTGCCCAGCGCCCACCCCTATCTCCTGCTGAACTATCACGGCAAGGTGCGCGACGTGATGACGCTTGCCCATGAGCTGGGACACGGGGTCCATCAGATGCTGTCCGCGCCAAGGGGCGCGTTGATGGCCGACACTCCGCTGACCCTGGCCGAGACCGCCTCGGTCTTCGGCGAGATGCTGACCTTTCGCGCCCTGCTTCGGGCCGAACAAGATCCTCAGCGTCGCCGCATCATGCTGGCCTCGAAGGTCGAGGACATGCTGAACACGGTGGTTCGCCAGATCGCCATGCACGGGTTCGAGACGAAGGTGCATGACGAGCGGCGGAAGGGGGAGCTCAGCGCCGAGCGCCTGGGGGAGATCTGGATGGAAACCCAGAAGGAAGCCCTGGGTCCGGCCCTTAAGCTCACGTCCGACTATGCGGTGCTCTGGAGCTATATCCCGCATTTCATCCATGTGCCCTTCTACGTCTACGCCTATGCCTTCGGCGACTGCCTGGTGAACTCGCTCTACGCCGTCTATCAGGAGGCGGAGGAGGGCTTCGCGCGAAAGTATCTGGAGTTGCTTTCAGCGGGCGGGACGAAGCGGCACAAGGAGCTTCTGCAGCCGTTCGGGCTCGATGCCTCCAATCCCGAATTCTGGGCCAAGGGCCTCGGCGTCATAGAGGGCTTCGTCGACGAGTTGGAGCGGGCGTGAACGATCGTCCGTCAGACGACCGCGAGCGTAACCGGCTGACGGGCCGGGTGCGCCGCTACGCCGAGGTCGGGATGGGTCTCGGCGGCTATGCGGCGCGGCGGGCGGGCGAACGCGCGCTTGGGCGGGATCCTGATCGAGCCCGCAACGCGGCGGCCTTGCGGGCGGCCTTGGGCGGGCTCAAAGGGCCGCTGATGAAGGTGGCTCAAATGATCGCCACCATCCCCGATGCCCTGCCTCAGGAATATGCCGACGAGTTGCGCCAGCTTCAGGCCAGCGCACCGTCCATGGGCTGGCCGTTCGTGCGGCGGCGCATGGCGGCCGAGCTTGGCCCTGACTGGCAGGCCCGGTTCCGAAGCTTCGAGCGCGATGCGGCGGCCGCGGCCTCCTTGGGGCAAGTGCACCGCGCGAGCGCGAAGGATGGCCGTCTGCTGGCGGTCAAGCTCCAATATCCGGAGATGCAATCGACGGTGGAGGCGGATTTACGCCAGCTGCAAGTCATCTTCGGTATCTATGGCCGGCTCGACCGCGCCATCGACACTGCCGAAATCCATACCGAGATCGGGGCGCGGCTGCGCGAGGAGCTGGACTATGAGCGTGAGTCGCGTCACATCCGGCTCTATTACGCGATGCTGGATGGAGAGGTAGATATTCATGTGCCGGAGGTGTTGCCGGAGCTGACGACACGCCGGCTCCTCACCATGACTTGGCTGGAGGGGCGGCCGCTGCTGCCTTGGCTGAGGGATGGACCCGAATTGGGGGACCGCAACCGGGTGGCGCGAGCGCTCTTCCGGGGCTGGTACCTGCCCTTCTACAGGTACGGCACGATCCACGGCGACCCGCACCTGGGCAACTACACGGTGCGGCCGGACCGCGGCGTCAATCTGCTCGACTATGGCTGCATTCGCATCTTCCGGCCGAGCTTCGTGCGCGGAGTGATCGAGCTTTATCGCGCGCTGCGCGAGGAGGATTTGGCCCTTGCCGTGCATGCCTACGAGACCTGGGGTTTCAGGGGCCTCACGCACGAGGTGATCGAGATCCTGAACCAGTGGGCGCGGTTTCTCTACGCGCCCCTGATGGATGACCGGCCACGTCGCATCCAGGAGGCAGCCTCCGGCCAGTATGGCCGCGAGGTCGCCGAGAAGGTCCATGCGGATCTCAAACGCGTCGGCGGCGTGGCGGTGCCGCGCGAGTTCGTATTCATGGACCGCGCGGCGATCGGGCTGGGTTCGGTCTTCCTGCACCTGAAGGCCGAGCTGAACTGGCACCGCCTCTTCCACGAGCTGATCGACGATTTCGATGAGAGCGCTCTGGGCGAACGGCAGTCCAAGGCGCTGGAGGCGGTGGGACTACTTGCGCCCGCCTGAGAGAGCCTCGGCGGCAGGGCAAGGCTGGGAAAGCGGGGCAGAGCGCTCCCGAAAGCTATCCACCCGCGATTGACGTCCTTCGCGTCGCTCAGCCCCAAAGCTCGGGCTCGGGCGGATAGATCGTGGAGCCGCGATAAGCCAGCCCGGGCGTCCGGTCCTCCGCCAGCAACAAAGGTCCGTCCAGATCCACCCAGTCCACGCCCTGCGCAAGCAGGAATGCGGGCGCCATCGACAGCGAGGTGGCGACCATGCATCCCACCATGATCTTGAATCCCATCGCCTCGGCCGCACGGCGCAGCGCCAGCGCCTCGGTCAAGCCGCCGCTCTTGTCGAGCTTGATGTTGATCGCGTCATAGGCGCCGGCGATGCGGGCGAGATCGTCGCTGGTGTGGCACGATTCGTCGGCGCAAACCGGTAGCGGGCGGTCCAGCTCCGCCAGCGCGCCGTCCTCGCCCACGCGGAAAGGCTGTTCGATCAAGGTCACGCCGAGCCCCGACAGGTCGGGGGCAAGCATACGATACTCCTCGATGCTCCATCCCTCGTTCGCATCGACGATCAGCGCCGAGCGCGGCGCATTGGCGCGCACGGCGCGGACGCGCTCGAGATCCCCCGCCCCACTCAACTTCAGCTTGAGGAGCGGGCGCAGGGCACTCTCCCGCGCAGCCTGCCCCATCTTTTCCGGGGTATCGAGGCTGAGCGTATAGGCGGTGATCAGCGGCTTGGGTTCGGCAAGGCCGGACAGGCGCCAGACGGGCCGCCCGGAACGCTTGGCGTCCAGGTCCCAGAGCGCGCAATCCAGCGCATTACGCGCCGCTCCCGCCGGCAGCAGCGTCTGCAGCCGCGACCGCGTGAGACCTTCGGAATCGACTCCGGATATGGCGGCGACGACCTCCGCCACAGTCTCGCCATAACGAGGATAGGGCACGCATTCGCCCCGGCCGCGCACCCCCTCGGACCAGACCTCGGCCAGGACGACCTCCGCCTCGGTCTTGGCCCCCCGGGCGATGGTAAAGCGACCGCGAATCGGCCAAGTCTCGACGTGGGTCTCGATCCGGATCACCGGATGGCATCCACGAGCGGGGCGACACCGGTGCGCAAGGGATCGACGGCCGGCAGCCCGAAACGATCGCCGGCCTCGCGCAAGGCGCGTTCGGCCGCCTTGGCATCGAGCCCAGCGGTGTTGAGCGAGAAGCCGAGTAGTCGAGCTTCAGGATTGGTGAGGCGCGCCGCCTTCAGATTGACTTCGATGCAGCTCTCCAAATCGGGCAACCGATAATGCGGCAGCCCGCGCATATGCGGCCGACCCGGCTCGTGGCACATCACCAGAAGATCGGGCTGCGCTCCATGCAGGAGTCCCAGACTGACCCCGGCATAGGAGGGGTGAAAGAGCGAGCCCTGCCCTTCCACCAGATCCCAGTGATCGGGATCGTTGGCAGGCGACAGCCATTCGACCGCCCCGGAGATGAAGTCGGCGACCACCGCGTCGATCGAGACGCCCTCGCCGGCGATGAAGATGCCGGTCTGCCCGGTGGCGCGAAAATCGGCGTTGATGCCGCGGCGGCGCATCTCCCGCTCCAAGGCCAGCGTGGTGTACATCTTGCCGATCGAGCAATCGGTTCCGACTGCGAGCAGGCGCTTGCCGGGTCGCTTGGCACCGGTGCCGACCGAAAACTCGCGCGCGGGATGGCGGACATCGAAGAGGTTCCGGCCGCGCGCCCGCGCAAGCTCGGCCAGAGCCGGTACATCCGCCAGCTTGCGATGCAGTCCCGAAGCAAGATCCAGGCCGCGATCCAGAGCCTCCAGCAAGGTCGGCAGCCAGCTTTCGCTGATCACCCCGCCGCGATTGGCGACGCCCACGATCAGGGTCTGAGCACCTTGCGCGAGCGCGTCGGATACCGTGAGGTCGGGGAGGCCGAGATCGGCCTTGCAGCCGGCGAGACGCAGCTGCCCCAGGCACCAGTCTGGGCGCCAATGGGCGATGCCCTGCGCGGTCTTGGCGGCAAGCGGATCGAGCGCATCGCCGAGGAAGAGGAGGTATGGATGCCGGATTTGCATGGAACGACACGAAGAGAAAACGTGCCTCGATGCTAGCGTAAGCTCCGCCCTCGGGCGAGTGACCTTCCGTCGGGCCCGGGTCGGAGGACCGTCGGCGAAAGCATCCTGCGTTGCACCGCAACGTTGCCCACTCGCGGCGTCAGCCGATAAGATAGCTCTATCGTCATCTTCCTTCCCAGCTTCCGGCACGGTTTCCCCATGTTCACCACGCGCCCCGAGCTCCGCGGCACCTTCGGCATGGTTGCCTCGACCCACTGGCTGGCCAGCCAAGCCGGCATGGCCGTGCTGGAGCGCGGCGGCAACGCCTTCGACGCCGCGGTCGCGGCCGGCTTTACTTTGCAGGTGGTCGAGCCGCATCTCAACGGCCCCGGCGGCGAAGTGCCGATTCTCTTCGCCCTCGCGGAGTCGGACAAGATCGAGGGGATCTGCGGGCAGGGCGTCGCCCCCGCCAAGGCCACCATCGCTCACTATCGCGCCCTTGGCCTCGAGCTGGTACCGGGTTCAGGCCTGCTTGCAGCCGTCGTGCCGGGCGCGTTCGATGCCTGGATGCTGATGCTGCGCGACCACGGCACGATGCGCCCGCGCGAGGTCTTGGAGTATGCGATCGGCTTCGCGCGGATCGGCTACCCCCTGGTGGACCGGATTTGCGAGACCATCGCCTCGGTCGAGACGCTGTTTCGCAAGGAATGGCCGACATCGGCGGCGCTCTATTTGCCGGGCGACCGCGTGCCCCACGCCGGAACTCTGTTCCGCAACCCCGTCCTGGCCGACGCTTACGAGCGCATCCTCAGCGAAGCGGAAACTACCGGCAGCGGCCGGGAGGCGCAGATCGAGGCCGCGCGGCGGATCTGGTCGCAAGGTTTCATCGCCGAGGAGATCGACCGGTTCTGCCGCGGCGAGGCAGTGATGGATTCCTCCGGCCGCCGGCACAAGGGCGTGCTTACGGCCGAGGACATGGCCGGCTGGCAGGCGACTTACGAGAAGCCGCTGACCTACGACTATAAGGGCGCGACCATCGCCAAGTTCGGACCCTGGTGCCAGGGCCCTGTTTTCCTGCAACAACTGGCGCTGCTCGAGGGCTACGAGCTCGACCGCATGGATCCCCTGGAAGCGGATTTCGTGCACCTCGTCACGGAAGCTGCCAAGCTCGCCTTCGCCGACCGCGAAGCCTTCTATGGCGATCCGAATTTCGTCGCCGTTCCCATCGAACGGCTGCTCAGCCCTGCCTACAATGCCAAACGGCGCCGTTTGATCTCCGATCGCGCTTCTGACGAACTGCGGCCCGGTTCCATTCCCGGCTTTGGCGGTCCGGTGGACTATGAGAGCGCGGCCAGGGCCGGGGAGCGGCCGGAATTCGACGCGCTGGGCGGGGGCGAACCGACCACGCACGGCACGCTCGGGCAGACGCTGCCCGGCGACACCTGCCACCTGGATGTGGTGGATCGGCATGGCAACATCGTCTCGGCAACGCCCTCCGGGGGATGGCTGCACTCCTCTCCCATCATCCCTGCGCTGGGCTTGTGTCTCGGCAGCCGAGCGCAGATGTTCTGGCTGCGGGAGGGGCTGCCGGCGAGCCTTGAGCCCGGTAAGCGGCCACGCAGCACCCTCACCCCCTCGCTGGCACTCAGGGACGGCGGGCCCTGGCTTGCCTTCGGCACGCCGGGCGGCGATTACCAGGATCAGTGGAGCCTCACATTCTTCCTGCGACTCGCGAACCACCACATGAACCTGCAGGAGGCGATCGACTGCCCGATGTTTCACACCGACCATATGCCATCCTCCTTCTGGCCGCGCACCGCTTTGCCCGCGAGCCTTTCGATGGAAGCGCGCTTTCCGGAAAAGACGATCCGCGAGCTCAAGCGACGCGGGCACAAGGTGACCATGACCGAGCCCTGGTCACTCGGACGGCTTTCAGCGGCGGGCCGCGAGGGCGCGCTGCTCATTGCCGGCGCCAATCCCCGCTTCATGCAGGGCTATGCCGTCGGGCGCTGACGGCGCGGAATCACATCTCCCTTCAGGGAGAGGTCGGCCACGCGAAACGTGGCCGGGTGAGGGCCAGCCCAATCCGTTCGGCCCCTCGCCCGCAAATCCCCATCGCCGGGTCTGGCGGCTGGCCGGCCCGATCATCTTCTCCAACGTCACCGTGCCGCTCCTGGGCGCGGTCGACACCGCCGTGGTCGGGCATCTGCCGGATCCGGCCCTGATCGGCGGGGTCGCGGTCGGCGCCACCATCTTCACCTTCGTCTACTGGGCCTTCGGTTTTCTGCGCATGGGCACGACGGGCTTCGTCGCCCAGGCCTTCGGCGCGGAGGACCGAGTGGAATTAAAGGCGGTGACACTGCGCGCCGTTCTTCTCGCGATCGCGATCGGACTTATCATCGTCGCGCTGCAGGCGCCGATCCTGTGGATCAGCCTGACGCTGTTCGAGGCGAGCCCGGCGGTCGAATCCTACGCCGGAATCTATGTGACGGTGCGGATCTGGGGCGCGCCGGCGGCGCTCATCAACTATGCCGTGCTCGGCTGGCTGCTCGGCGTGCAGAATGCGCGCCTCGCCTTTCTGACGCAGCTTTTCATAAATGGCCTGAACATGGTTCTGGCCGTGCTCTTCGTGATCGGCTTCGGCTGGGGCATAGCCGGGGTCGCGGCCGCGACCTTGACGGCGGAGATCGCCGGCGCGGGCCTAGGCCTCTATCTCCTGCATCGCGGTGCGCAGAGGCTGGGCGGCGGCTGGCCCTGGTCCCGCCTCAATGCGCCCGGACGGATGGTAGCGCTCATCAAGGTCAATCTCGACATTCTGATCCGCACCGTCTGCCTGATGTTCGCCTTCGCCTACTTCACCGCGCGTGGGGCGGAAATGGGCGATACGGTGCTGGCGGCCAACGCCATCCTCTTGCATTTGCAAGCGATCATGGCCTATGGGCTTGATGGGTTCGCCCATGCCGCCGAGACGCTGGTCGGCGCGGCCATCGGTGCGCGCGACCGCAACGGTCTGCGCGCGGCGGTGCGAACCGCCACACTCTGGGGCTTTGCGACGGCGGCACTCTTCGCCCTGCTCTATGCCGTCGCCGGGCTCGTCATTCTTCAGCTCTTCACCGAGCATGAGGAGATACGGACCGCCGCGCGCGATTTCCTGCCCTGGGCGATCGCATCGCCCTTCCTGTCGGTCTGGCCCTTCCTGCTCGACGGCATCTTTATCGGCGCCACGCGCACCGCGGAGATGCGCAATGGCATGGTGATCGCGCTTGCCCTCTATCTCGGCGCGGCGAGCCTCTTGATCCCGGCCTGGGGCAATGACGGGCTTTGGGCGGCCTTCATGATCTTCATGGCCGCGCGAGCTGCAACGCTCGGCTGGTGGTATCCGCGGGTGGAGCAGATGGCGGACGTGGCGTTGCAAGGTAAGGTCGCCTCCCCCCTTGAGGAGAAGAGTTAGGGAGGGTACGCCGTCGCATCACGAGCCTTCTCTCCTTCGAGGGCCACTGCGCGGCCGCCTCAGGATGAGGAGGCTTTTTCCAGGCTAGGCCTCATCCTGAGGTGCGAGGCGATAGCCGAGCCTCGAGGGATCGAGGCCATGTGAAAGTTCATTTCGCAAAGGTCACTCAAGGGGGCGACTGTGCCTACCGTATCTCCGCCGTCTCCACCCCGAACTGTTCGCGGGTGGCGAGGAAACGCAAGGACGGCCAATCCTCTTGGGTCCGGTTCAGTTCCCAGGAATTGCGGAAGAGGAAGACGAGCGCGCCGTCCTGATCCTGGGCCAGGCTGGAGGGATGCTCGCGCCGGATGCGATCAAGCGCAGGCCGGTCCTCGGACACCACCCAGCGCGCATATTCGAAGGGTGCGGGCTCGAAGCCGCAACCGATCTTGTACTCCGTCTCGATGCGGGCCTCGATCACCTCAAACTGCAAGGGACCGACCACGCCGACGATGGCGGCCCCACCGGTCACCGGCTTGAAGAGGTGCGAGACCCCCTCCTCGGCCAGCTCGGTCAGCGCGCGAGCGAGATGCTTGCTGCGCATCGGATCGTCGAGCCGCACGCGCCGCAGGATTTCGGGCGCAAAGCTCGGCACGCCGGTAAAGCGCAGGTCTTCTCCCTCGGTCAAGGTGTCGCCGATGCGCAAGGCTCCGTGATTAGGGATGCCGAGGATGTCGCCTGCGACCGCCTCCTCGGCTAGCGCACGGTCGCGGGCAAGGAAGAAGACTGGACTGTGCACGGCGATGTCGCGCCCTTCGCGCACATGGCGGAGTTTCATGCCGCGCCGGAAACGGCCGGAGCAGAGTCTGACGAAAGCGATACGGTCGCGGTGGTTGGGGTCCATGTTCGCCTGAACCTTGAAGACGAAGCCGGCGACCTTTGGCTCGGTCGGCTCGACCGAGCGGGATACCGCCTCCTGCGGCTGAGGGGGCGGTGCCAAACGGCCCAGCGCCTCGATCAGCTCGCGTACGCCGAAATTCTTCAAAGCGCTGCCGAAGAAGACCGGCGTCAGGTGGCCCTCGCGATAGGCCTTAAGATCGAAAGGCGGGCAGGCGCCGCGCACCAGCTCCAGATCGGCCTTGAGCCGTTTCAGCGTGGTGCGGTCCAGCGCATCGGCAAGGCGTGGATCCCCCAGGCCGGAGAGCGCGATCTCGGCCCCGACCCGCTCGTTGGAGCCATCCTCGAATCGCAGCAGCCGATCCTGAAAGAGGTCGTAGCACCCCTTGAAGTCGCGTCCCGACCCGATCGGCCAGGTCGCCGGCGTGGCGGAGAGCGCAAGCCGGCTCTCGATCTCGTCGATGAGCGAGAGCGGGTCGCGCGCTTCGCGATCGAGCTTGTTGATGAAGGTGAGGATCGGCACGTCGCGCAATCGGCAGACCTCGAACAGCTTCAAGGTCTGCGCCTCGATGCCCTTGGCCGCGTCCAGCACCATCACCGCCGAGTCGACGGCGGTCAGCGTGCGATAGGTATCCTCGCTGAAATCCTGGTGCCCGGGCGTGTCGAGAAGGTTGAAGGTGAGCCCGTCGTAATCCCAGGTCATGACAGAGGCGGTGACCGAGATCCCGCGCTGACGCTCGATCGCCATCCAGTCGGAGCGCGCGCGCAATCCTTCGCGCTTGGCCTTCACCGCCCCGGCGAGCTGGATCGCGCCGCCGAAGAGCAGCAGCTTCTCGGTCAAAGTGGTTTTGCCCGCATCGGGGTGCGAGATGATCGCGAAGGTACGCCGGCGGCATACCTCACGGGCGAGTTCGGTCGTCGGTTCGGCCATGGCCAGCGCTATTTGGGGGATCGATGGCGATAAGGCAAGGGAAAGCAACGATATTCCATCGCGATAGCCGAGGCGCAAGAGCGCGGCGCAGGGTTCCCTCAAATCTGTCAACGGAATGTCGGCTGCCCCAGGGTCGGCCGGCTTGCGCCGCGCCGGGCCTTGCGGCCAGGATGGACGGCGATGAGCCCCGCCGTCCGCATCTTCCTGCTGTTCGCCGCCGGTTATTTTCTCAGCTACTTGTTCCGCACCGTGAATGCGGTGCTGGCGCCGGACCTCGTTGCGGCGTTCGGCCTCAGCGCTGCCGATCTCGGGCTCATGACCGCCCTCTACTTCATGTCCTTTGCCGGCATGCAGCCCGCCCTCGGGCTTCTCCTGGACCGCTATGGCCCAAGCCGCGTCCAGGTTTTCCTTCTGCTGATCGCAGCACTAGGAGCAGGCTTGTTCGCCGCGGCCGAGAGCCGGGGGGCCCTGCTCCTCGCGCGCACGCTGATCGGGCTCGGCGTATCGGGCTGCCTGATGGCCGCGCTCAAGGCGATCGTCCTGTGGTTCCCGAAGGAGCGACTGCCGTTGATCAATGGGGCGATCCTCACCGCGGGGGGAGTTGGCGCGGTGGTCGCCGGCACCCCGGTCGAGCTGGTCGCGGCCTCGACGGGCTGGCGCGGCGTCTTCGCCGGGCTTGCCGTCTTTACCCTCGCGCTGGTTGCGGCCACCTGGTTCGGCGCGCCCGAGCGAACGCGTCAGGGCCGCACGGAAACCCTGGCGCGGCAGCTTCGCGGCATCGTCGAAGTCTACCGCACGCCGATGTTCCGCCGCCTGGCGCCGGCTTTCTCGCTGAACCAGGGTGCGTGGTTCGCTTTGCACGGACTTTGGGCCGGGGCTTGGCTGCGCGAGGCGGCCGGCCTCGACCGGCTTACGGTTTCATACCATCAGGTCTCGATGTCGGTTGCGCTCACAATCGGATTTCTGGTGTCGGGCGTGGTCGCGGACCGGCTGTCGCGGCGTGGCGTCCCACCCGTCAGCATCGCCGGCGCCGGTATGGCGGGGCTTATAGCGCTTGAGAGCGTCATCGTAATGGGTTCACCCGCGCAGACGGTCTGGCTCTGGTCGGCGGCAAGCTTCTTGGCCGCCTTCATGGCGGTCTCTTTTGCAGCGCTCAATCAGGCAATGCCGATCGAGCTCAGCGCACGGGCGAATACCTCGATGAACCTGTTCATGTTCTCGCTCGCCTTCCTCCTACAATACGGGTTCGGCGCGGCGCTGGAGCTGTGGCCTGCCGCGCCCGACGGCGCGCGGCCGCTCGCCGCCTGGCGATTTGCCCTGGGTGCGCTGATCACAGTGCAGGCGGCGGCGATGCTGTGGTTCTGGTCCTTTCGCCAACCCACACTGGCGCGGCCCAGCCGGCATCCGACTAGAATAGGCCTTTGGCAGGGGTCTGATCGTGCCCAATACGCAAATACAGGGAAAATTGCGAGCGGCGAGACACTGAACTTTCGGGGGAGAGGCTTGCATTCTGCTGAGTTTGCAGCGCCTCGAACCTGATTC
>DASPGI010000181.1:0-78759 GCA_035620695.1 Alphaproteobacteria bacterium
ACCGGTCTTGGCGTGGTGGGCGGAACGGCCGGTCAGCCGTTCCCAGCGGCGCACGGCGACGTCGACATAGCGCGGTTCGAGCTCGATCGCCCGGGCACGCCGGCCGGTCTTCTCCGCTGCGATCAGGATCGTGCCGGAGCCGGCAAAGCCGTCCAGAACGATCTCGCCACGTCGGGAGGCGTCTTTCAGGGCATCCCCGACCAAGGCCACAGGCTTTACCGTGGGATGCATCTGCAACTCCTCAAGGCGACCGGAGCGGAAGGAGTTGACCCCTGCGTACTCCCACACATTCGTTCGGTAGCGGCCATAGCGGCCGAGCTCGATGGTGTTCAGGTGAGGAGCTGTCCCCTTCTTGAACACGAAGACGAGCTCGTGCTGGGAGCGATAGAAGCTGCCCATCCCGCCATTGTTCTTTCTCCAGACGCATAGGTTGAGATAACGCAGTCGGCATTGTCGGCTGGCCTGCAGCAGTTCGAAGGCATGGCGAAAATCCATGCAGGCATAGATCACGGCACCATCGAGGCTGACCCGGCCATGTTGCCCAGCGCCTGCGTTAGGAAGCTGGTGAACTCCGCCTCGGACATTTCACCGGAGGCCATGGCGAATTCGGCGTGCCGGATTCGCCCGCTCCCGCAGACATGACCTTGGATGGGGACATTGTAGGGAGCGTCGGTGAAGACCAGGCGTGCCCGCTCTTCACCCATCAGGCGCCGATAGGCGGCCGGTTCCAAGGCATTTCCACACAGCAGCCGATGATCGCCTAAGACCCAGAGGTCACCTGGCCGACTGACGATCCGATCCGATACTTCCGGCACGTCGTCGGCGGGATCGCCGTCCGCGCCGAATCCCGAGCCGTCGATCAGCAGATCGATCTCGGCGGTCTCGAAGCCGGTGATCTCGAGATCGAAATCGATGTCGAGCGCACTCAGCTCGGTGAACTCAATCGCCAGCAAGTCGCGGTCCCAACCCGCCAGCTCGGCCAACCGGTTGTCGAGGATGGCGTAAACTCGCTTTTGCGCCTCGCTCATATGATCGAGGCGAATGGTCGGGACGCGATCGAGGCCGAGGGTCTTGGCAGCCTCCACCCGTCCGTGTCCGGCCATGATCCGGCCGGTGTCATCGACCAGCACCGGCGTGGTGAAGCCGAATTGGCGGATGCTGGCCGCGATCTGGTGTAGCTGCTTCTTGGAATGGGTGCGGGCGTTGCGGGCTGCAGGTCGCAACTCCGCGATCGGGCGATACTCGACCGAAAGCGACAGGTCGCGTGTCCAGTTTAGGGCTGCATCATTCACGACCGGCTCGGCCGCGCTGGGCTTGGTGTGGGGGAGAGCGGTCGCCGGGCGGCGGCGCGATCGAATAGGGAGTGCCATCGTTCAGTTCCTTCAGCTTCGTGGCTGGTGCTCACTGCACCCGGCCATCTGGGTTTCACGTCACCCAGTCGGGCCCCGGCTGAAGGAGGGACGCGGCGGCGTAACTCCACCACGTCCTCACGCTTCACGCATGAGGACCGACTGGTGGGCTGCCGCGAAAGATTGCGTTAGATTGCCCTGAAGTCTCGAAGATAAGGGCCGATGCTGCGGCTGTCAAGGGTAAGTTATTGATTTGATTTGACAAAGGATCGGTATTTCGAAGACCGCAACCCCTCCTCACCGTCGGGCTCTTAACTTGAAGCGAGTGTGACGAAGGCTGTCACTTACACCGCCGCTGCAATAGAGCCGCTTGCGCGCCAACGAGGCCCTGAACTTCACGCGCCAGTTTCCCGATGCCTTCAGCGAGAGACCTACAACTCGAATCTTCCCGCTTCCAGCTAACTCCGCTCCCGTCTTGCGCCCCGCCAGAACGCCACGCCCTATTGGGCTCGCGGCGCGCCATCGACCTCAACGCGATCTCCTCTCCCTTGAAAAACGAATGAGGAGAACCGATCGGAAACCGGCCATCCGATTGATCTGCTCCCTGATCAGCCAAAAAAATTCGCTGATAGGCGTCCTAGGGAATTCCGTCAAAGATCTGGGCGTGGCAAGGGTTTGCGACCGATGAATCGGTCCTCGAAGGCCGGTTTCGGCGAAGAATTCCCTCTATCTTCCCTGATGATCAGCGAAAATCGGACGGAGACGAGTTCGCTCGAGACTGCCCCCTCCGCCAAGCCTGTCAAGGACTTAGGTCAGAAGTACTCGCTTCAAGTCCTTGGCGACCCGAGCCCGTTTGCAAACGGATTGCAAACGCCTGGAAGCTCGAACGTTCCCGTGACGTTTCCTTCCGTGTACCCCATCGGCGGATGGCGCCCTCGCCGAGCGCTGAGCGGAGTGCGGCCTCTATCCGGCACGCGGCATCGTCTTGCATGCCGGGGAGGACGCGCGAGCAAACGTCCAGTGAATGCGACAGTGGAATGTATAAGCCGTTCGCTGACCGCCTTGGGATTTACTCCCTGGTGCAATAGCTGGGTGGCGTGCGTATGCCGTAGGTCGTGGAATCGGATATGAGGAACCTTTGACCGGCGGACAGAGGCTGCGAAAGCACTGGAGAAGCGATCCGGCGCCCACGGTCTGCCGTCCTCGTAGCCGATGAGCAGCCTGCGCAGCCTTGTGGCTCCTCAAGGCTGTCGCGAGTTGGGGAGGGCAAGTGTTCGACGGCTTCGGGCGGTCTTCGGCTGCTTGAAGGCGAGGCCGGTCTTGGTCTGCTCCAAGGATTGCCGCACCGCGAGCTGTCCGGCTTCAAGGTCAACCTCCGCCCAGCGCAGTGCCAATAATTCTAATTTACCGCGCCGAAGCCCGGTCAGGACCGCGATCAGGGCGGGGGGTGGACCGAGCAAGAGAGCTGAACAGCTTGGCAGTCTCCGCATTAGTCAGGGCGACCATCTCCCTCCGCGCGACTTTCGGGGGCTCGACAACATTTGCGGGGTTGCGAGCCAGGATCTGCCACTTGACCGCTTGGCCAAGAGCTGTCCGGAGAAACCGGTGCATGTGCACCACAGTGTGCGCAGACAGCTCCCCTGAACCATCCTTCCTTCCGCGGGCGAGCTTCTCAGAGCAGACGTCCTGAGTGTGCAGCGGCTGTAGTTTGCAAAGTAGGATTCGCCCCAACGCAGGGGTGCTCCATCTTGAGGCGGTGATCGCAGAGGACGAGCGTCGCAGGATCAGCGAACGCACCAAGGCTGCTCTCCAAGCCGCCAAGGCGCGTGGCGTGAAGCTCGGAGGCTTCCAGGGATACCGGCTGACAGACGATCAGCGCGCCGAAGGCAGCCGCCAAGGGCGCCCAAGCGAAGGCCAGGAAAGCACCTTAGGAGGCGCTCTCGCTTCCCCCCTTGTAAACGAGATCCAAGCGACGGGAGCGGTGAGTTTGCGGGTTATTGCGGCAGAGCTGAACCTTCGAGGGGTGAAAACCCCGAAGGGAAGCGACTGGCACGCCAACTCGGGTTGCCCGGCTCCTGACTCGACTTGCCTGATGCGGCCTGACATCCGCGCGGCAGAGACCGGGAATGGTTGCTGTTGGGAGAACCAAGCCCAGTGTTGAAGAAAACGGGCCCCATATTCGGCCGACCGGGCTGGTAGGCTTTTTGGGACTCCGGCTCGCGCGCAAAGACACGGGGACCCGTGAGCACGCCAGCGCATCGGAATTTGCGTTGCCCGAAGACCACCGCTTACCTGACCTCCCACAGATATCGCCGTGACAGCCGCAACTGACCCCTTAAGAGACATTCCGCCTGCAAGCCACGCTGATAGATCGCGCCAGGACGCTGCCATCCCGTTACACTGATGCGTGTGACCGTCGTCGCCTCAAACTACCGCGCGAGCGCTCTGGTCCAGCGACCCTGAGCAGACCTTGTCCGGTGAAGGTAAGCGCCAAAGGATCACGACGCCGTCGTCAATGGATAACCTGCATCTTGCCGCTCTTCGAAACCTTCGGCGAAGTAGTGGACGCGAGTGAATCCCCAAACAGTCACTGCTCGCTCATTTGACGCGGCTTAGTGGCCGGTACGCAACTTTAAGACTTTGTTTCCTAAGCTAGGCTCATGCTGAAGTGTCAGCGAGAGCGGACTTTCGAAAATGCGGAGAGGGCGTAATGGTTGTGCTGGTGTTAGTCGTGGTTGTGGTAGCGGTCGCAGTCGCCGCGAGCTAAGTGATTTCGTCAGCCCGGTCGCTTGACGGGCTATTCCGCTTTGTTACTGACGAAGGGGAAAATGTCTGTCAGGCCCAAGAGATCGGTGATCAGCAGTACTAGGAAGATAATAATAGTCGCGCCCACAATCGGACTTCTTGGCAGCGGCCTATGCTCAGCTCGATCGGCTCGCCGAGGCGCCGGCGGAGTTGGATAGATTCAAGAAATTCTCCGACCGCCTTCTCGCTTGTGAGGCTTCCAAAGACTCTCGGTATCCAGGCGTTCCGCGGGCGCTCATCGCCTACTTCGACAATGCACAGGTCGAAGGAAGACCGGGATCACTGGCTAGAGGGCTTCCGCAAGGCGCGGACTTCCAGTGTGATGACTAGCGCCGTCGCCGTAGGACTACTCAGCACATGTCGGCTCCTGGCACCCCTGCGCGCGTGAGACGTGAAACGGGACGCGAGGCTAGGGTGATGAACGACCGATCCGCCACCATCTAGGCTGTTTGTCCGGCTGCCCTTGGGGGCAACCCGCAGAGATATTGAAGCGCAGTAAATTCAGGTATCGCTAACCATTCTTCCTCATGCTGCAGCGAATCCGTGGCTGGCTACTAAGAGCAGATTGGCCCGCCCGCGGCCGTTTCGAACTGCTCCTCGGGCAGCCGCCCCATGGAAAACCTAGGAGGTTCCGCGATGCGTTTCTTCCGTGAGAGCTGCCGTTTCCTCTGCTTGCCTCTTGCCGCGCTGATGCTGCTAGTCAGCATGCCTTGGTCGATCAGCGCTCACGCCGCGTTGGTCACTACCGACCAGGTTGTCAGCGACTCGGCCGCTGTTGCGGGCGACCGCGAAAAGGTTGTCCGCTTCCTCCAACAAGACGCAGTCCGCGAGCAGCTCGTGGCCATGGGCGTCGAGCCGTCCGAGGTAGAGGCGCGCTTAGCGGCGCTGTCGCCCGCCGAACTGGCCCAACTCTCCGCGCGTATCGATCAGATGCCGGCTGGGCAAGGCGCGATCGGAGCGGTGGTTTTCGCAATCCTGATCATCTTTCTTGTCCTACTGCTGACCGACCTGCTCGGCGTGACTGATGTCTTTCCCTTCGTCAAAAAGAACCGCTGAGGGTATTAGCCGCGCCCCGTGCGACGGGTGAAAGCAGATGTAACGCCGCCCAAACGAGGCCGGCGTATCGCGCAGGGTTCGAGAAATCATCGCAATTCAGGCGAGACCGGTCATGTCCGATGGCGGGAAGACGGCTGGACGCCGGGAAGCATGCGACCCATGTGATGTCGAAAAGACCGCTCCTGGCACCCGGAGCGGACCGGGGCAGTTTCTAGCTTTGGCCGGACGACAGCTTCTCGAGCAGCGCCTTGGCGTCTTTCAGGTCCGCCGTCTCGAAGCCCTCGGGACAAATCCTCCGGTTTGAGGCACCCGATCGGCATCAGCTCACCTGGCACATCACCCATACCCGTGATGACGTTGCGACCATTGCCCTTCTGTTGGGCATCAATAACCTCCTGTTGGCTCTCATCGCAGTGGCGCTGATATCTTGAGGGACCACGAGGCTTGGAGCCCAGCGCGAGAAATGGTATCGGCTGCCCGTGCCGGAGGCACCGCGCGGAAGGCACGCCGAGTTCGACCGCCGCTTTCAACTGCGCCGGTAGTCCGCTCTGCCAGCCGCTGCATGGCCTGACTGCCGAAGCACCACCTGAGCGCAATGCAGGCCTGGCACGCTTCGTTGATCATGGCCTGCCGTGAGACCCGGCCGGTCGCGATCTTGACCAGTTGTGGTCTTGCCCAGGAGGTCCGCTGCCTTGCGTTCCTCATCCATGCTCATTCCCCCAAAACTTGACCCAATTGCAAACGGACTTGCAATCGAACTAGAAGGATTGAGCATGGACGGATGCGGACGCCAGGTGACGTAAGCTGCTAATTGCCCATACATCCCGGCACCAAGAGAAACAGACAAAGACAGGCTGGTACGGGAAACTCCGCACTCGAAAACCGTTGTACGGGCAACTGTACCGGGGGTTCTTCTCCCGTCCCCTCCGCCAGTGATTCCCGATTGCAGACGGCCGGTTTCTACGGCTGATCGATTGAGGCTGGTGCCCTGCCGCCCGCTTCCCATTTTCTTTGGTCAGTCGGCGCCCGGCGTCGATTTCCACCAGCTTTTCGAGAACAGGCCCGTTCGAAGCTATCCGACCGGAGGACGGCCGACAGTTTCCGCAATGCCCTTACTGCGCCAAAAGTGCCGGAACTGCGCGTTTCTCTCGTTGTTGTTCCCTGGGCATTCCTAGTAAATTAATCTGGATCGGTAGGAGGGTTTCGCGCCATCATGGTGCTACGTCAGGTTCAAGCCCATCGTCTCGGTTACCCAATTACCTCTCCACATGGACCGGAAATTCTGATCCCGGTGGACCCTGGCTCGGACGCCATTTATCCACGGGCAACGGACCGGGCGGCCGCGGCCCGCTATTACGACGTGCATGGCTATGTGGTGCTGCGCGGCGCGATTGGCGAAGAGCTGTGCGATGCCGCCAGGACGGCTTTCGCCGAGGAGGTCAGGCCCTATGAAGGGTTTCTCTACCGTCAGGCGACCGCCGATCCGGAACGCCATGTCTGGACCTCCGGCAACTACATGCTCAACTCCTTGCTCAATATCCAGGATCTGCCATCTCGAAGCTTTCCGCGATTTCGCGCGATCGGCCTTGAGATTCTGACCCACCCCGGCTTGATCGCCGCCCTCGAGGCGATCCTGGGCGAGCGGCCGAAGATCGTGCAGACCATGTATTTCGAGGGCAATCCGAAGACCTGGGCGCATCAGGATACCTACTATCTCGATTCCACCGATCTCGGCAGGATGGTTGCCGCCTGGGTGGCCGTCGAGGACATTCACCCCGGCGCCGGCCGGTTCTTCGTCTATCCGGGAAGTCACCGCATCGAAATGCCGCGCAATGCCGGCGAACTGAGCATCGCCTTCCGTCACGGCCATTACAAAGACCTGGTCTTGAGCGTGATCCGGGAGAACGGGCTTGAGTGTCGCGCGCCGGCCTTGAACAAGGGCGACGTCCTGCTCTGGGGATCTCGGACAATCCATGGCAGCCTGGAGACGCGCGAGCCTCAGCGGTCGCGTGCGTCCTTCACGGCGCACTATATTCCCGCCTCGACCACGCTGCTGCAGTTTCAGAGCCGTGCGCGCAAACTGCTCAATGTCAAGCGCGTGAACGGAATAGAGATCCACAGTCCGAAAGATCTCGATCGCTTGGACAAGCGCAGCGTTCTGTTCGTCGAAACGCGGTTTCCGAAGCTGTTCAAGACGGCAAAGAAACTCGCCATCCGCGCTCTCACCCGCTAGTCCCGACGCCGGCCAAAGAAAATCGCCTCCTCAAGGTCCGCCTGCAAGACGGCGGCGCCTTGTTTCGCGAAGGGCGGCTCGTCAGGTGGCGTCGTGAAAAATGATCCCGAGAGCGTGGCGGTGACCGGAACGCAGTCTGCTCACGCCATGCCGCAGCTTGGCGCGAGAGACGCCGCGCGCGCCCCGCACAGGACGGCTGTCGACCGCGAATATCACGGCATCGCCCTGGGCCAGCGGCACCACCATTGCACGCGACTGCATGCGGGGCCGCTGCTCGGTCAGCACGAATTCGCCGCCTTCAAAATCGGCTCCTGGCCGGGACAAGAGGACCGTCGTCTGAAACGGAAAGAAGTGCTCGCCGTACAAGTCCTGGTGCAACGCGTTGAAATCGCCCGCGCCGTATCGGAGCAGGAGCGGCGTCGGACGGGTTTGGCCGGCTTCACGGCAGCGGTCGAGAAACTCGGCGTGGTGCGCCGGAAAGCGCACCGGCACTCCCATGGCTTCATGCCAGCGATTGGCGAGGGTCGCCAGACGAGGATAGATCGCTCGCCTCACCTCCGCGACCATGCCCGGCAATGGATAGGCAAAGTATTTGTACTCGCCCTGGCCGAAGCCGTGACGCGCCATCACGATCCGGCTGCGGAACAACTCGCCGCGTTCGTAAAGGCCGGCGATCGCCGCACACTCCTTCGGGTCGAGCAACCTTGCAACGACGCTCCAGCCCTGCTCGTCCAACGCTTTCGATACAAGCGACCAATTGACCATCCCAATCCGGCCCGCGATCCGCAGCGCCGATCTGCGCGGTAACGGTCGTGCGGCCAGAGATGCCATGCTGCGTGCTCCAACTGGTTGCAAAACAATTGCAGAAAAATGGCAGACGAACGGGTCAAGATCGCTCCGATTCTTGCGCTGCAAGATGCCTGACAGGAGGGGGCGCAAGGACCCGAGAGAAACGGGCGGGTCCGTTCGCTAACCAGTAACTAGCCTTCGCGCAAGGCATGCCGGAAGGTGCGCTCGATGGGGCGCAGGAGATAGTCGAGAAGCGTTCCCTCGCCGGTGAGGATGATTGCGTCGGCCTGCATGCCGGGCACGATCTCCCTGCTGTCGAGCATCCGGGTGCTTTCAGCTGAAAGGGCGATGCGCCCGAGGTAATAGGCGCGCCCGCTTTCTTCCTCGGTCAGCCGGTCCGCGGATATCGAGATCAGCCGCCCCATGATGGGTGCGCTTTCGCGATCCTGAAAGGCGTTGAACCTCAGCTCGGCGACCTGGCCAGGTTCGACCACATCGATGTCGCTTGGATTCAACCGAACCTCCACTACCAGACGCTCGTCGTCAGGCACGATGTCCATGAGCGGCTCGCCTGAGCCGATGACGCCGCCGATGGTGTGCACTTTCAACGCGACCACGCGACCTGTCAGCGGAGCGCGAATGATGGTCCGCGCGAAAACCTCACCGGCGGCGAAGAGTCGCCCCTCCAGTTGGCGCAGCTCGCGCTCGATCTCCTGGAGTCGGCCGGCCGCGTCGCTGGCGCGCGCGGTTTTCAACTCCGCGATGCGGATCTCGAACTCGGCGATCTCGTGGCGGGCGCGCGAGAGTTGGGCGCGGTTGCGCTCAAAGCTACCGGCAAGCTCCGATTTGCGCCGCCGCAGGGCAAGGACGCGGGGCTTGTCGATCAGCCCCTTTTTCAGCAACTGCGACATGTCGGCGATCTCTTCCTCGATCAGCCTCAGCTGATCGGTGAGGCTTTCCATCTCGCCCTCGATGCCAGTGATCTCCTCCGCCGACTGCGCGATCTTGCTGCGCAGCAGTTCCGATTGGGCCACCATCTCGCGCTGACGCGCGTCGAATGCCTTTGTCTCGCCGGCCGTCACCGAGGCCAGTTGGGGTGTTGAGTCCGCCCAATCCGGCCAGCGCGGCCAGGCGATCTGGCTTCGCCCGTCGCGCTCGGCCCGCAACAGTGCAGCCGAGGCAGCGGAGGCGAGCCATGCCGCTCGCAATTCCTCGAGCGTCGCTTGCGCTTGGGTTTGATCGAGCAGGATCAAGGGTTCGCCCGCCGCGACAGATCGTCCTTCCGATACCAGCAGCCGGGCGACGATCCCGCCTTCCAGATGCTGCACGGTCTTGCGGCCACTCTCTACCGCGACCACGCCCGGAGCGAGCGCAGCGCTGTCAAGACGGGCCAGTGCCGCCCAACTGGCAAACCCGCCGAAGAACAATAGCATTACCGCCATGCCGGCAAGGACATGCCGTCCAATGCCGGGATGGAGCGCATCGGCCGGCTCGGGAACATACTCGATCAGAGCGGGCAAGCGCGTATCAGCCATGTAGGCGCCTCAAGCCGTCAACGGGTGCGGCCAACATCGGCAATACTTTGCGCACGGGACCGATGCGTTCGACTCGGCCGTTTCGCAGTAGCAGCAGGCGGTCCATTTGCCGCAGCACCGCCGCGCGATGTGACACCACGATCAGGGTGCTGCCGGCCTCCCTAAGGCGGGCGACGAGGGCGGCGGCTTCGGTCTCGCCGGCTGGATCAAGGCCTGCACCGGGTTCGTCCAGCACGAGCAGCCTCGGTTTGCCGAAAAGGGCGCGCGCCAATGCGATCCATTGTCGCTGACCCCCCGAAAGTCGGCGGCCACCCTCGCCGATCTGTGTCTGATAGGCGTGCGGCAGGCGCGCGATCGCTTCATGCGCACCGGCGAGACGGGCTGCCGCGATTACCTGTTCATCCTCGGCCTCTTCGAATCGCGCAATATTTTCACGCACGGAGCCGCGAAATAGCTGAATGTCCTGAGGAAGGTAGCCGATGGCCGAACAGCGGTCGTGCGGCGGTAGGTTTCGGTGGTCGATTCCATCGACCAGCACTCGTCCGAGTTGCGGCGAAGCACCTCCGGCCAGGAGACGAGCGAGCGTCGTCTTACCCGCCCCGACGGGACCGATGATTCCCAGAGCTTCGCCAGGTTCCACAGAGAAGCTGATGGCGCTCAGTGTCGGCTGTGCATGGCTGGAATAGGCAAAGCTGATCGCTTCGACGGTCAGCGCGCCCTTCGGCGTCGGCAGCGACATGATCGATTTGCCAAGGGGCGCGGTACCTAGCTGGCGCCGTATCCGCCGATAAGCCTCGCTCGCAGCGACCGCAGAACGCCAACCGCTGATCGCCATCTCCAAGGGCGCCAGCGCGCGTCCTGTCAGGATCGATGCGGCGACCATCGCGCCGACGCTCACCTCTCCCGCGACGGCGAAATAAGCTCCGGCGCCAAGGACAGCGATCTGCAGCGCCAGTCTTATCAGCTTCGACAGGCCGCCGGCGAGGATGGCTCGTCGAGCGCCTCGCGCCTGCAGTCCGCTTGTCTCCTGCTGCTGCCGCTGCCATCGGCGCAGGAGCGCAGGGATCATGCCCATCGCTTCGATTGCATCCGAATTGCGGACGATCCCCTCGGCAGAATCGGTGCTTTCGCTGGCGCGCCCGGCCGCCTGAAGGAGGGGCGCACGGATCACGCGCTCGGAGCCAAGAGCAAGCGCCAGTAGCGCAATCGCCCCAGCCCCCGCCAACATGCCCAATGTCGGATGCAGCAGGGTGATCGCACCTATGAACAGGGGAATCCAGGGTGCGTCCATGAGCGGCACCATGCCTGAGCCCGTCAAGAAGCTGCGGATCGTGGCGAGGTCGCGCAGACCCTGGACGCTAGCCCCTCCGCCCCCTGACGCCGTCGCCACATGACCGGCGAGGATATGACCGCTCAGCTTGCGCTCGATCCAGGCACCAAGGCGGGCGATAAGCAGCCCGCGCAGCATGTCGAGCAGACCCAATGTCAGAACCGCGCCGCCTGAGATCATGGACAGCAACAGGAGCGTTTCGAGGCTACGGCTCATCAGTACGCGATCGAACAGCTGCAAGCTGTAGAGCGGGACCGCGAGCATGAGGGTGTTGACGCCCAGACTGAAGACACTCGCAGCGAAGAGACCGCGCCGGCAAGTCGAAGACACCTCCTTTGCCAGATGATCCACGCCAACGCGTGCGCTCATTGGTCGAGGTTCCTATCCCTGGGAAACCGCAGTTCCACCCTTAGCCCTGGCGCATTGTCCTGCAGTGCCACGGAAATACCGTGATATCTGGCAATCGCGGCGACGAGGCTGAGGCCGAGCCCATTGCCGTTGGATTGCCGGCTCTCGTCGACCCGGAAGAAGCGGCGGAACACCTTCTCCCGCGCCCAGTCAGGAATTCCAGGCCCGTTATCGGCAATCACCCCCTCGGGCCCTTGCGGTCCGGCTCGAAGCTCAATCTCGATCCTGGTGCCCGGTGGCGTGTGGGTTATGGCGTTCTCGATGATGTTGACCACCATCTGTTTGAGCAGGGCTCTATCCCCGAGGATCCGAAGCCCCTCGGCGATAATCCAATGCATGCTTTTGCCGGCATCCTCCGCGACACCGGCGAATGTCTCCGCGAGGTCGCGGAACAGCTCGGAAAGATCCAGCGCCTCGAAGGTTTGCCGGCCTGAGCCGCTCTCGATATTTGCTATGCGCAAGAGCGAGGCGAAGGTTTCGAGAATCTCGTCGATACGCTCGATCGAGCGTGCGATCAGTGGCGATTTATCCGCGCCGGGCTCTTGCGCGCGTTCAAGATCCTGTCTTAGGCGCGTAAGCGGTGTTCTCAGATCGTGGGCGATGTCGTTGGAGACCTGGCGCATCGACTCGGTCAGAGTTTCGATACCTTCCAGCATGGCGTTGATGTTGGAAGCGAGACGACTGAACTCGTCGTCGATGTCCGACACCGGGACCCGGCCGCCCATGCCTTTATTGCGGATCTCGACTGTGGCGCGGTTGATGATCTCGATCCGACGGAGGGTGGCGATGCTGGTGGCGATCCCACCTGCGAGCGCCAGTGGGAAGGCAAGCCCGAGTCCCCAGATGAGAATCTCGAGCATGAAATCGTTGGTTTCGTACAGTATCTCCGAATCGCGCGCGATCATCAGCAGGCCGGCATCGGCAAGCCCTACGCCCTTGGCGAGGGCGGGCTCGTCCTCTTCGCCCGTCGGGGTGACGAGCCTGGTCCATCCCTCGACCGCGCGCGTTGGACGCAACCGGCCGGCCATGACCGTGCCGGACCGATCCTGGACCCAATAGTCGAAATCCTTATGCCTGCCATCGACCTCGCGCTCCTCGATTGCGTCGAGCAGGCCAACCATTCCCGTCCGGCTGAATACTCCGACGAGACTAGCCAGCTCCGTCTCGATATCTTCGCGAATGTCCCGCTCCATATAGCCCGACAGCAGCAGCGCCCCGCCGATGGTCAGAACCAGCGCCGAGCCGAGGAATGCCAGCGCATAGATCAATGTCAGGCGGACCAGCGCGGTCCGCAGCAGCGAACTAAGGCGCATCGATCATGTAGCCGACCCCGCGTATGGTCTTCAGCAGGGCAGACTCGAAGGGGCGGTCGATCTTGGCTCTGAGGCGGCTGATATGCGTCTCGACTACACTGGTGCGCGGATCGAAGTGAAAATCCCACACCTTCTCAAGCAGCATGGTCCGGGTCACCACTTCGCCGGCATGGCGCATGAGATATTCGAGCAGGCGCCACTCACGCGGATTGAGGTCTATGCGGCGGTCCTGGCGTGTCACCCGCCAGGTCCGCGCGTTCATCACCAAATCACCGACGGTCAGCACGCCGTCATCGGCGGGCCCCGTCTGACGCCTCTGCAGCGCCCGCAACCGCGCCAGGAGTTCGGAAAAGGCGAAGGGTTTGACGAGATAGTCATCACCCCCCGAATCGAGGCCCTGGACCCGATCGGCGATGCTGTCGAGAGCGGTCAGGAACAAGACCGGCGTCGTCACTCCGGCTCCACGCAGCGCTTTCACAAGCGAGACCCCATCCAATCCCGGCAACATGCGGTCGACGATGAGGACGTCATAGGTCGATTCCGTGCCAAGGTGCAGCGCTTCCGGTCCGGTGCGAGCGCAGTCGGAACAGTGCCCGCTGCGCTCGAGCCCATCGCGGACATAGGACGCGGTCTCCGCATCATCCTCGACGACCAGCACTTTCATCCCGCCTGTCGCCTCCACCCTCCTTCGGCCCAGCGCGTCACCCCACCAGCGTGTCCTCCGGAATCTGCAGATCGGCTGCAATCTGGTCGATTGTGGCGCTGTCCAAGGGATCGTGGCTGATCGCCAGAATCACGTCGTTGAAGTCGCCGTCGAAGTCGGGGTCGGTCACGCGCCTGTCCTCAAATCCGATCACCTCCACATCGCCCTCCCCCTCCCAATTTAGATCGATGGCCTGAACGTTACCGGCGGGATTGAGCGGATTAATTCCGTCCCGATATCCATCGAGCGCGTGGAATATCTGGAGCGGCAAGGGGAATACCTCCTCTTCTCCCTCGAATTCCGGAAGGTTGACGGGCGCCTCGAAGTTGAGTGCGCCGGCGCTGACCAGTGGCGCCAGCCCGTCCTTCAACGAGGCGTCGCCGAAATCGATCGGGTTGGTGAAGACGAGGCCACCCTCCTCGAACTCGGAGAGGTCGATAAACTCTGCCAGCTCGCCCGCATCGGGCACCAGGAAAAGGCCGAGTCCGGCATTCTTAGGTACTTCGATCGAGGCGGTCGATTCCCCGGAAGTCAGCCCATCGGTGCTGGCGAACAGGATGCTGCCTTCGCCTATCTTGCCGCCGTTTGCGAACTCATAGGCTCCAACCGCATGGTCGCCGTCGGAAGCGATGAGGGTGACCCACATTTCCCCTCCATCGCCTTTGAAGTCCGACAACTCAGGCTGTTCCACATCGTCCAACTTGGCCACGTTCAGGTCCCGAATACTCACCAAGTCGACGGTAAGCTCCACCTCGCCATCGGCGAGCTCCTCGGTACGGATCTGGCCTATTCCCGGAGCGTAGTATTTGAAATCCGAGACGAGCGGCTCGAGGGCGGTGCGTTCGGAGGTCTGCACCACATTCTCGAAGGTTCCCAAGCCCTCGATTTCCACCTCTGCATCGAGGCTGATGATCTGGAATTCATCTTCCGCGGTCCCGGGCGCCAACTCCGAGTAGACAGAATCGCCGGAATCGAGCAACTCCTGCCGTTGCTCGGCCGAAGGCATGATGAATCCCGGGCTGGCGACGACGCCGGGTTGGACCTCGACCCCCGTCTCCCAGGAGCCTTCGGTATCGGTCTCGATGCTTCCATACTCGTAGGCGAAGGTCAGCTCGCCCAGATACCAGACGTTGCCGTCTTTGTCCTGCGCGTACCAATCCAACGTGTCTTCGACCACCAATCCGTCCAGATAGGCGGTATCGCGCACGACAATTGCCTCCACGCCTTCAATCCTCCGGGTCGCGTCGGTCACCAGGACATCATTGCTTTCCACTTCGCCTTCGCCGGTCACGCCGCGATAGCTCAGCACAGTTCCAGGATCGAGTGGGAAGTAGGGATTGTCGACGGGCGATCCAGGTATGAACTTCGCCTGATCGAAGTCCGGCAGAATTGTGCTCATGATTGCGCTCCAGTCCTCGAAAGCCTAAGGATCGAAGACCAAGAAGAGCACAGCCTCGTTTTCCAGGGTTTGGCGCGCAACATACAATTTCGTAAGGAGAGGTAGTGTCTCACAGCCCGAACTCGATCTCGAGGCGCGCTAAAAGAGCTTCGTCGGCGCCGTTCTCGAAGGCGCTTCCCGGCAGGAAGCAGCCGAAGAACCCGCGGATGCTGACATGGTCCAGGGGCTCGTACCCGACCACCAGATCGATCTCGCTGCCGAGCCGCCGGCTCTCGCCGGTCGCCTCTGCCTCCAGAATGGAGCTGCTGATCTCCTCGGAAGCATCATCCTGCAGATAGCGATGATAGGCGAGATCGATGGACAGGTCGTCGCGCGGGTGCACGCCGATCCCCGCGGTCAAGACGGAGAGATTGGCGAGCTCGGGGTCGAAGACCTCGCCTAAATACTTGAAGTCGGCGAGGCCACCGAGCTTGGCTTCATTGTCTTGCAGTCCGGTTTGCCGGAATCCGCGGTCAGCGCCGCCCTCCGGATCGGGATCGCCGCTGCCGAACGCATAGCCCACCAGCAGGCGGGGGCGAAGCGGCGCGTCGATCCGGTAGCTGGCCAGAAGGTCAAAACCGTAGCCGCGCAGATTGGCACCTTGGTCCTCGCCGCGCAGCAACCCCGCATCAGCCCAATACTCCAGGCCGTTCACGACCTTGCCGCGCGAGGTCAGGCCGAAGAGCAATGTCCGCGTGTCAGCGGCGTCGCGATTCTCGCCGGCCACTACGAAACCGCCGAGACCGATACTCGGGGTGAGCTCGCGAATTCCATAGAGGATGAGGTTGGTTATGGACTCCTCTTCGTCGGAATTGAGAAGGTCCTCCTCGGCGAGCAAGGCCTTCTCGCTTGCCGACAGCTCGAGCAGCGAGCGGGAATCGGCGTAGCGTCCGCGGACGGCGTCCAGCTCCGCGTCATAGAGCCATTGCCGCTCGTCTTCGAAAAGCTGGCGGCCAAGCCGTAACGACATGTCCGACGCTGGCACCGTCAGGGTGACATATGCCTCATTGAGGATCAGTTGGGCGCCCGACGAGGATTGATCGCCCTCATCCTGAGGCGTCGATTGCTCAGTCAATTGAACTCTCAGATAGGCCTCGAACCTCTCGCTCGGTGCATAGAGCAACTCTAGCTCGAACTCGGCCTGCAGGGCGTCCAGATCATCATCATCGGCGCCGTCGAGATCGGTGTTTCTGAGGCCCTCATACGAAAGCTCCAGATGGCCGCCGATTTCGAGGGGTACTTCCGGAAATAGAATCTCCGCTTCTGCCGTGTGCACCAGGCAAGCTAAGGCAATGCCAATCCAGATCCTTGATGCCCAACCGATCATCGAATCGCCCGGCCCGCTTGCCACCAGAATAATTGGAGCAACCGAAGGTCGGTATGGCTGCTTTTGCACTAAGTGCGGGTATCGCTCTTTCTGACGCGACGCGTCGGATTGGATCTTTCGCGCTTGGATATAACCAATCGCATAGAGGAATCGACGTCGGCAAAGATTGTGAGTCGGGTCAGCCCCGCTGATCGGCCGGGATTGGCGGTTTCCCCCCCCGATCGCCTTGAGCCAGCTTCAGGCTCAGCACGGCCACATCGCGCTGCGCGTCACGGCGCGAGTGATGCCAAGTCAGCGGGCTCCAGCAGCCATCGCCGCGCCGAATGGCGACGATAAACCTGTCGTCGATCTCCATGATGCGCAGGTTGCTGGGATCCATGGCTGCTTCCTTCCTATCTTCCTGATCGGGCTTCACAGGCGAACGGAATCCCGCCGACGGGCCCGGCGGCCGCCTTCGGCGAGGCGGCCCCATCAAACTGCGATCGGAATGCAGGTTCCATCCTCAAAGGGTGGTAGATGTGCCGATATGTCCGGCCGTTGCCGACATTGCCCTCCGAATATGCGCCGATCTAATGTGGCAAAGTATTCAACGAGGTGGCCGCTCAGATTTCACCGACCTTTCAAATCGCCGGTGATCTGCGTCGAACGGTCATTTGCAGGAGAAATCCGTGTCCGGCGCGTTCCAGGAAGTTGTCGCGTTCCTCCGATCTGCCCCATGGATCTCGCGGTTCGAGCACCACCACGTCGATCTTGTTTCCCTCGAGAAGGTACGTCGCTGCTATGAAACCGTGGCCCGCCGCAGCGCTGTCGCCTCGGGTTACAACGGTCCCGATGCGTCGGTCGCTGTTCCATGCTTGAATTTCGCTGGTTTGGAGATCCTGTGATGGACATCAACGCCGATTTCACGCGCCGGGCAGCGGTTCACGCCGCGACGCTCGACTGGGTGCCTTCGCCCATGCCGGGCGTCAAGCGCAAGATGCTGGATCGCATCGGCGGCGAGGTTGCACGCGCCACCTCCATCGTGCGCTATGATCCTGGCAGCAGCTTCTCCCCGCACGTACATGGCGGGGGCGAGGAGTTTCTTGTGCTGGAGGGCGTATTCCAGGATGAAGCCGGCGACTTTCCTGCTGGCACCTATGTCCGCAATCCACCGCAGTCACGCCATACGCCCGGATCGACGCCAGGATGCGTCCTGTTCGTAAAGCTTTGGCAGTTCGATCCGAACGACCGCAAGTCGCTCCGCATCGATAGCGGGCATGCGCACCTGACGCCAGCTTCCGCTCATTTTGGCGTCTCGGACGCGATCTTGCACGAGGATGAGCGGGAGACGGTCCGCGTCGAACGCTGGAACGCCGGTTCACATATCTCCCGTCCGGCCGAAGGCGGATTGGAGATCCTGTGCCTCGAAGGGGGTTTCATCGAAGCCGGCGAGCCGTTCCGGACTCAATCCTGGCTGCGCCTGCCGGTCGGTGCCCGGCTCGACGCCCTCACCGGTCCTGAGGGTTGCCGCCTCTGGATCAAGGAAGGGCATCTGCGATTTGCAGAAGCGCAGCGCGCGATCGCCCCTGCGCATACGCCGTCAACAGTGGCAAAGGCACCTGGCCGCACCGTTGGATAATCTGAGTCGGCGAGTCAGCGAGAAACTGGACAGTTGGTCATTCCCGACCGTCAGACGCGGACTTTCGGGCGTCTTGGCGCTAGCCGCGTCAGCCAAGCGGGAGTAGTTGCCCGCTTCAACGCATACCAGGTTGACAGCGACGCGCCGGCGGCAAGAGCGATCTCGATCGCGGCAACCGTCCAGGAGGATGCGCCCCAGGCCGAAAGGTACAGCAACAAAACAATTATCCCGTTGAAAGCAGCGGCAAGGGTTCGGGCTTGCATCTGGCGCTCCAGATCAGTCTCTTGGTGGCCGGCAAGATACCGTTCGAAATGCTAAGGAAGCCTAAAATTCGCGCCAAACTTTCGGCAGGCTTCACGGTCGGATGTAGATCCACGCCCTCCGTTCGTCGCCGTCTGTCCGGCAAGGAATTGCCAATCGTTATCCGGCTGAGCGTGCTTCCTTCAGCCGATCATAGGCGGCATTGATCTCCGCCATTCGCCGGGTGGCGAGTTCGATAAAGTGACTTGGAAGGCCAAGCGCCTGCAGCCGGTCCGGGTGGTTTTCGCGACAACGCTGGCGATAGGCCTCGCGGATGGCCTCCGCTGTGGCTTCCCGCGAAATTCCAAGCAGCTCATAAGGGTCCATGGTCGACGGCTCAGCATGGGCGCCGTTGCCATTGCCGTTGGCGCGGCCGTTACTCCGATTCTCGATCAGCGCGACGCTGCAAATGGCCTCCTTGCGCACGAAGATTATTTCGCCATCCTCCGTTTCGAGCGGCAGAAAGCTCCGGCCATCGTTGAGCATGTCCAGCACGCGCCCTTGCGGTGACACGAAGAGCATCACCTTCATGGACGAGCCATCCGCGAATTCAACATCGGCCGGGGTCTTTCGCTTCGGCAGCTTCTCACTTTGTTGCATGCTCTCTTCCTCCAAGAGCTCCCGCCTGATGAGGCGATATCGACATAGTCATTGACCCCCCTCAGCGCCGCTGCCTGCGCCAACGTTCCACCACTTCCGAGACGAACTCCGCGCTTGAATGATCGCCGCTCCAGGCCGCTGAGAAGGCCACGGTCCGGCTGTTGGGCTGATTCTCCGGGGGGAGTTCATCGAATAGAATGCGGACAGGAACGGATACACCCTCTCCCACTGCGATTGCCTCGGCGTTGCGCAATGAGGGCAGGAAATCGAGAAGGCCCAATGCCGATTCGGCCATCGCCGCCCGCACGAAATCCTGATCCTTCTGGCTGGAGAGCCGCAGCGCAAAGATCGTATTGCATTGCGAGAGGATGCTGATCGAAAGCTCCGATGGCCGCTGGCTTACCACTCCCAGTGAGACGCCGTATTTGCGGCCTTCCTTGGCGATGCGCGACAATACTTTCTTCGTCGGCTCGAAGCCCTGGGTGGGGTCGCTCGGCACATATCGGTGCGCCTCCTCGCAAACCAGGAGCACGGGGATGCTTCCCTCGCTCCAGAGCGCGAAATCGAAGGTCATTCGGCAGATGACCGATACGACGACGTTCAGGATCTCCGAAGGAACGGATGAGAGGTCGACGATCGTTACCGGCTTTCCCTCGACCGGGATTCGGAACAGCCGTGACAGGATGGCCGCCATATTGTCCCTTACCGACAGACCCGGGAACATGAAACCGTATCGCCGGTCGCTCTGAAGCTTGTTCAGGCGGTTCTTCAGGCGAAGATAAGGTGCGGTGTCGTTCGCACGCTCCAGCCGCCCGGCCGCCTCATCGATGATCTTCACAAGGTCGCCGATCCGGTAGGGGATCGGCGTATCCACCGTCAATGAACGCTCCTTCTGCTCGCCGATCATTCGCTTGGCTGCCAGCACGCTCTCGCTCAAAATGGCGATGTCCGGCTCACGTTCGGGCACACGCGGGCCGATGATCACCTCCACCAGCTCTTCGAAGGTCAAGAGCCAGTAAGGCAGCTCCAGCGTCTCAGGCGTGAGCACTTCCGCCCGATCGCCGAAAATCGGCGAGTATTCATTGTGGAGGTCGAGCAGCAGGACATGGCCTTCCGGATGTTGCGAGAGAATGGCCCGCAACATCAGGGCGACGGCGCAGGACTTGCCCGCGCCCGTAGTGCCAAGCACGGCGAAATGTTTTCCCAACAGGTCGTTGACCGATACGAGTGCCGGCAAGGTCGGCTCCTGATGTATGGAGCCGACCTTGACCGTGGCGACGTCCGGCCGGGCATAGACCCGGATCATGTCTTCGGGCAGCGCGCCATAGACGCTGTCGCTGAGGCCGGGAGAAATTGACACGCCACGCTGGAAGCAGGCCTGGCCGCCATCAGCCAAAAGCAGAGATTCGCCCAAGAGCTCTATTTCTACCATCTTGAGCTCGGGTTCCCCCGCCGCCTTGGGCATCGGAATTGCGAGCCCATTCACCAGCGCGTAAACAATCGAGTGCGCCGTCGGTATTTTCACCAGCGAGCCGATCTGGAGGCCCACGGAGCTATCGGAAGCATCGAGGATGACGATCGCTTGCGACCCGTTGGATGCGACGACGCGCCCCAGTCGAGAGCAGCCGGAGTCCGCATCCGCTATCCTGGTAGTCAATGGCACACTTCCGTCCATAGCCCCTTGTCTCCCGATCTATGCCGCCTCGGCGGTCGCCTTACCCTTGTTCTCCTGGCGTGCGCGCTTCACCCGCCAGATCGGCAGCCGCACAGTGGCGGTTGTGCCAGAGCCCAAAGTGCTTTCGAGCTGCAATCGGCCTCCATGCAATTGTAGAAGAGAGGTCGTTATCGTAAGGCCGAGGCCGGTGCCCTCATAACGGCGGTTCAGATCGCTGTCGACCTGCTGAAACGGGGCCAGCGCACGTTCTATGTCCTCCGGTGCGATACCTATCCCGGTATCTTCGACCTTCAGCACCATCCACTCGGGATCGTAGTCGAGCGTCACTGAAACCCTGCCCGACGGCGGGGTGAACTTGACGGCGTTCGACAAGAGGTTGAGCAGAATCTGCTTGAGCTTGCGCTCGTCAACCCAGATAACCGCGCCGGAAATATCGCAAGGCATGTCGAGCTTGACCCCCGCCTTGTGGGCCCGACCAGAGATCATGTTCCGGCATGACGACAGGACCTGCCCCAGGTCGACAATGTCTTCATAAAGCTTCTGCTCTCCGGCATCGATTTTGGCGAACTCAAGTATGTCGTTGATGACCCCCAGCAGATGCTTACCTGAATCGTGTATATCGCGTGCATACTCGAGATACTTTTCCCGTCCGTCCGGGCCGAAGAGCTGCGTGCAGATAAGTTCCGAGAAGCCAATAATTGCGTTGAGGGGTGTTCTAAGCTCATGGCTGACATTGGCGAGGATCTCGGATTTGGTGCGGTTCGCCGCCTGAGCGCGAAGCATCGCCTGTCGCGCTAGCGTCGCCGATTGCTCGGCATTCTGTTTTGCGGCGAGCAGAGCTCCTTCGGTCATTTGCTGCTGCGCAAGATGGCCGACCCGCTCGCTGTAACGATCGAGCAGAGTGGCCTTCCTGCTGCCTTTCATCCGAAACAGTTCCATGCCTCGCTCCTTCGGCTCCTGGGACCAGCACCATCTCGATTTGGCCGGGTCGATGCGTGTCCCGGAGAATTCAGCTTGATGGACAATGCGCCGTTGCTCTTAAAAACCGAATAAAATGCAAGGTAAAAACGCACATCACGGAATTAACCGACTGGACCGTATCCGATGCAGATTCTTCCGCCACGAGGGGAAGCCGGAACACGATATCCATGTTATTGTGCTGGGGGCAGGTCTTGACTGTTCCGATGTTTTTCCGATGCGCTGCGCTACTCAACGCCGTTCGGACGAGCGACGCTAACCTTAACTCGGCCGATACCCTCTTCATTGACGCTAAGCAGCCGGAGAAGATGGCGGAGAAGGAGCATGGGCACCCGGGTCCGCGGCGTCTTGCAGATTGATCAGGTAAATCGGTCCCCGTCCGGACCGCTGAGGCATTGTCGTCGAGGCCGAGACCCCGGCGGGGCAAATCGCCATAATGCTGTCCGCATGCGCTGCGGCCAGTCTGAGCCGTGCGTTTACCATCGCCTTGGATGCGGTGGGCGAGTCCGAGCTGCCATCGTTTCTTATGCCTGATCTGTCTCCCTTAGAGTCGGCTCAGCCGCGCACCAAGCGCGCCCTTGCTTGTCCTTGCCGTGGTCTTTGCCGTTTCAGGCAGGGTCCAGAGGTTTCGATTTAAGCCGAACTCTGCGCTCTCTAAATCACCGCCGCCCCTGCCATGCCGACGGTCGAGGTCGCTCTCAACTGAGAGATCCTTGAGTGGCAATTTCTTGCGGTCGGGCTCGTGAGCGCCGGGCTGATGCAACCGGCGGCCCCGAGTATGTGGTTTGTTCAGCATCCAAACCGTTGCTTGTGCCTGCTCCTTCCCCCGCGCTGGCGATTTGCCTCGCCTCAACGCGCCCAGACCGGAGATCGAACCCATGTACGTTTCACGTCGCCACGCACTACGTGCATTCGCCTGCGCCGCCCTCGGCCTTATGCTCTCCTCCTGCAGCACCACGCAGTCGGAACGCGCCGATATCGACGCGCGCGCCCGCGCCGCCTTGGATGAACTCTACCGCATTACGCCGGCGGCCAGGGGCTTGGCCGACAGCTCGGCCGGTGTCCTGGTCTTTCCCAGCGTCACGGAAGGCGGGCTCATAATCGGCGGCCAATATGGGCAAGGCGTGATGTTCAAGCAGGGTCGCAGCGACGGCCATTACAACATCGCAGGCGGTTCACTCGGATTGCAGGCCGGCGCGCAGACCTTCTCGCAGGCCTATTTCTTCACCACTGCCGAGGCGCTCAGAACGTTCGAGGAGGTCAAGGGCTTCGAGGTGGGCGCGGGGCTGGATTTCGCGGTCGCCGATGTCGGCACCACGGGCACGATCAGCTCGGCTACTTTGCAGAAGCCGCTGGTGATATTCGTCTGGGGCCAGCAAGGCCTGATGGCCGGCGTCAAGGTCGAGGGACAAAAGATAACCCGGCTGGAAGACGAATAGGCCCGGTACCCTCGATTTGAGCGTGCTATGGTCCGGCTCCGGAACGGGTCTGGAGCCGGAGGGACTGATGCATCACTTCCCGCTGATGGCGCGGTTCAACGAATGGGCCAACGCGCGCCTCTATGGAGCCGTGGAGCGGCTGTCGGACGAGAACTATCGCCTCGACCGAGGCCTCTTCTTCGGCTCCATCCATCGCACGCTGAATCATCTCATGGTCGTCGACCGGCTGTGGACGCGCCGCATCGACGGCGAGCCGCACGGCATCGTTTCACTCGATATGCAGCTCTACGAAGACTTCGCCGAGCTCAGCGACGCCCGCGTGCAGGAAGACCGCCGTCTCATCCGTCAGGTCGATGGGCTGGATGAGGAGCGTCTCGGGCAGCCGGTGCGCTATCGCCGCATCATCGGCTCGGGCGAAGCCGAAACACGCTGCAGCCACATCTTGCTCACGCTCTTCAACCACCAGACCCACCATCGCGGCCAGATAACCGCCGCGCTGACGCAGAGCGGGATCGAACCTCCGCCGCTCGACATCGTCTACTTTCTCGAGGAAAGGCCGGAAACGGCTCGACTCTAAGACGGCATCGGGTGACTTCGGATTCGCCTCGCGCAGGCTGTTGATGGTGCGCGCGGCTTGCTGTAACCCTCAAACAGCCGATCTGGGAAGGGGCAAGCCATGCCGATCATCTACGTCGCCGCCAGCAAAGAGCTGGGCAAATGGGGTGCCGATGTCGGTGTATCGAAGCATCTCTTCAAGCTCGGCATCGCCGAGCGAACAGCCGAGGAGGCGGTGACGGCGCTTAACGATGCGGCCTATGCGGGACAAACGGACTGGAAGCTGTTGAAGCACCGCAGCGTGGAGAGTATCACTGAGGAAATCGCGCTGGAGCGCGTGCGGCGCAGGGAGAAACCGGTCGATCCGAACTACTATCCTCGCCTTCGCGGTGCAACCGGCATCTTCAGGGTAAAGCCGGTCAATGTCGAAAATCACATTCTGGTAGCGCAGGCCCTGGCCGGACGCGAACCGAAGCTGGACAAGCTCAAGCCCGCGGACATGGCGCAATATCTCATTACCATCGCAAGCGAATGAGCAAGGGCGGCTGCGCCATAGCCGGAGAGGGCCGGTGACCGGTACGGAGATCGAACCCACCGGTGCGACCTCCAACCGGACGACTCTTCGCGTGCTGGTCGTGGAGGATGAGAGTCTCGTGGCCATGATGCTGGGCGACATGCTGGCTGATCTCGGCTGCAGCGTCATCGGCCCGGCCAGGAACCGCAGCAAGGCATTGCACCTGATCGCCGGCGGCGATGCGATCGATCTGGTCTTGCTGGACGTCAATCTCGGCGGCGAGAACGCCTACGAGGTGGCCGATGCGCTGGAGGAGCGCAAGATCCCCTATCTGTTCGTCAGCGGATATGGAAGTGGTGGCATCGACCCGCGTTATGCGAAGGCACCTGTGTTGACCAAGCCCTTGCAGATCGCCGCTCTTACCCGCGTGATCGAGGCGGCTCGCTCTCGCCCGCGTCTTGGCGACGGGTGAGCGTCCGCTCTGTGGCCCTAGATTAGGGCGGCGGCGATGCGCCGAGCACTGCGGCTCTGGTGTCGACGATGATCTCCGCGGGCCAAAGCGCAACCCAGCTTGAACCCTGCGGAGCGGCATAGCTCGGTTGACGCAAGAGATGCAGCACCGAGGCGCGGAACGGCGCCAGCACGACGCCTTGCGGATGCGCGCCCGCCCAACTCAGGGCCTCATCGGCGCTGGCAAGCTCGATCAGCGGCTGCCCAAGCCGGCCCGCAAATGCGTAAGTTGAGGGATCAAGGCCCAATACGCCGACGGGCGCACTCCGCGACTGAAGCTCCGCCACCCGCGCCGCGATCGGGCTCAGGTCGAATGCCCGCCCCAGGGCGCCCGACATCTCCCATGCGATTGCCGCGGCCAAAACCATCGGCAGCATGGCGATATGCGCCGCCCGCGACAGCATCAGCCGTGGAGTGCCCTGGATCAGCAGAAAGGTGCTGCCCAACAGAACCATGGCGCCACCGACACCAAGCTCAGGCATCCAGATCGGTAGTTCAATACCGATAAGGTCCCTGGCTCGAGGGGCGAGCTGCGCCCAGGGCACAGTGTTGATCGTGACTGGGATTATGGCGATCAAAATCAGCGGCAGGGCGGGAATGCCGGCGTAAAAATCCGCCCGGCCGGGCAGCCGTCCGGAGAGAAGCCTGGCGATCAGGACCGAGACGGCCGGAGAGAGGAGAAGGAGGCGCTCTGCGCCGCCTCCCTCTACGACGAAGCCTGCGAGAGGCGCGATTAGAGCGAGAATGCAAAACCGCACGGCGCCATCTTCCGCGAGGCCGCTTTGGCGGCGCATTGAACGCCAGAAACGAGGCCAGAACGGCCAGGGATAGAAAAAAAGCGGTAAGGCGAGAATCGGAACGAGGCTCGGCCCATCCAGCGCAATCAGCCATTCTGCGTCCCAACTTTCCCCGGATTCTCCCGCGGCGGCGAGCAGTGTTGTGGGCAGGAGGGCAGCCACCGTCGCCACCGAGAGCGGCAGGTACCAGCCGGGGCGTGGCCTCCGGTCATCGCCTTGCCCCAAGGCCGGCCCCGCCAGCGCAGGCGCGACCAGGACCAGGAAAGCGACTATGCCGACCGCGAGCAGCAGCAGCGTCAAGCAGACGGCGAACACGAGCCAACCTAGGCGTCGGCCGTCCGCCGCCAGTGCCAGGCCCAGCAGCCCACATGCCGCCATTGAGACGCCGATTGTTTCAGGGGCGATCGCAGGGCCGAGGATGAGGACCCCGGCGGAGCCGACAAACGCCCAAGCGGCGAGCGGACCGACATCCGCGCGCCGTGGCCAAAGGCGCTCAGCCAGACGGCGCGTCAGGATCGATCCCGCGAGTAGGCCCGATGCGCATAAGATCCAAGGTGAGATCGTTCCAACGCCAATACCGAACCAAGTGAGCGCAATGACCCAGGGGAGCAAGGGTGGGATGCTCGCCGGCTGCGCACCTGCGGCCCGCCAGTCAAGCCATTTCTCCCCACGGACGATCTCCCACGCGGCGGCCAGTGCCGGTGTGTCGAGGCCGCCGATCAAGGGCCTTGCCAGGGCCAAGGCGGCAATGATCAGGGCGAGCAGGGCGAAGGGCAGGAGCGGCTGCGCCAGCAGGCGTGCCAGCAGTGGTCCGGAGGAGGTCCGTTCGGTGGGCGCCGGAATACGAGACCGCTTCGCCGATGCCTCCGTTTGGGTCGTGGAAGCCTTACCGCGATTTAGCATGCTCTTCCGCACCCTCCTGACCTGCGCCCGGACTTTGACAAATGCTCCTCAAGGGCGCACCCCATTTCTGTGCGTCCAGGTCGTGGGGCGTGGAGGCGCGGTCGCGCGTAGAACGGATGGCCCTACCGTCATATGAGAAGTTGGAACGAGGAGGGAGGCGGGCATCATGCGCGGAGCAATCCATCTGGTGAGACTCTGCTCCTTGCCTGTACGCCGATGCATATTCGCCGCGCTGGCGGTCGTCCTTGCCGTTTCCGCCTTGGCGCAGGGCAGCCAATTCTTCCGCATCGGAACCGGCTCCACCGGGGGTACCTACTTTCCGATCGGCGCCATCCTCGCCAGCGCGATCAGCAATCCACCGGGCTCGCGCGAATGCGAGCGCGGCGGCAGCTGCGGTGTTCCCGGGCTGATCGCGGTGGCGCAGTCGACCACTGGTTCGGTCGAGAATGTTCGTGCGATCGGCGAAGGGCTGCTCGAATCCGCCTTGTCACAGGCAGACGTCGCATTTTGGGCTTATCATGGCCGGCACACCTTCGCCCAGACCGGGCCGATCAAGAATCTGCGCGCCATCGCCAATCTCTACCCGGAAATGATCCATATCGTCGTGCGCCGTGATTCGGGAATCCTGACGGTGCGCGATCTGAAGGGCAAGCGCGTCTCGCTGGATCGCGAGGGCAGCGGCACCCTCCTCGATGCCATGCTCATTCTCGAAACTTACGGCATCAAGCTGGAGGATCTGACCGTCGAGCATCTCGAATCGGGACCTGCGGCCGATCGGCTCCGGGAGGGCATGTTGGATGCGTTCTTCTTCGTGGCGGGCGTTCCAGCCGCTGCGGTCACGGATCTTGCCGCTTCCGTGCCGATCAGTCTGGTGCCGATCAGCGGACCGGATTCCGACCGGCTCCGCCAGACCTACCCGTTCTTCTCGGCCAACTACATCCCGGCCGGGTCCTATCCGGGGATCTATTCCACTCCCACCGTCAGCGTCGGGGCCCAGTGGTTGGTGGCTGCAGGGGTCTCCGAAGAGACGGTCTATGGAGTAGCCCGGGCGCTTTGGCACCCCTCGACGGAAAGGCTACTCGACGCCGGGCACCCCCAAGGCAAGCATATCCGCCGGGAGACAGCGTTGGTGGGTTTGGGCATTCCGCTGCATCCGGGAGCCGTCCGCTTCTATCGCGAAGTCGGGCTGCTGCCCTGACGCAGGGTTCGCCCGAGCGGCTGCTCTGCTCAGGCGTTGGCCGATTCCTTGAGCGCCGCCTTCCTGGCCTTCAGAAGCTTGCGCAGGATGATGTTGCGCTTCAGCGACGTCAGATGGTCGATGAAAAGAATTCCGTCCAGATGATCGATCTCATGCTGCAGGCAGGTTGCCAGCAGCCCGGACGCCTCGATCTCGCGAAGTTCGTTCTCGTAGTCGAGATACCGGATTCGCACCGCTGCCGGCCGCGCGACCTCCGCATAATGCTCCGGCACCGACAGGCAGCCCTCCTCGAAGACCGCATCCTCTTCCGATACCCAGAGTAGCTGAGGATTGGCAAGCTTCAGGGGAGCGCGCGGCTCGCCGTCCTTGGCGATGTCAAGCACAATCACGCGCTTTGAGATGCCGACCTGCGGGGCCGCAAGGCCGATCCCAGGCGCCGCGTACATGGTCTCCAGCATGTCGTCCATCAGCTTGCGCACGCCCTCATCCACGCGCTCCACGGGCTTGGCCTTCACTTTCAAGAGGGGATCCGGGGCGGTAAGAATCGGCAACAGGGACATGTCCGGGCGCTGCGGGTTTGATCTGCCGTTTTACCTATGGCCGCCATCTTTGCCCGTCAAGCGTGGGCGCCTCTACAAAAGCTGCATCCGACCTCATCGCGTGCTAGGGTGGGTCGAATATATAGGGGGCAACTCTATGGCAGAGCCCATGATGTGGGCTGTCCTGGGCCTGGGGGGGGTGATCATCCTAGTTCTGGGCGCTATGGCGCTCACAGGCCGGGGGAGGCAGCTATCCTCGCTCGAAGGTCGGCTGGCCCAGATGGCTCAAAGCCAGGCCGCAGCACAGGCGCAGCTGTCGGAGCGTCTTCAGGCGCAGGAGCGCGCATTGGCCATGGCTGTCGAGGAACGCCTGGCCGAGCTGGGGCGGCGGGTCGGCGAGAGCCTTCACCAAAGCAGCGAAGCCACGCACGCCAATCTCTCCGATCTGAAGGCCCGGCTGGCCGTCATTGAGAGCGCGCAAAAATCCATCTCCGAGCTGTCGGGGCAGGTGATCGGGCTCCAGGAGTTGCTTGCCAACAAGCAGGCTCGTGGCGCCTTCGGCGAGATCCAGTTGATGGATCTGGTGCGCTCGACGCTGCCCCCCTCCGCCTATGCATTTCAGGCAACGTTGGGGGGCGGGCGACGTGTCGATTGCCTGGTGACACTGCCCAATCCGCCAGGGCCGATCGCCATCGATGCGAAGTTTCCGCTGGAAAGCTATCGCTCGCTGCGCGAGGCGCGAGACGAGGCTGGCCTCATCGCGGCCCGGCGAGATTTCGCCCAAGCAATCCGCCACCATGTGCGCGATATCGCTCAGAAATACATTGTGCCGGGCGAGACCGCCGATTCGGCCCTGCTCTTTCTTCCCAGCGAGGCCGTCTATGCCGAGCTTCACGCTTCCTTCCCCTCGCTGGTCGAAGAGGCGTTCCGGGCGAAAGTCTGGATCGTCTCGCCTACGACCCTGATGGCGACCCTGACCACGGTGCGGGCGATCTTGAAGGATGTGCGCATGCGCGAGCAGGCCGATCTGATCCAGCGCGAGGTCGGACTTCTGGTGAAGGATGTGGAACGTCTCGACGAGCGTGCAGCCAAGCTGCAACAGCATTTCGAGCTGACGCAAAAGGATATGCGAGATCTGCGGGTCTCGACCGACAAAATCACGCGGCGTGGCGCTCGTATCGGCGATGTGCAGCTTGATGAGTTAACTGAGAAACAGGTTAACTTGTTGGAGAATGTTAACTAGAATCTGATTAATTATCATATTAACTCAAGAAAGGTTATGATCGTGGAAGTGTTCTCGATCTTCGTCTTGGTTCTGCTTGGCTTCGTCCTCTTGCTGATCTTCCAGGGGGTCAAGTCGGTTCCGCAGGGCATGGAATATACGGTCGAGCGCTTTGGCCGCTATACCAAAACTCTGAAGCCAGGCCTCAATCTGATCGTTCCCTTGGTCGACCGCATCGGCGCTCGGATGAACATGATGGAGACCGTCATGGACGTGCCCTCCCAGGAGGTCATTTCCAAGGACAACGCCATGGTCACGGTGGACGGCGTCGTCTTCTACCAGGTGCTGGATGCGGCCAGAGGCGCCTACGAGGTCCGCAATCTGGAACTGGCGATTCTCAACCTGGCGATGACCAATCTACGCACGGTCATGGGCTCGATGGATCTGGACGAGCTCCTCTCGCAGCGCGATCGGATCAACACGCAACTCCTGCATGTCGTGGACGATGCGACCCAGCCCTGGGGGGTCAAGGTCACACGCATCGAAATCAAGGACATTGCCCCGCCACGCGATCTGGTGGACGCAATGGCCCGCCAGATGAAGGCGGAGCGCGACCGGCGCGCGGTCATCCTGGAGGCCGAGGGCGTCCGGCAGGCGCAGATCCTGAAGGCGGAGGGCGAGAAGCAGGCGGCGATTCTCGAGGCAGAGGGCCGGCGAGAGGCGGCATTCCGAGACGCCGAGGCGCGCGAGCGGGCAGCCGAGGCTGAAGCCAAGGCGACGCAGATGGTCAGCCAGGCGATCGCCGCCGGCAACGTTCAGGCCATCAACTACTTTATCGCGCAGAAATATATCGAGGCCCTTGCCGCTATCGCGACGGCGCCGAACGAGAAGCTGGTCCTGATGCCCTTGGAGGCCGCGGGCGTCATCGGTGCAGTGTCGGGAGTAGCCGAACTGGCGCGCGAAGCGATGGGGGGTCGAAGTTGAGATGGACGCCATCTTGAGCAACGCCGAGTTCTGGCACTGGTGGGTGCTGGCGGTCCTGCTCCTGGCGCTGGAAGTGACGGCCCCTGGGACCTTCTTCCTGTGGCTTGCAATTGCCGCCGGTGTGGTTGGGCTTATCGTACTAATCGTGCCCGACCTGCCGTGGCAGGTGCAGGTGCTGTTGTTTGCTCTCGGCGGTGTGGGCGCGGTGGTGGCTTGGCGCGCCTATGCAAGCCGGCATCCACAGGTAAGCGAGGATCCGACGCTCAATCGCCGCGGCGCGCAATATGTCGGACAGGTCTTTCACCTGACCGAGGCGATCCGCGACGGGCGCGGCCGGATGAAGGTCGACGACACCATGTGGCGCGTCGCCGGCCCCGACCTGCCCGCGGGCGCCAAGGTGCGGGTGACCGGCGTCGAAGGCACCATCTTGCAGGTGGCGGCCGAGTAGGCCGATTTTTTTTCAGAAGCTCACCCGCACCCGATAGGTGAGCGTGGCTTCGCCCTTGGCGGGCACCGGGACCGACCAACTGGCCGTGCGCGCATCGGTTTTCTCATGCGGCAGGCTCTCCTGGAGCACTTGCCAATCGGCAGGAAACTGCTCGACGAGCGTCGCCGTGATCGGCGTCGGCTTGGCGTTCTTGATGGTGATTTCGAACGCAGCCTCCCACACACGCTCGGAGATCTTGGCGAACTCGGTCGGCTTGCCGGTTGCGGTCACATCGAAGGCCTGGCCTAGCGCCAGCCTCACGGTTTCGTTCTCGGGCGTATGCTCGATCCGGTCTTCGCCGACGAAAATGGACCGGCCCGCGGAATCGGCCTTGTAGACGCGAATGATGCCGGCGGGCAAAGGCTGCCCCAGATTTGCCGCCCGGCTGTTGTCGAAGAAAAGACGAACCGTGGCGTTGACGCGGCGCGGCTCGGCGAATTGCCAATCCTGCTCGCCGACCGTCCGCACGAAGCGATATTCCTTCTCCACCGGAATGGAGGTTGCGGACATGAGCGCCACTTGTTTTGTCTGATTTTCGGCGATGGTGGCCGGCCGCTCCAGCGTGTAGAGATGATATTCGAAGGCGGCCTCCTCGCGGACCTGCGGGGCCGCCATTTCCAATGCGCTCTGCGGCACCGCAAGTCGGTCCAGCAACGCCGGCTGCACCTGGTGGACCTCGCCGGCCACGAGTTGCAGCAGCGCGTCGCGATAGCTGGTGCCGCTGGTGTTGGTGAGCGTGATCAGCCCATCAAGGTCGATCGCGGTTTCCTCCGCATTGAGGGAGGCGACGTAATCGGCCTTCCAGCCAAGGCCGCCGGTCAGATAAGCCAGCTCCAGCTCCGCCGATCCACCTGCTCCGCCTTCGATCTGCAACACCAAGGTCGGTCGCGGCCGCAGGTTCGGCGGCACCTCGGCCAGCACGATCCGCCCGGGAGGATTGAGTTCGATACGGTCACCGATGCGCAGCACGATCCCGTTCGCGACGGACAGAAGCGTACCGGTCTCGATCCGGTCCTCGCCGCTCTGCGGATGCGTGCGTACGATTCGCACCTCGCGGCCGACCGCCTTCTCCAGAAGGCTCTGCGGCGTCAGCAGATCGAAATCGAAATTCTGCTCGACCACCCGGACGCCGCCGCCGGACAGCAGCGCCGTTTCCGGACGGATCTGCGCACTCACATCGATGAAGGAGAGAAGTTGCGTACCCCCGGTCAGCTCGACCCGGCGACGGTCCTTCACCAGAGCCAGATTCTCGTTATAGATGGTGAGCGCGACCGCGGTCTGGTTTTCCGGCGGCACCGCGAGCTCCTGGGCCGGGGCGGCCGGAGCGGCAAGGGCAAGGGTAAGCGCGGCCAGTGCGCCGGCGCAGATGCGTTCGAAAAATGACATTGGAATCACGTCCCGCTGTTCGTGGCCCTGTATTCTGTCGTCTCCGGGCCGTTGGCGATGAGGATGACGGGTCATTTTGACCGAATTTTGTTGAGATCGGCATGGCTGGCTATCGGCGGAGTGCTGATTCTGGCGGCTCTTGCCGTTCCGCTGCGGCCGGAGGCGGCTCTGATCTTCCCGCCCTTCACCGAGGACGGGTATTACGGCCTGACCATTGCCCGGGCGATCGCCGCCGGACATGGCCCGGCTTTGGAAGGCTCGGGCCTGACCAACGGGTTCCAGCCGCTGGTCGTCCTTTTGCAGGCGGCGGCCTTCGCCGCGGTCGGCGGCGCCGACCTGCCGGCCTTGCGGCTGGTCGCCGGTTTCGGCTGGCTCACCTATGTCGGGGCCGCGCTGCTTCTGGGCCGTGTGGCCGCGGAGGCGACGCCGGGCGAGGCGGCCGAGCGGGAGCGGCGGGGCCTGATCGCCACGGTCTTGGCCTTGATGGCCCTGCCGTTGTGGATGGTGCACTTCAACGGGCTCGAAACCGGGCTCCTGCTTGTGCTGATCACAGTGTTGTGGCGGCTTTGGCAGCTGGGCGTGCCGCAGCGCCGGGCCGGCCTGGCGCTCTGCGGAGCGCTGCTTGGGCTGACGGTGTTGACCCGCATCGATGCCGGCTTCCTCGTCGTCGCGCTCATTCTGGTGGAGACGATCGCCGCTTGGCGCGGCGGGCCGGCGCGCGCGCTGGGCCGAGCGGCGCTGCTCGCCGGAGTGGCCCTGCTCGTTTCGGCGCCCTGGTGGTGCTTCAACATCTTTCTCTTCGGCTCGCCGATGCCGATCAGCGGCCAGGCGCAGCAGCTTTGGGCGCTCGATCCCTATCGCTGGAAGTGGATTCTTTGGGCGCTGGGTCAGACGCTGGCGCCCTGGCTTGCACCGACGCAGAATTTCGATGACTGGCGAAGCTGGCTTCCGCTTGCCGGGGCTACGGCGCTGGTGGTCACAGCGCTGATGCGGCTGCCCCGCTCGCGGCTGCTGGAAACCGGCTCCGGGCGCTTTGCGAGTTCCCTCTGCCTGGCGATGGCGGCGCTGACGCTTTGGTATGGCCTCTCCTCGATCGCGTTCTGGTTCTATGGGCGCTACCTCGCGCCGCTCAGCCTTGTCGGGCTGGTTTGGGCGGCGACGCTGCTGGCGCGCCTGCCGATGAAGCGGGCGGCTCTGCTGGTGCTCGTCCTGCCGCTCCTGGTAAGCCCGACGCTCTCCGGCACCCACGCCGCTTGGCGTGGCAGCATCACTCATTTCGGCACCATCATGTTCTGGGATCAACTTCAGCTGGTCCGCGCGATGGTGCCGGATGAGGACTGGGTCGCTGCCGGGCAGTCGGGCACGCTCGGCTTCTTTCGCCCCCATGTGCTGAACATGGATGGCAAGGTCAACCGGGAGGCGCTAAGCCACGCCGGGCGGGCAACCGGCTATCTGAAGGCCAAGGGCATACGCTGGTTCGTCGACTGGCAATGGTACGTCCACCGTGCGCTCGGGCCCGAGCCCGAGAGGTTGGGCTGGGCAAAGATCGCGGAGCGGCGGAAATTCCTGCTCTACCGGCTGGAGGAACCAGCTAAAGGTTCTGACGCGCCTTGAATGCCGCGGTGAGCGTGCCTTCGTCGAGATAGTCGAGCTCGCCGCCCACCGGAACGCCATGGGCAAGACGCGTGACGGTCACCTGCAGACCGGCAAGCCGGTCGGCCACGTAATGCGCCGTGGTCTGACCTTCGACCGTGGCGCCGAGAGCGAGAATCACCTCCCGGACGCCCCCCTCATTGAGGCGCGAAAGAAGTGCCGCGATGGCGAGCCGCTCGGGGCCGATCCCGTCGAGCGCCGACAGCGTGCCGCCCAGCACATGATACCTGCCCTTGAAGGCATGGGTTCGCTCCAGAGCCCAAAGATCCTCGACATCCTCGACCACGCAGAGCTGGCTCGGATCGCGTTCGGGGTCGGCGCAGATCTGGCAAAGATCGGCTTCCGAGAGATTTCCGCAAACGCGGCATGGGTGGACGGTGCGCGCGACCTCCTCCAGCGCGGCCACGAGGGGCAGGAGGGCGCTCTCGCGCTTCTTGAGAAGGTGCAATGCGACCCTTCGCGCCGAGCGCGGGCCGAGGCCCGGCAGCCGCGCCAGAATCTGGATCAGCCGTTCGAGCGTGCCGCCGATCAAGGAGGTCAGAAGGGCAGCTTCATGCCGGCGGGCAGGTTCAGGCCACCGGTCAGCTTGGACATTTCCTGGGCCACATGGGCATCGACCTTGGCCCTGGCGTCGTTGAAGGCCGCCACGATCAGATCCTCGAGCACCTCGATTTCCTCGGGATCGGCCAGGCTCGGATCGATCTTCACCTGGCGCGCCTCTCCCTTGCCGTTGACCGTGACCGACACCATGCCGCCACCCGCCGCGCCGGTCATTTCCGCCTGCTCGAGCTGGGATTGCAGCTCGGCCATGCGTGCCTGCATCGCCTGGGCCTGTTTCAACATCTGGCCGAGATTCTTCATCAATCCTCTCCGCTCATTTCGTCGCGCTCGCCTTCCGTCCCGTCGCCTCGACCGTCCGCGGGCCCCAAATCACGCACCGCCTCGATCGCCGCTCCCGGGAAGGTTTCCAAGGCCGCCTTGACAAAGGGGTGGGCAGCCGCCTCGCTCAGGACCTGCTCGGCCCTGCGGGCGGCGGCCTGGCTCAGCGTCTGATCGCCCGCCTCGCGGGAAACGCTAACCACCCACCGCCGCCCGGTCCATTTCGTCAAGAGCTCGCCCATGCGATTGGCGAGATTGGGCGGCGCGTGCTCGCTGGGGCGGACCTCGATCCGGCCGATATCGAAGCGAACCAGATGCAGGTTATTGCGAATATGGGCGTGAAGAATAGCCTCCCGGCGTTCGGCGAAAAGCTGCGCGACCGCGGCAAAGCTGTCCGGCTGAGGAGCATGAACCGCAAGCCCCTCGGAAGGCGCGACAAGCGTCTCGGCCTGCGGGGCCGGACGCGCGGCCAAGGCGCCGGCACGACCGCCCGAGCTCGCGTCCATGACGGGTCCGGTGCGTGGCGCACTGGCGACGACGGGCTCGGCCGACCGCAAGGCTTGGCGCTCTCCGGCCGATGCGGTTGACGTGCCGGACCCTGGGGAGGCAGCTCCGGCTTTGCGCACGAGATCCGCCGGGCTCGGCAGATCGGCGGCATAGGCAAGGCGCACCAGCACCATCTCGGCAGCTTGGCCCGGGTGGGGTGCCGCCTGTGTCTCCGAGAGCCCCTTGAGCAGCATCTGCCAGGATCGCGCCAACACGGGGATCGACAGCATTTCCGCCAGGGCCCGTCCACGCACCCGCTCGGCTTCCGGCACCGTCGGGTCCTCGGCCGCCGAAGGGGCGAGTTTGACGCGCGTGATCCAATGCGTCAGCTCCAGGATGTCCTGGAGTACCAGGGCTGGATCGGCCCCAGCGGCGTAGAGGCTCGCGAAGCTGGCGAGGGAGGCAGGGGCGTCGCCGCGCATCGCCGCCTCGAAGAGCTCGAAGGTCTGGGTTCGATCGGCCAGACCCAGCATGGCCCGTACCTCGGTCTCGCTTACAGTGCCTTCGGCCAGCGCAATCGCCTGGTCCAGAAGCGACAGCCCGTCGCGAACCGATCCGTCCGCGGCCCGGGCGATAAGAGCGGCGGCGGCAGGCTCGATGCGGGCGCCTTCCTTCTCGGTGAGCGCCGTGAAATGGCTGGCGAGCAGCTCGGCCTCCACCCGTCGAAGATCGAAACGCTGGCAGCGCGAGAGCACTGTCACCGGCACCTTACGGATCTCCGTGGTGGCGAAGATGAATTTTACATGCTGCGGCGGCTCCTCCAGCGTTTTCAGGAGCGCATTGAAGGCGCTGCGCGAGAGCATGTGGACTTCGTCGACGATATAGACCTTGTAGCGCGCCATGACCGGGCGGTAGCGCACGCCCTCGATCAACTCGCGGATATCCTCGACGCTCGTTCGGCTGGCCGCGTCCATCTCGATCACGTCGACATGACGATCCTCGGCGATGCCGGTGCAGTGCTGGCATTGGCCGCAAGGCGACGCGGTCGGTCCGCCGGCGCCGTCTGGACCCACGCAGTTGAGGGCACGCGCGATGATCCGCGCCGTGGTCGTCTTGCCCACGCCCCGCACTCCAGTCAGCATGAAGGCGTGCGCCAAGCGTCCGGTTCGGATGGCGTTGGTGAGCGTGCGCACCATAGCCTCCTGCCCGATCAGCTCCTCGAAACGGGCGGGACGGTATTTGCGCGCCAGCACGCGATAGGGAGCGGCGGTCTCTCTTTCGGTGGACATCGGCTCCGAGAGGTGTCAGACGAAGGGCGGATCACGGCCCCGAAGGGCCGAGGCGGGAGGCTGGACCGGCGACCCGGGCCGCGGCTCGTTACGGCTGCTTCCTTCCGGACCTGACCGGGTTGGCGAGGCGCCCGTCCGCCGCCAACCTCCCTCATGGCACTATATCAGGATTTCCCGCGCCCCTCGCAAGCGACGCGAGTCGCCGCCCCTCAGCGCAGCAGGAGGGTGACTTCGCTGCCGTCCGAGATCGGGAACTCGACCTTCACGATGGTCCCGTGCTGGTCGTACCAGAAATCCCTCGTAAGATCGCCGCGCATCGCATAGTGACGCGCCTGGACGGTGCGGCCATTGACCTGCGTCTGCTCGATCCCCTTGTCGGTGATCGTGACCCTGCGCAAACGGCCCTTGATCGGATCGAGCAGCTCCCGCCGGGTCACGGTGTCCGGATGCCAGAGCGTGCCAGGGATGAGATCGGCCGGAAACTCGCGATGACCGCCGGTGCTGTTGATGATCAGGCGGTCGCCGTTGCGCTGGGCATGGACCTGACGCTTTCTGCCGTCCTCGTCGGTGAAGGAGGTGAACTCCTTCAGACCGCCGTCGCTCCATACCTCGACCGACTGATGGGACCAGTTGATGTCGAAGATGACGAAAACGGTGAAGTCGACATCGGTATGGGTGCGGACGGTCAGCTCCTCTCCCATGCGGTCGAACGAAACCGTATGGACGCCGATCCGCTCGCCCTTGCGCATCACGTCATAGGAGAGCGTGCCCGCGGGCGCCATGGCCGTGGCCGATTCGGGAGCCGCCCTGGCGGGGGCCATGGCCACGGAGAGTAAAAACAAGAGCGAGACAACCGGGCGAAAAAACACCATGATGCGTCGCATTCGGAGCATTGGGCCAGCATATCATGTCTGGCACCTTGGCGAAACACCGGCCTTAAGGTCTGGCGGCATCGCCGTTGAGCGGAGGCGATGCCTGTGTCAGGGTTGACACGCCGATGCGCGCTCCGAACCACTATTCTGGCTGCACGTTAGATCGCGCTCATCTGCGGCGGCGGGAGGAGAATTGGCTGGCCGAGCGGCTGGCGCACCCGACCAGCGCCATCCTGCCGCTCTGGCGGGGCCTGACCTTGATCGCCGGAGCCGAGACGCCGACGCCCGCTCTGGTGGAGGCGGTCGAGATTTCGGCCGTATTCCCGGAAGGGGATTGGGCGCTACTCGGCATGCTGGGCGAACAGGCGGTCTTCGCGTTCGATGTCGCAGCGCCCGGCCCCGAGCCTCCGGATCTCAGCCGTTGGGGACGGTTTGTCGATCTGAGGCAGGTCGGACCGCTTCTGGCGCCGGTCGATGCCGCACTCCTGGCCTATGCGCGCGGGCTTATGCTTTGGCATCAGCGCCATCGCTTCTGCGGCGTTTGCGGCTTTCCCACGCGCTCGGTCGAGGGCGGACATCAGCGCCGCTGCACGAACGAGGCCTGCGGCGTTACCCAATTCCCGCGCACCGATCCGGCGATCATCGTCCTGGTGGCCTCTGGCGACAAAGCGCTTCTCGGCCGCCAGAGGGATTGGCCCGCAGGCAGGCACTCGACCTTGGCCGGTTTCGTCGAGCCCGGCGAAAGTCTGGAGGAAGCGGTCGCCCGCGAGGTCATGGAGGAGGTCGGCATTCCGGTCGACGAGATTCGATACCATTCCTCGCAGCCTTGGCCGTTCCCAGCCTCGATCATGCTCGGCTTCACCGCCCACGCGCTGGAGGAGCGCATAAGGATCGATCCAAGCGAGCTCGATTCGGCCGCCTGGTTCACGCGCGAGGAGCTCAAGGCCTCTCCGGAAGACGAGCGTTTCACTCTGCCCCGCCGGGACTCGATCGCCTATCGGCTGATCCGGGACTGGATCGAGGGCATGTAGAAGGGCCAGATTTCTGACGCTAGCGAGACATGTTTTCTATCAGATCTTCGATGCCGCAAGACTATTGGGATAAGGGTCATCCCTACCGCTTCCGAACCTGGCTTCGTGGCCATTTACCCTGGTGGCTGATCAGGCTCGGCCTTGCAGACAAGGGCAGAGATTGCGAGGCGCTCGGCGCCCGACACTGGTGGTACAAGCAGAATGACGAGTTGAGCGGTTGTTATCACTGCCACGTAACGCGGCGGGGGCAGCTATGGCGAGCGGGAAAGGGTTGATGAATACCGAAGCCAACGGATGAAATGCCAGGATAATGGCATCGAGATCTATTATTTTATTGAGGCTTCTGGATACGCAATACTTCGCAATGATGCTGCTCGCGCCGCCCGTTGCATTACTCAATAATCGAGTGGAGATTTATGGGGCACCAGCAGGACCGATGTTCAATCTAATAGGGCGGCAGAGTCGCGAACGAAAGCCTGATGTCGAACAAAGCTACGGTAACAGACATTCGTCTCCTTTTGGTGCCGGGCGGGGGGAAATTCTGGCCCGGATCACTGGCACACATATTGGGAATCCGAGGATCGCCGCATGGAACGGGTGGTTCAGGAGGACTGGAATGGCGGCACACGAGATCAGTGGGTCAACACGCTCGATCGGTATGTTCAGTCGTCCGATAAGCCCGTGCTCTTCGTAGCCCATTCTCTCGGCAGTATAGCGGTGAGCCATTGGTCGAAGGCGCATCGCGGCCCTGTCGCAGGTGCGCTGTTGGTTGCACCGACCGATGTGGAGGCCGAGTGGGTAGCCAGCGGAAGCGTTTACGAGGGATTCCGGCCTATATGTTTGGAACCGTTGCCCTTCTCGACAGTTTTAGTCGCGAGCACGGACGATCCGTTTGTCAGCGTGGATCGGGCAAGGACATTCGCAAGCGCCTGGGGATCAAAGCTTCATATTGTTGGACCGCTTGGTCACATTGGTTCGGACAGCAAGCTTGGCTTTTGGTCGGAAGGGCGTCACTTGCTAGAGGAGATTATTCAAGAATCTCGATCTAAATAAGCTACTGGACCGTCGCACATCAATTGAACGTCGAGATCCGTCAATCCGACTCCAGCGTCGGACCGCCGCGGCGGAACGGGTGTGCTGGGTAGACGCCGAGGATCCGCACCTCGCGCGAGAAAAAGCTTAGCTCCTCGAGCGCCAGTCGCACCGGGCGCTGGTCCGGATGGCCCTCGATATCGGCGTAGAACTGCGCCACCGTGAAGGCCCCGTCGACGATGTAGCTTTCCAGCTTGGTGATGTTGACGCCGTTGGTGGCGAAACCGCCCAGCGCCTTGTAGAGCGCCGCCGGCACGCTGCGGACCCGGAAGAGGAAGCTGGTGATCATCGGACCGGAAGCGGGATCGGGGTCGATCGGCTGGCACGCCATGACCAGGAATCTCGTGGTGTTGTGGTCGGCATCCTCAATATCTGATCTCAGCGAGACCAAACCGTAGATTTCGCCTGCCAGGGAGGAGGCGATCGCCGCCTCACTCGGATCGCCGCGCTCGGCGACGTCGGCGGCAGCACCCGCCGTATCGGGATGCACGATCGGCTTCAGCTTCAACTCGCGGATCACGTTGCGGCATTGGGAGAGCGCATGGACGTGGCTGTGCACGGTCCTGAGGCTTGCAAGGCTGGCCCCTTTAGCGACCAGAAGGTGATGGTTTACCCGCTGAAAATGCTCTCCGACGATGTGCAGCCCCGAACCGGGCAGGAGGTGGTGAATGTCGGCGACGCGGCCCGCGATCGAGTTCTCGACCGCGATCATCCCAAGCGCCGCTTGCCCGTCGCGCACGGCCGCAAGGGCTTCCTCGAAGCTCGGACAAGGCAAGCTCATCATCTCGGGATAGGCTTCGCGGCAGGCCAGATCGCCATAGGCGCCGGGCGCGCCCTGGAAGGCGATGGTCCGGGCGGTATCGGCCTCGGGCGGGGTGGCGGCAAGGGAGAGAGTGGTCATCGGCATTCACGTTCCTTCGCGCCCAGGATCGTCCGGGCGCGCTCAAGGTCGGCCGGAGTGTCGACGCCGAGCGGAACGGTGTCAACGAGCGCCACATCGATGCGCATACCGGCCTCGAGCGCGCGCAGTTGCTCCAGCCGCTCTCTTTGCTCCAGAAGGCTCGGCGGCAGCGACACGAAGCGATCGAGGGCGGCGCGCCGATAGGCGTAGATGCCGATATGATGGTAGTGATCGCCCGGGCCGGAGGGGATCGTCGCGCGGCTGAAGTAAAGCGCCCGCGCGATCCGCTGCCCCGACGAGAAGGCCGCTGCGACCTTCACCACATTGGGATCGTGCCGCTCGCGTTCCTCGACGATCACAGCAGCAATCGTGGCGATATCGACCGCCGGATCGGAGAGCGGCTCAAGCACCGCCCCGATCAAAGCGGGGTCGAGCGTCGGCAGATCGCCCTGCAAATTGACCACCAGCTCGTGCTGCCGGGAAGGGTCGGCGACGCTCAAGGCCGCATGGATCCGGTCCGAGCCGGAGGCAAGCGCAGGATCGGTGAGCACTGCGCGGTAGCCTGCGCGCTCCACCGCCTGTGCGATCTCCGGTTCGGCGGCGGCCACCACCACAGGACCAAGCCGGGATTTGGCTGCTCGGTTGCAGACCTGCACCACCATCGGCAAACCCGCGACATCGGCAAGCACCTTGCCCGGAAGCCGCGTCGAGGCAAGCCGGGCCGGGATCATCAGGATGGGATCGGGAGCAGCGGGCACCCTAAGGGCATTTCCCTGAAATTGCGACGATTCGCCGCGCCGGCGGAGCGAACGGTCAGGACCCTGCCGGTGGCGGTTGCGGCGAGCGCACAATATCTCTGCCGCGCTCCGCGGAGCAACGGCGCTGCTCGCTCTCATCGACTAAGCCCGCCCGTGGACACCGGATTCCTTGGCGGCTAGAGTGCCGCGCCGTTCGGATGGCCAGGGAACCATTCGAAGACCATCTGCTTTCGGAGCTGCACCCGCATGTCGCTGCGCACCGCCATCGAGTCCCTGCCGGGACGCGCCGTTCGGGGCGTTTTCCGCACTTCCGACCCGATGGACATCAACAAGACCATCGGGGCCGTCCTGCTCGCCGGCCTTTTGGCCATGATGACCGGGATCATCGCCGGCATTCTGGTGCCGAGCGAGGAAGCGGGTCATGGCGCTGAGGCGATCGTGGCCGAAGCTCCCGCCGGCGGGGGGGTCGAGCCGGCGGCCGCGACGCTCGAACCCATTCTGCCCTTGCTTGCCGCGGCTGACGCGCAGGCAGGGCAGACAGTGGCGAAGAAATGCACCGCTTGCCACAGTTTCGAGAAGGGTGGCCCGGCCAAAGTCGGTCCCAACCTTTACGACATCGTGGGCGCCCCGCGCGCTGCGAAGGAAGGCTTCGCCTATTCGCAGGCGATCCGCGACATGGGCGGCGATTGGACCTACGAGGAGCTGAACAAGTTCATCGCCGCCCCGCGCGCCTATATACCCGGCACCAAGATGAGCTTTGGCGGCATCAAGAACACCAAGGATCGCGCCGATCTCGTCGCCTATTTGCGTACCCTTGCCGACGCGCCGGCGCCACTGTCGACCGATCAGGAAATCGAGGCCGCCGCGACCGCTGAGCCAGAGGCGCCGGCCGAGGGCGGTCAGCAGACACAGGAAGTGGCTTCCACCGAGCAGACACCCGCGACCGAGGAGACCGGCCAGGCGGCCTCAGGCGAGGGCGGAGGCGGAGATCTTGCCGCCCTCATCACCGCCGCCACGCCCGATCAGGGCAAGCAGGTGGCGCGCAAATGCTTGGCATGTCACAGTTTCGAAGCCGGCGGTCCGAACAAGGTCGGCCCCAACCTCGCAGGCATTGTCGGCGCGGACATCGCCTCGAAGGACTTCGCCTACTCCGATGCCCTGAAGGGCAAGGAGGGCACCTGGACGGATGAGAGCCTCGACGCCTTCCTGGCCGGCCCGAAGAGTTGGGCGCCGGGAACGAAGATGGTTTTCGCGGGGCTGAAGAAAGCCGAGGAGCGTGCGGCGGTGATCGCGTATCTGCGCAGCCTCAGCCCGAACGCGCCTCCGCTGCAATAGTCCGAAGCAGAGTCCGGAAATTGCGAAACCAGAGCGCTGAGGCGGACTTAACCGCCTGCTTCCTTCGAAGGGGCAAGCAGAGGGGTGGCACCGTGAGATGGCGTCAGAAGACTACTCGCTCGATTTAATCCGCTTCGCCGAGCGGCTGGCCGATGCTGCGGGCAAGGTCGCGCGCCGACATTTCCGCAACCCGGCGCTGACGATCGAGGCCAAACCCGATCTTTCCCCGGTGACCCAGGCAGATCGAGAGGTCGAGCAGGCGCTGCGGCGGGAAGTCGCCGCAAGCCACCCCGATCACGGTTTCGTCGGCGAGGAATTCGCACCCGTAAAGCCGGAGGCGGACTATGTCTGGGTGGTCGATCCGATCGACGGCACCAAGGCGTTCCTCGCCGGCAAGCCGACCTTCGGAACGCTGATCGCCCTTCTGCGCCATGGCCGCCCGCTGATCGGGCTGATCGATCATCCGGTCTTGGGCGAGCGTTGGATCGGCGCGGCCGGGCATCCCACCACGCATAGCGGCAAGCCAGTGCATGCACGCCGATGTTCCGAATTGAAGGCGGCCGTGCTCTGCGCCTCCTCCCCGGAAATGTTCGAAGGCAAGGATCGCGACCGTTTCGAGAGGCTGCGCGCGAGGGTGTGCGTCAACGGGTGGGGAACCGACTGCCTCGCCTACGGGCTTCTAGCCAGCGGGTTCGTCGACCTGGTTGCCGAGGCGGCAATGGGTCCGCACGATTACCTTCCTCTGGTTCCGGTGGTGGAAGGCGCCGGCGGTCGCATCACCGATTGGGATGGGCGGCCTCTCTCACTCGAAAGTCCCAGCAATGGAAGGGTGCTCGCCGCCGGCGATCCGGAGCTGCACGGCAAGGCGTTGCGATGCCTCGCTTTGTCGTAATCGGTTCGGCACAACGGCTGGTGTTGAGGCCAACTGCAATTCCGTTACAATCGGCGTAAACCATAGGAGACCCCATGGGCATGTTCCGAACCGCCGCCGCGGCCGCCGCGCTGGCGCTGGCTCCGCTCCTTGGCATGGCCGAGGAGGTGATGCCGCGCCACGGTATCGCCATGCATGGCGAGCCGAAATACGGCCCCGACTTCGCCCATTTCGACTATGTCAATCCCGACGCGCCGAAAGGCGGCACGGTCAGGCTCTCGGCGATCGGCACCTACGACACGCTCAACCCCTATACGCTGCGCGGGGTGTCGGCCGCGGGGCTCGGCTATCTCTTCGAGACCCTGATGGTCGGCTCGCAAGATGAGGCCTTCACCGAATACGGGCTCATTGCGGAAACGGTGGAAGTGCCTGAGGACCGGTCCTGGGTCGCGTTCAATCTGAGGCCCGAGGCGCGGTTCCATGACGGCCATCCGATCACTGCCGAGGACGTGATTTGGAGCTTTGAGACCCTGCGCGCCAAAGGCGATCCTTTCTACCGCGCCTATTACGCCAGCGTCGCGAAGGCGGAGGTTCTAGACGAGCGCAAAGTGAAGTTCACCTTCGCGCCGGGCGACAATCATGAACTGCCGCTGATCATGGGCCAGCTACCCGTGCTGCCGAAGCACTACTGGGAGGACCGTGATTTCGAGAAGACCACCCTCGAGATTCCGGTCGGCAGCGGAGCCTACAGGATCGAGCGGTTCGAGCCGGGCCGCTCCATCACCTATGTCCGCGATCCGGACTATTGGGGCAAGGATCTGCCGGTTGCGCGCGGCTTCAACAATTTCGAGCGCATCCACTTCGACTATTACCGCGATTCCACCGTGGCGCTCGAAGCGTTCAAGGCCGGGAACGTCGATTTCCGGCAGGAGAACAACTCCAAGCTCTGGGCAACGGCCTACGATGGGCCACCGGTCAAGAGCGGCCAAATCGTGCTGCTGACCGTTCCGCACGAGATCCCGACCGGCATGCAGGGCTTCATCATGAACCTACGCCGGCCCCCGTTCCAGGATCCCAAAGTGCGCCAGGCGCTGGCCTATGCCTTCGATTTCGAGTGGAGCAACAAGAACCTCTTCTACGGCCAGTACACCCGCACCGACAGCTATTTCTCGAACTCCGAGCTGGCCTCGCGCGGTCTGCCGGAAGGAGAGGAACTGGACATCCTCGAGAAATTTCGTGGGCGCATTCCCGAGGAGGTCTTCACTACGCCCTACGAGCTTCCTTCGACCGACGGATCGGGCAACAATCGCGAGAATCTACGCAAAGCAGCACAGCTCTTGAAGGAGGCGGGCTGGTCCGTCCGAGATGGGCGGCTGCTCAACGAGCAAGGGCAGCCCTTCGAATTCGAGATTCTGCTCTCCTCAGCGGATTTCGAACGCATTGCCCAGCCCTTCGCGCAAAGCCTAAAACGGCTCGGGATCGACGCGCGGGTGCGCACGGTCGACCCCGCCCAGTACCAGAACCGGATGGAGAATTTCGACTATGACATGACGGTGGAGGTATTTCCGCAGTCGCTGTCTCCCGGCAACGAGCAGCGCGATTTCTGGGGCTCGGCCTCGGCCGATATCCCCGGCGGTCGCAACACGATCGGGATCAAGGATCCGGTGGTTGACGAGCTGGTGGACCTGGTCATCTCGGCGACCAGCCGCGAGAGTCTCGTGGCGCGCACGCGTGCGCTTGATCGCGTCCTGCTTGCCGGACACTATGTCATACCGCATTGGCACATACGCTCCTTCCGCGTCGCCTTGTGGGACATGTTCGGCCGGCCGCCGATCTTCCCGAAATATGGCTTCGCCTTCGACGCCTGGTGGGTCGACCAGGAGAAGCTGGCTGCGCTCGGTCGTCGCGGTACGGCCACCAACTGAAAGCGCGCCCGAATTAGCCTCTAGGAGACGCCGGCGCCCGCATGTTCGCCTATATCGTCCGCCGGATCTTGCTGATGATCCCGACTTTGTTCGGGATCATGCTGGTGAACTTCGTGGTCATCCAGGCGGCTCCAGGTGGACCCGTCGAGCAGATGATCGCGCAGATCAAGGGGCAGGCCGGCGGGGCCCTCGAGCGGGTGACCGGCGCGGGCGGCGAGTTGGTCGGCGGCGCCCAGCAGCAGGCCCAGACGACGGCCGGCGCCGCCAGCAAATATCGCGGCGCGCGCGGAATCCCGCCCGAGCTGATCGAGGAGCTGGAGCGGCAATTCGGCTTCGACAAGCCGGCGCATGAGCGATTTTTCCAAATGATACGGAACTTTCTCGTCTTCGATTTCGGCGACAGCTTTTTCCGCGACCGGCCGGTTGTGGATCTCGTCCTCGAGAAAATGCCTGTCTCGATCTCGCTCGGTCTTTGGACCACCCTCATCACCTATCTCGTCTCGATTCCGCTCGGCATTGCCAAGGCGGTGCGCGACGGCAGCCGGTTCGACGTCTGGTCGAGCGCGCTCATCATTGTCGGATATGCGATCCCGGGGTTCCTGTTCGCGATTCTTCTGATCGTTCTCTTCGCGGGCGGCAGCTATTTCGACTGGTTTCCACTGCGCGGGCTCGTGTCGGAAAATTGGGAGACGCTGCCTTGGCCGCAGAAGATTGGCGATTACTTCTGGCACATCGCGCTTCCGATCCTGGCCATGGTTGTCGGCGGCTTCGCCAGCCTGACCATGCTCACCAAGAATTCCTTCCTTGATCAGATCAACCAGCAATATGTGCTGACCGCCCGCGCCAAGGGCTTGAGCGAGCGGCGCGTGCTCTACGGCCATGTCTTCCGCAATGCGATGCTGCTGGTGATCGCCGGGTTTCCCAGCGCCTTCATCGGCATCCTGTTCACCGGAGCCTTGCTGATCGAGACGATCTTCTCGCTCGACGGTCTCGGCTTGCTGGGATACGAGGCGGCGATCGGGCGCGACTATCCGGTGATGTTCGGCACGCTCTATTTCTTCACGCTTCTGGGGCTGGTAATGGGGCTGATCGGCGACCTCATGTATACGGTCGTCGATCCGCGCATCGATTTCGAGCGGCGGGGAGTGTGATGGCGGCAATGCTCTCCCGACCCCCCACCCTGATCTTTCCCCTCAACAAGGGGGGAGGGAAAGCCAGGGAGCCGTATCTTTCTTCCCCCTCCCCCTTGAGGGGGCCGGTCGGGGGTGGCGCCGACACGGGTGGCTGCCATGGGTGAGGCCGTCCTTGCCCGCGGTGCTCTCGTTGCTGCACGCCAGGATCGGTTCCTCGGGCTCGGCATCTCTCCGCTCACGCGCCGGCGCCTCAGGAATTTCCGTGCCAACCGTCGCGGATTCTGGTCCCTCTGGATTTTTCTGGTTCTGTTCGTAGGCAGCCTCTTCGCGGAGTTCATCGCCAACGACAAGCCGCTTTTGATCCGTTACGACGGCGCTTTCTACATGCCGGTCTTCAAGGCCTATCCGGAGACCGAGTTCGGCGGCGTCTTCGAGACGGAGGCCGAGTATCGCGATCCCTTCGTGATCGAACTCATCGAAGAGCGGGGTTGGATTATCTGGCCGCCGATTCCCTATAGCTATCAGACGGTCATTCGCGACCTCGATCAGCCGTCGCCGGCGCCACCCTCGGCCAGGAACTGGCTCGGCACCGATGATCAGGCGCGCGACGTCGTGGCGCGACTGATCTACGGCTTCCGTATCTCGGTCCTGTTCGGCCTTGTGCTGACCGTTCTAAGCTCGATCGTCGGGGTGATCGCAGGCGCCGTGCAGGGCTATTTCGGCGGCTGGACGGATCTGCTCTTCCAACGCTTCATCGAGATCTGGTCGGGCCTGCCGACACTTTACCTGCTCATCATCCTGGCCAGCGTGGTCGAGCCGAATTTCTGGTGGCTGCTGGGTCTCATGCTGCTGTTCAGCTGGATGGCGCTGGTCGGCGTGGTGCGCGCGGAGTTCCTGCGTGCTCGCAATTTCGAGTATGTGCGCGCCGCCCGCGCGCTCGGGGTCAGCGACATCGCGATCATGTTCAGGCATCTCCTGCCAAACGCAACCGTCGCCACTATTACCTTCATGCCCTTCGTGCTCAACGGTTCAATCACGACGTTGACCGCCCTCGACTTCCTCGGATTCGGCCTGCCGCCGGGCTCGCCCTCGCTGGGCGAGCTTCTGGCGCAGGGCAAGGCCAATCTGCAGGCACCCTGGCTCGGCCTCACCGGTTTCTTCTCGGTTGCGGTCATGCTGAGCCTTCTCGTCTTCGTCGGTGAGGCGGTGCGCGATGCTTTCGATCCGCGGCGGACCTTCGCATGAGCCCTCGTGAAGAGCCGCCCCTCCTCGAGGTGAAGGAACTCTCCGTCGATTTCGGATCGGGCGAGCGCGCCGTCCACGCCGTGCGGGATGTGAGCTTTAGGATCGAGCGCGGCGAGACCTTCTCTCTGGTGGGGGAAAGCGGCTCGGGAAAATCGGTGACCGCGCTCTCGATCATGCAGCTTCTGCCCTATCCCTTCGCCCGGCACCCCTCGGGAAGCATCCGTTTTCAAGGCCGCGAGCTGATCGCCGCCGGGCACGACCAGCTCAAGGAGATTCGCGGCGACAAGATCGGCATCATCTTCCAAGAGCCGATGACCTCGCTGAACCCGCTCCATACGGTGGAGCGTCAGGTCAACGAGACCTTGATCCTGCACAAGGGCCTGGGGCGCGAGGACGCGCGGGCGCGCACGCTCGAGCTCTTAAGCATGGTCGGCATCGCCGATCCGCGCAAACGACTCTCTGCTTATCCGCACGAGCTTTCGGGCGGACAACGCCAGCGCGTGATGATCGCGATGGCGCTTGCCAACGACCCTGACCTTCTGATCGCCGACGAGCCGACCACCGCGCTTGACGTCACCATTCAGGCGCAGATCTTGAAGTTGTTGAAGGAGCTGCAGGAACGGCTCGGCATGGCGCTGCTGCTCATCTCCCACGACCTCAATATCGTGCGCAAGATGGGCGGACGCGTCGGCGTGATGACGCAAGGCGAGATGGTCGAGCAAGGTCCGGTCGCAGAGGTGTTTGATCATCCCCGGCATGAGTACACGCAGCGACTTCTGGCCGCCGAGCCGAAGGGTGCCGCCATCCACGCCGTGGCCGATGCAGCAACGGTGATCGAGGCCGAGGATATCAAGGTCTGGTTCCCCATCAGGGCGGGAGTGCTGAGGCGCACGGTCGACCATGTGAAGGCGGTAGACGGCGTCAGCGTCCGCGTCAAGGCGGGGCACACGGTCGGCGTGGTTGGCGAAAGCGGCTCGGGCAAGACCACGCTTGGCCTTGCTCTCCTGCGCCTTCTGAAGAGCGAGGGTCCGGTCGTCTATCTCGGCCGGCGCATCGACGGTCTCGGCTGGCGTGAGCTGCGGCCGCTCCGGCGCGAGATGCAAGTGGTGTTTCAGGATCCTTACGGCTCGCTCTCCCCGCGCCTGTCAATCGCGCAAATCATCGCCGAGGGCCTCGATGTGCATGGGCTCGCCGGCAACGGCGCCGACCGCGAGCGGCTGATCATCGGCGCGCTGGAGGAGGTCGGGCTCGACCCGGAGAGCCGGCACCGCTATCCGCATGAATTCTCCGGCGGCCAGCGCCAGCGCATCGCCATCGCGCGGGCCATTGTGCTGAAACCGCGCTTCGTCGTGCTGGACGAGCCGACCTCGGCCCTCGACATGTCGGTGCAGGCGCAGATCGTCGATCTTTTACGCGCATTGCAGGAGCGCTACGGTCTCGCCTATCTCTTCATCTCGCATGACCTGCGCGTCGTGCGCGCGCTCTCCGAGGAGGTTCTGGTGATGAAGGACGGCAAGGTGGTCGAGGCTGGCCTGGCCGATGCCGTGTTCGAGGCGCCCCGCGAACCCTATACCAAGGCCCTGATGGCGGCCGCCTTCGCCCTCGAGACCGTTGAGCCGCAGGCGGTTAGGACCTGACCAAAAATGGCGACGCTCCTCTTCAAGAGCGAGACGGACCGCGCGACGCTATGGCGCGCCGCGTTCGCGCGCCTCGACCCCAAGCTGGAGTTCCGCGAATGGCCCGATACCGGCGACCCGACCGAGATCGAGTTCGCGCTGGTCTGGCATCCGATCAAGGGCGACCTCAAGCGCTATCCAAATCTGAAGGTGATCTTTTCGCTGGGCGCTGGGATCGAGCACATCTTCTCCGACCCGGAACTCCCCAAGCACGTGCCCGTGGTGCGCATGGTCGACCATGGTCTGACCAAGGGCATGACCGAATATGTGCTGATGCATGTGCTGCGCTTTCACCGTCGCGTGCCGGAGTTTGAGGCGCAGCAGCGTGCAAGCACCTGGAACTATCTTGACTACCCGCCGGCCTGGGAGCGGCGGGTCGGCATCATGGGGCTTGGCGTGCTGGGGGGCGACGCCGCCCGCACCATCGCCCGCTTCGAATTTCAGACAGCCGGCTGGAGCCGGCGCCCGAAACGGATCGAAGGGGTCGAGTGCTTTCACGGCGAGGAGGGGTTCGCACCCTTCTTGGCGCGCACGGAGATCCTGGCAAATCTACTGCCGCTGACGCCCGCGACCGAAAATATCCTCAACCGAGCGACCTTCGACCGTCTTCCGCGTGGGGCGTTCCTGATCAATGCCGCACGCGGACGCCATCTGGTGGAAGAGGACCTTCTTGAAGCGCTGAACTCCGGTCAGATCGCCGGTGCGGCGCTCGACGTGTTCCGCGAGGAGCCGCTGCCCAAGGCCCATCCGTTCTGGACCCATCCCAAGATCTGGATCTCGCCGCATCTGGCGAGCGTGACCCAACCCTCAACGGCTGTTGAGGGTGTGCTCGAGGGCATCCGTCGCGTCAAAGCCGGCCTGCCGCTTGAGAATGTGGTGGACTGGAGCGAGGGGTATTGATCGAAAGCTAAAATTTGCAAAAAGTCGAGCATGCCCTGCTCCGATCCTGATCCTCCTGGGCTCGAAGACCCAATAGTGGTCACCCCCGCATCGCCCGTTCCGCCACCAGCGCATAGAGCGCCCGCAAGCCCACCGCCTCGCCGCCTTCGGGCCGGCCGGGGCGGCTGGTCGTATTCCAGGCCATGATGTCGAGATGCACCCAGGGCGTGGAGGCCGAGACGAATTCCTGAAGGAACAAAGCCGCCGTGATAGCGCCGGCAAAGGGACTGTCCCAGATATTGTTCAAGTCGGCGACCTTGCTGTCGAGCCCGCGCCGATACGGTTTGAACAACGGCAGCCGCCATACCGGATCGCGCTCCGCTTGGCCGTGTCCGATCAGCGCTTCGGCGATGGCGTTGTGGTTCGAGAATAGCGCGGGCAAATCCGGCCCCAGCGCCACTCGCGCCGCTCCGGTCAGGGTCGCGCAGTCGATCAAGAGATCCGGGCCCTCGCGATCGGCCTCTGCCAGCGCATCGCAAAGAATGACGCGGCCCTCGGCATCGGTGTTGCCGATCTCCACCGTCAGCCCCTTGCGGGTGTGGATCACGTCGAGCGGCCGGTAGGCGTTGCCGGCGATGCTGTTCTCGACCGCAGGAATCAGCATGCGCAGGCGCACCGGCAACTGCGCCGCCATCACCATCTGCGCAAGAGCGAGCACATGCGCAGCACCCCCCATATCCTTTTTCATCAGCTTCATGTTGGCGGAGGATTTGATGTCGAGCCCGCCCGAATCGAAGCATACGCCCTTGCCCACCAGCGTGATCTTCGGCCCCGATCGGCCCCAGCGCAGATCGATTAGGCGCGGCGCGCGGGCGCTTGCCCTGCCGACCGCGTGGATCGCCGGATAATTCTCCGCCAGGAGCGCCTCGCCGACGGTGATGGCTATGGAGGCGCCATGTGGCTTACCCATCCGCTCGGCCGCCTCCGCGAGTTCGGCGGGGCCCATGTCGCCGGAGGGAGTGTTGATGAGATCGCGTACGAGGTAGGTCGCCGCGACCGTGCGCGCGAGCCCACTGCGGTCGGCTTGGCCCGGCCAGGCGAGGCGCGCCAGTTCCCGCTCGGGCGCCTTGTATCGGGCAAAGCCGTAGGCGCCCAGCGCCCAGCCGAGCGCCGCCCGGCCCTGCGCGCCTTCATCGAGCCCATCTTCAACCAGCCGGTAGGTAGCCTCTGGCAGGAGGGCCGGGAGCGCGCCGTAGGGCCAAAGATCATCCTCGTCGGCGATCCCGATCAGAACCTCGGCGATGCCGCCGTCGGCATTCGGGACGAGGCAGGTCTTTCCGCTTGCTGCGGTGAAACGGTTGGCCTCGACCCAGGCGGCGACACGTTTTTCCTGTCGGGCGAGCCAAGCCGGCAGCGTGATCGGCGAGAGGGGACGAATCGGAATCGCGGCGGCGGTCGGTTCGACGAGGTGCTCGATCATGGGTGCTGGCGGGTCCTTGATTGGAAGCGCGTGCGGGCCGGGAGCATAGCTTGAACGCTGTCCCGCAGCAGCCTTTCCTTGACGGGGAAGGCCTGCTCCTGTCCCATGCGCTCGGCCCGGAAAGATGAGGATCCCATGGCGGATTTGACACTGGTCATCGGCAACAAGCAGTTCTCGTCCTGGTCCTTGCGCCCGTGGATCGCCCTGAAACAGATCGGCCTGCCCTTTCGCGAGGTGCTGGTGCGGCTACGCCGTCCCGAGACGAAGGCGGAAATCTTGAATTACTCGCCCTCGGGCAAGGTGCCCTATCTGATTGATGGCGCGCTCGGCATCTGGGACTCGCTCGCCATCCTCGAATATCTGAACGAACTGAAACCCGAGGCGGAGCTCTGGCCGGCCGACCGCTCCGCCCGGGCGGTTGCCCGCGCGGTCTCGGCCGAGATGCATTCCGGCTTCGCAGCCCTACGCCAGCATTTGGGGATGGATCTGAAACGGGAGCCAGCACGGGGTGAATGGCCCTCCGAGGCGGCCGCCGATATCGAGCGCGTTCAGTCGATCTGGGCGGAATGCCGAGGGCGATTCGGCGGCCACGGGCCATTCCTGTTCGGCAAGTTCACCGCGGCGGATGCGATGTATGCGCCGGTGGTGACGCGCTTCCATCGCTACGGAGTGCCGCTCGACCCAAGGCTGGCGGCCTATCGCGACGCCGTGCTGGCGCTTCCGGCAATGCGGGAATGGACCGAGGCCGCGCAGCGCGAGCCCTGACCCGCCATGCCTGCGCGAACGCTCGTTATCGGCAACAAGGCCTATTCTTCCTGGTCGTTGCGCGGCTGGCTGGCGTTGAAGCAGACCGGCCTGCCCTTCGATGAAATCCTGATCCCGCTCGACCGGCCCGAAAGCCCCGCGGCTCTGGCCCGGTACTCGCCTTCGCTCCGCGTGCCGGTTCTGATCGACGGGGATCTACGGATCTGGGAGACGATAGCGATCATCGAACATCTGGCCGAGCTTGTGCCGGAAGCCGGGCTGTGGCCAAGGGATCGCACCTCGCGCGCTCATGCCCGCGCGATCGCGGCCGAAATGCATACGGGGTTCGCGCAGTTGCGCCGGGATCTGCCCATGGACCTGAAACGCGCGCCCGCGCCGCGCGCCTATCCCGATCCTGTCGCCGAGGAAATCCGCCGCGTCGAGACCATCTGGGCGGAGTGCCGGGTGGCCAAGCCCACGGGCGGCCCATTCCTGTTCGGTGCCTTCTGCGGGGCGGACGCCATGTTCGCCCCGGTCGCCACGCGCCTGCGCAGCTATGCCGTCCCGATCTCGGCCGTGAGCGCCGACTATTGCGATGCGCTGTTCGACCATCCGCCCATGCGCGATTGGGTCGCGGCCGGCCGGGCGGAGCCCTGGATCATCGAGTATCCGAGGCCTTAGCCGCTTGCCCGGTTGCCCGGCGCGGGGATAGGAGAAGGCGCCATGCGCCTTACGCTCGCCTTCATGGGCACGCCCGAGTTCGCCGTGCCGTGCCTCACCGGCCTGATCGAGGCCGGGCATCAGATCGCAGCCGTCTATGCCCAGCCGCCGCGCCCGGCCGGACGGGGCCACCGCGAGCGTCAGAGCGCCGTCGCCGCCTTCGCGACGGAACGAGGCCTGTTGGTGCGCTGCCCGCCAAGTTTGCGTGAACCTGAAGTTCAGCGCGCATTTACGTCGCTCGATCTCGATGTGGCGGTGGTCGTCGCCTACGGGCTTCTTTTGCCGAAGGAGATTCTTGATGCCCCGCGACTCGGCTGCGTCAATCTTCATGCATCCTTGCTGCCGCGCTGGCGTGGCGCTGCGCCGATCGAACGCGCGATCCAGGCGGGCGATGCGCAAACCGGTCTGACATTAATGCGGATGGAGGAAGGCCTGGACACCGGAGCGATCCTAGCGGCCGATCGCGTCCCGATCGCGCCGGACGAGACCGGCGGCAGCCTGACCGCCAAGCTCGCCGAACGAGGCCGGCAACTCCTGCCTGTCTGGCTCGGGGCCCTTGCCGCCGGGAGGCTAGAGGCGCGTGCCCAGCCCTCGCAGGGCGTGACCTATGCCGCAAAGCTCAGCCGTGCTGAGGCGCGGCTCGATTGGAGGAAATCCGCACCGCAACTTGAACGCGAGGTGCGCGCCTTCGATCCCTGGCCGGGATGCTGGTTCTCGATCGTCGGCGAACGGATCAAGGCGCTCAAGTGCCGCCTCATCGATGCTGAGGGCGCGGCCGCTCCGGGCACGGTCCTTGGGCCGGGCTTGACGGTTGCCTGCGGCTCCGGCGCCTTGCGGCTCACCCAGGTGCAGCGTTCCGGCCGGCGGCCAATGTCGGACGAGGCGTTGCTGCGGGGCTATCCGATCCCGCTCGGCGCCGTGCTCCCGTGACCGTGCGCTACAAGCTCACTTTGGAATATGACGGGGGCGGCTTCGTCGGCTGGCAGCGGCAGGCGAATGGTCCTTCCGTGCAGGCGGCATTGGAGGAGGCGGTGCTGCGATTCTGCGGAGAGGCGGTGACCGCGACCGCCGCCGGCCGCACGGATGCGGGTGTGCACGCGCTGGGTCAGGTGGCGCAGATCGATCTGTCGCGCGAGGTGACGGCCGACACGCTCCGCGATGCGCTCAACTTCCACCTGAAACCGCTGCCCGTCTCGGTATTGACGGCCGAGCCCGCGCCGCAAGGGTTCCACGCCCGGTTCTCGGCCAAGCAGCGATGCTATCGCTACCGGATTATCAACCGCCGCGCGCCGCTGGCCCTCGATGCGGGACGCGCTTGGCGCGTACCGCAGCCGCTCGACGCGGACGCGATGCACCGCGCCGCCGGGCATCTGCTCGGCCGACACGATTTCACCAGCTTTCGCGCCAGCCTCTGTCAGGCCGCCTCGGCGGTGAAGACCCTGGATCGTCTGGAGGTCGCGCGTCATGGGGAGGAGGTCGTCGTGCATGCCGAGGCGCGCTCCTTCCTCCATCACCAGGTCCGCAACATGGTCGGCAGCTTGAAACTGGTGGGCGAGGGGCGCTGGTCGGAATCCGATCTGGTACGCGCGCTCGAGGCGCGCGACCGTCGCCAGGCCGGGCCGACTGCGCCGGCATGCGGGCTCTACCTTGTCGAGGTGCGCTACTGAGCGGGGCTGCTGAAACCGGCTATCTTGCGCCGGAAGGATTTCTCGAGCCGCTCCTGGAGGAGCTGGGCGCGCCCACGGCCGTGCATGGCAGGCTGGTCCTGATGCCGGGTCCGGTTCGACCCGCGGCCTGGGCGCAGAACATCTGGTACGAGCCGCAACGCATCCAGATCGCCTCGATCGGCGATGGCGTCAGGAAACTGCGCAGGGTCCAGCGCAACTGGGCGCTTTACGATTTCCAGCTTCATCGCCGCGCCGCGCTGATTCAGACGCAACTGCCGAAACTCTCAGGCAAGCCTTTGACGTTCGGCGAGGCTCCGCCAACAGCGCCGCTCGGCTCCTGGACCCTCCTGGATCCGCACACCATCCTCAATTCGCCCCGTTGCTCCAGTCCTTTTCCTCATGGCGAAGTGCGCTTCCTGGAGGATCGCACTGGACCGCCGAGTCGCGCCTATCTGAAGCTGTGGGAGGCATTCACCCTAATCGGCCGGCGGCCGAGCGCCGGAGAGATTTGCCTCGATCTCGGGGCAAGTCCGGGCGGCTGGACATGGGCGCTGCAGAAGCTGGGGGCACAGGTGATCAGCGTGGACAAGGCGCTGCTCGATCCTGCTGTCGCCGCGCTGCCCGGCGTTGCCCAGCTCAGGTACAGCGCCTTTGCGCTCGATCCTGCGGCCATCGGACCGGTCGACTGGCTTTTCTCGGATGTTGTCTGCTATCCCGCGCGCCTTCTGCGGCTGGTGCGGCGGTGGCTGGAGGCCGGGCGCGCACAGAATTTTCTTTGCACGATCAAGTTCCAGGGGGCGACCGATCACCAAACCGTGCGCGCCTTCGCCGAGGTGCCGGGCTCGCGGCTCCTGCATCTCAGCGTCAACAAGCACGAGCTTACTTGGGCTCTCTTGCACTCAGCGCGGGGTCAGCGCTCTTCCTCGGGAGGCTCCAGATCGGCCTTGAGCAACTCGTAAACCGACCTCACACGGCCTGTCATCGGTTTGGCGAGATCGCCGCCCAGATGGTCATCTGCGGTGAGCCAGTGATAAGCCGCACTGACCTCGGGCACCGTCGCCTTCGTCGCCAGGATATCGAGCACAAGCCGTTCCTCGGCGGGACCGATGATATCGGTGACGTCCTGCGCGCTCGCCGGCGGCGCGGTGATGGGATCGGGTTTGGGCATGGGCGGCTCCTTCCCGCTATCGTGGACAACACGCGGCGGGGTGGCTGCGTTCGCACCAAGCAGCTCCTCGCTCAGGGCATGCCTCGACGGGCAAGTATTCCTCGGGTCGCCGGTCACCTGATGTGGCTTGTTTGCGCTGTCAGTCGCCGCTTCTTGCCAGAATCGGTCGAGAGCTCAGCGCCCTCAGCACAATAAAGCCGCTGATGCCCGAAAGCACCGAGCCGGCCAGGACGCCTAAGCGCACCGGAGGTGCGTAGGAGGTCGGCTCGAAAGCTAGCGTGCCGATGAAAAGGCTCATGGTGAAACCGATCCCGGCAAGCATGCAGATGCCGTAGAGCAGGCCCCAGTCCGCGTCTTCCGGCATCCGCGCCCAGCCCGCGCGGATCGCCAGCCACGCCGCCCCGAAAGCGCCGATGGGCTTGCCCACGAACAGGCCGAGCGCGATCCCGAGCGGCACACCGGCAAAGAGTTGCGCCGGCGTGATCCCGGCAAAGGACACGCCGGCATTGGCGAAGGCAAACGCCGGCATCACCAGGAAGGCCACCCACGGATGCAGAACCGATTCGAGCGAAGCAAGGGGGGAACGGCCCGTTCCGTTTTCGGCGATGGGAATGGCGAAGGCGACGGCTACGCCTGCCAGGGTGGCATGGACGCCGGACTTGAGCACGAACAGCCAAAGCGCGATCCCGAGCAACATGTAGGGAGCAATGCGTGTCACTCCGAGCCGGTTCAGCATCAGCAGACCGAACAACACCCCCGCTGCCAGACCTAGCGACCAGAGCGACAGCTCGCCCGAATAGAATAGGGCGATGATCACAATCGCTCCAAGATCGTCGATGATCGCCAACGCCACGAGAAACACCTTGAGCGAGGCGGGGACTCGATTCCCGAGCAGGGCAACGACGCCCAATGCGAAGGCTATGTCGGTGGCGGCGGGTATGGCCCAGCCGTGCAGGGCAACGGGATCGCTCCAGTTCACGGCGGCGTATACCAGCGCCGGAACAAGCATGCCCCCAAGCGCGCCCAGGCAGGGCAGCATTGCCTGCTCGCGGGTGGAGAGCTCGCCTTCGAGAAGCTCGCGCTTAATCTCGAGCCCGACCAGAAGGAAGAAGATCGCCATCAGCCCGTCATTGATCCACAGCAACAGCGGCTTTTCGAGTTCGAGCGTGCCCACGCGAACGCCGACAGGCAGGTCCAAAAAAGCTGTGTAAAGCCCCTCGAAGGCTGAATTCGCGGCGATGAGCGCGAGCCCGGCGCTCGCCAGCAAAAGCAGCCCCGAGGCCGCTTCGGTTCGAATGAAATGGGCGATGGAGTCGCGGAGTCGAAACATCTGTTGTGCCCTAGGAACGAGGAAATCTTGGAGGACCCCCTATCTAGTTGGGGCTCCTCGGATCCGGCCCACAATCGGGTGTGGCCGACTGATTTTGCAACGCGACATGGAGACCTGGCGTTGGCGTTTTTAGAAGCCGTTAAGATTGTCATCTTCTAAACCCTTGCAGGAGGAAGATATAGGCGTCGTCCTTACCGTGCTTGTTTCGATATCGGTCAATCGCTATAGTTGACCTTTGTTGCGCTGCAATAACACTTTTGGTCGGGAAGCGATGAATCAGATCTCCCCTTCGCGGGGTCAGCCGGGCGAACTTCACGGGTTCTTCTTGGAGGATCTTCGGCCGGGCATGTCCGCAGCCTATGCGCGCACCGTGACGGAAGCCGATGTCATCCTTTTCGCCGGCGTTTCGGGCGATCAGAATCCGGTGCATCTCAATCAGGAATTCGCCGAGGGCACGCGCTTCAAGGGGCGCATCGCGCATGGAATGCTTACCGCCAGCTTCATCTCGACCGTGCTTGGCAACAAGCTGCCCGGGCCGGGCTGCATCTATGTCAGCCAGAATCTGAGGTTCACGGCGCCGGTGCGCGCGGGAGACACCGTTCACACGCGCGTCGAGGTCATCGAGGTGGACGAGGCCAAGGGGCGGGTGCGGCTCAAGACCATCTGCCGTGTCGGCGACGTTACAGTGATCGAGGGCGAAGCGGTGTTGATGGTGCCGCGCCGATTGACGAACGCTGCCGAATAACCTCGCTTTGCTTCAGGCCGGCTTCTCCCGGACGATCTTGGACAAGGAGCGTCGCGCGGCCGCTTGCACCAGCAAGAAAAGGTCCCGGCGCATGCCGTCGTTGCGGATGGAGCGGAAGCTTCGGATGATTTCGATCTCCTCGGGGCCTTCGGGCACTGCATCATTTCCAGCGATTGCACCTTCCAGAAAATAGCCCGATCCGACCTGCAGCCGGTTTGACAGGGCGAGGAGCTGGCGCGGGGTAAGCCTGCTCTTGCCCCGTTCGATCCGCCGCATCTGCTGTTCGCTGAGCCCAAGTGCGCGTGCAAGCTCGGCCTGAGTAAGCGACAGGGCCAATCGCCGCTCGCGAATGCGTGCGCCCACATGCCGGTCCACCGGATCCGGGATGCGCCGCCGTCCATTCATCATCATTCTCCTCCTCCTCTCCAGCCTTTAGCGGCGTTCTTCTGCCAACCGGCCGCCGAGATCAGCGCTTCGGGCCCGGCCCGCACGCCGGCGCACTGACGCCCAGGCCAGCATGGCCAGCGCACAGCCGATCAAAACGCCAAGGATCTGCGCGGCGGTCGCGCTCTCGATGCGCAGCGCGTCCGCTCGGCTGACGGCGAAGGCCAACCACGCGCCGGCGATCTCGCCCAAGGCCGCAGCCACCATCGCCATCGCAAAGACGCGGCGGCGTCGCCAGGGCGCCGCCTGCTCCGACAGTTCAAGTTGCGAGAGCGGCATCACCAGGCATTCGCCGAGTGCGAACAGGGCAAGACCGACAAAGACCAAGGGCAGCCAGACTGAAAAGCAAAGCGCCAGCCCGACGCCTGTCGATAGCGCAATGGTCGCATGGGCCAGACCGCGCGGAAGCCGGCAGAAGAGCGGCATCAGTGCAATCTGTACCGCGATCACTGCCAGCCCCTCGGCGCTGAGCAGGAGATTGCGCCAGGGCGCCAGCGGCGGGTTGATCGACTGGTAGAGCACGAGCGAGGCGATCAGAAAGCCGACCGCCGCATAGGCGAGCAGCGTCTGCCCCATCACCAGCCAAAGGCGCAGTTCCAATCCGCTCGAGGGGCGGCCCTCTCTGATGGCCTCGTCCTGCGGGCGGCCCGCCCCGACGCGGGAGGGAATCAGCCTATAGGCGGCAAGGCCGGCCCCGAGTTCCAGTGCCGTGACCATGACCAGGCCGGCTTCCACGCGCCCCAGCCTTATGGCGACCTCCGCCAAAAGCGGTCCAAGCACGAAGGCGAGGTTCATGGCCAGGAACAGGCCTTGAAAGGCCAGGGCCTGCTCGCGCCCACGCGTTTCGTCGGCGATGACCGCGCGCACGATCGGACGCAGAGCGCCGGTCCCAGCGCCCGCCAGAAAGGCGAAGCACCAGAGGTCGAGGGGGGTCGGCAGCGCCAAGATGGAGGCGAATGCCGCGGCCTTCATGAGCGAAGAGGCCAGGAGCAAGCGCGCATTGTCCGCCCGCGGCGCCAGGACAGGCAGAAGCAGGGACAGCAGCAAGGATGCTCCCAACCGTATCGACAATGCGAAAGCGACGTCGCGCGCCACCTGCCCCGGCGTGCCGCCATGCAGCACCGGCAGAAGCGGGATGACGAAGATCGAATCCAGGTTGGTCGTGAACATGTAGCCGATGGCGATGAGCGCCACCGGGCGCCTCTTCAGACTGGCCAACCCGGTCGAGATCATCCCGCTCGCCTCAGCTCAGGGACGGCGAGCCGCTCGACCGCCTCCAGCCGGTCGTAAAGATACTCCGTCACATAGAGGTCCAGAACCGGAAGACCGATGCAGCTCACATGCACCGCGCGACCCGCCTCCCAGACCGGATGAAGCATCTCCTGGGCAAGGCTGCGGACAGGGGCCTGCGTCAGGCAGCCGCCCCGTCGCGAGCAATGGAGCGCAAGGCTTTGCACGTTGCGATGGGCGACGGCGGCGGCGTTGTCGCAGTAGACCAGCCCGTCGGCGAGGGTCGCCTCGATATAGGGTTCAGGCAGTTCATCGCCGCCCAAGAGCAGGGTGGTGATGCGCGGCGGAATCTCTTCGGCCGCGACGACCGGCCCGCGCGCCGTCGTCGCGGTTATCAAGAGATCGGCGTCGGCCAAGGGGCTGCGATCGCGAGCGACGGCGAGCTCAATCGAAACCGCGCCCTGCAGGCGCCCGGCGAAAGCCTCGGCCCGGCTTGCATCGCGCGCCATCAGGGTGATGCGACCAATCCTCCCGGCATGGCTGGCGTCCAGACACCGGATCACCGCCTCCGCGATTCGCCCCGCCCCGAACATCACGACCGAACCGGCGCGGCGCGGTGCGTAGAACAAATCGGCGGCCATCGATGCATAAGCGCCGGTGCGCACGGCCGAGATGTCGGTGCCGTCCAGCATCGCCAGCGGCAGCATGGTAAGCTTGTCGAACAGAAGGATGGTTGAGCGTGAACGCGGCAGGCCGAGACAGCGGTTATAGGCGTTGGCGCCGACGATCTTCACTGCGCCATGACGGCGGTTGACGCTCACCAGCGCGCTCAGCTTCCAGTCCAGATCTTCGGAGGCGAAATCGAAGCCGCCGCGCTCGGGGTCGACGAAGTCGCGGATCTCCCCATCGCGAGGGGCGACGGTCGCCTTCGCGCCCGCCGCCAGCCCCGCCTCCAGGTCCAGAAGAGCCTGCCGCGCCGCCCTGATCATGCCTTGGTAGTCGCGATCGAGCCCGGCCCGCCAGAGTTGATCCTGGTCGAGCACGACCGGAGAAGTGGGAAACCTCATTGGGCCCTGGCCTTTCCTGCGGGCTGCGCGGAAGCGCCGGCCAGCTTTTGCGCACACCCCTAGAAGCAGGATTTGACTAACGGCCCAGTATTACGTCCAATGCCAATTCTGCCGCACTCCATGCCGGTTTGTTATGCAATGAAACCACGTCAACTCGAAGCGTTCCGCGCCGTGATGCTCATGGGCAGCATCACGGCCGGGGCCGATCATCTGCGGCTCAGCCAGCCGGCGGTCTCCCGTCTTGTCCGCGATCTGGAGCGCAGTCTCGGCTTTGATCTGTTCGAGCGCGATCGCGGGCGTATTCGGCCTACGCCTGGCGCGGTCGCACTGTCCCGCGAGGTCGACCGGTGCTTTGTCGGATTGGACCGGATCGCAAAGGCAGCCTCGGAAATTCGGCAGGGCCGGGCTGGCCGGCTGCGCGTCGCGGCGATCCCGGCGCTTGCGGTCGGGGTGCTGCCGGAGATCCTCGCCCGGTTCCTTGCCGGCCGGCCTCAGCTGGGCGTCGATCTGATCGACGGGGGCTCGGCCGAGATCGCCGAATGGATCGCCGATGGAGCTTATGACCTCGGCTTCACCACCACTGCCGCTTCGCACCCGGCGGTGAGGATCCATCTGCTTCCTCCAGTGCGCGCGGTCGCCGTGTTTGCGTCGACACATCGGCTCTCCAATCAAGCAAGCGTTCGTCCGTCCGATCTCGCCGGCGAGGCTCTCATCGCGCCCTATCGCTCGACGCGCTTGCGCGCGAGCCTTGAGGGGTCCCTCGCCCGGGCCGGGGTCAGGGCCGAGGTGCGGGTCGAGACTTCGCTTTCCGCAGTAGCCGGCGCGGTCGCGGCCGCAGGGGCAGGCGTCGCGATCGTGGAGGGCTTTACCGGCGAGATATTGAAGGGCTTGGGTGCGGCGGTCAGGCCGTTTCGGGACGGGGTCGAGGTCGAATATGCGGCGCTGACCTCCGCTCATCGCCGTCTTTCGCCCGCGGCGGACGCTTTTCTCAAGATGGCGATGCAGGGGTTCGCTCGGCCGCGCCGGCAGCGCCGGCCTGGGCCCCGGCGGCGGCACGGCCCGGAAGTTGCCGGATCCTCCTCTGGAACGTAACCATTATGCTGCTGCAATCAGGGCTTGCGCCGAACCGAAAAGTGATGCAACTAATGTGATCGGCTCCCGCAACCAAGAAACGAGGCCCCAGCATGCCCAAGCCCCGTCCCGAAGAAGCACCCGATCCGGTCGACATCTTCGTCGGCCGGCAGATCCGCCGGCGACGGCTGGAGCTCGGCCTTAGTCAAACGGCTCTCGGACGAGTCCTCGGGGTCAGTTTTCAGCAAGTCCAGAAATATGAGCGCGGCGACAATCGCGTCGCTCCGCGCCGGCTCCTGGAGTTGGCCCGGCTCCTGAAGGTGCCGGTGACCTATTTCCTGGACGGCGCACTTCCAGGAGCGGATGCCAGTGGCGAGCGCGGGCGCGATTCAGGGCTTCTGGACGATCCTCGGACCCTGCAGTTGGTTCGCTACTATCACAAAATCGATGATCCGGAGCTGCGCCAGCGCGTTTTCCTGTTGATCAAATCGGCAGGATCGGTGGATTGGAGTCGCCCGAAAGGCGGGGGAACCTCTGCTCGTCGAGGCCCCGGCGGGCGTCGGGGGCGCGGGGCCGCTCTGAACAAATAGCGCTCGGCTGGACCCGGGGTGGGGCGGGGAAGACGGCCCGTGCGGCGGGCTTGCCGCTGGCCAAGAGACTGTCCTCGCTCTATTGTCCGGCGCCCCTGATTCCGAGCGATGCCGCAGTCCAGCGCCGTGACCGGTTTGCGCATTTTCCGTCACTCCTCGGGACTGCCTCCCGATGCGCGCGGATCGGCGGTGGCGATCGGCAATTTCGACGGCGTTCATCTTGGCCATCAGGCCGTCATCTCCGCTGCGGTGGAAAAAGCGCGCGCTCTCGACGTTCGGCCTGCGGTGCTCACTTTCGAGCCCCATCCGCGCATGTTGTTCCGGCCGGATTCGGAGCCTTTTCGGCTCACTCCCCTGCGACCTAAGACCCATGCAATCGAGGCGCTGGGCGTGGAGGTCATGGTGGTGCTGGCGTTCGACCGGGCGCTGTCGGAAAAGAGCGCTGAGGCTTTCGTCGAGGATGTGCTGGTCACCGGCATGGCGGTGACGCACATCCTGGTCGGCGCCGATTTCGTGTTCGGCCACGACCGGCTCGGCACGGTCGACAGGTTGAGCGAATTTGGCGGGCGGTTGGGTTTTGCCGTAACCGCCCTTGCGCCAGTTGCCGGTCCGGAGGGCACCGTTTACTCCTCGACCGCGATCCGAGAGGCTTTAAAAGCGGGAGAGCCTCGGCGCGCGGCGACTCTGCTCGGCCGTCCTTGGGAGATCGAGGGGCGGGTCGAGCATGGCGATGCGCGCGGCCGGCGGCTCGGGTTTCCCACTGCCAATATCGGGCTTGGCGACTATCTGCGACCGGCCTTCGGCGTCTATGCGGTTGAAGCCGGAATAGATCATGGCGCCGCCACCGAGTGGCATCGCGGCGTGGCCAATCTTGGCCGGCGCCCGACGGTCGCAGGGCTCGTCGAGCGGTTGGAAGTCCATCTCTTCGACTTCGATGGCGATCTTTACGGCCGCCATCTCAGGGTGCGTCTGATCGAATTTATGCGCCCGGAAAAGAAATTTGACGGGCTCGAGGCTTTGCAGGCACAAATCGCCCGGGACACGGCTGCCGCCCGCGCCATTCTTGCGGGCTGATCGGCGCCTTTTCCTAGCCTTCCGTTGTCAAAAGAGCGGGATCGTTTTTGTGGTGGACTATAAGCAGACCGTATTCCTTCCTCAGACCGACTTTCCAATGCGCGGCAATTTGCCGGAACGCGAGCCGGAGATACTGCGCCTGTGGGAAGAGATGGGCCTGTATAAGCGGCTGCGGCAGAGCGCGCGCGGGCGCGAGAAGTTCGTACTTCACGACGGGCCTCCCTACGCCAATGGCGCCATCCATATCGGCCACGCGCTGAACAAGATCCTCAAGGACGTGGTCAACCGCTTCCAGCAGATGCTGGGCAAGGACGCGCCCTATGTTCCGGGCTGGGACTGCCACGGCCTGCCGATCGAATGGAAGGTCGAGGAGGAGTACCGGGCCAAAGGCCGCGACAAGGATGCAGTGCCAATTGCCGAGTTTCGCCGGGAGTGCCGGGAGTTCGCGGAGCGCTGGATCGAGGTGCAGCGGCGCGAGTTCCGCCGGCTTGGCGTCGAGGGCGACTGGAGCAATCCCTACACCACGATGGCCTACGATGCCGAGGCGCAGATCATCCGCGAGATCGGCAAGTTCCTCATGAACGGCAGTCTCTACAAAGGGGCGAGGCCGATCTTGTGGTCGCCGGTGGAGAAAACGGCGCTGGCTGAGGCCGAGACCGAATATCATGACCACAGCTCGACCACGGTGCTGGTCCGTTTCCCGGTGACCCACACCGACCGGCCCGAGCTGGCCGGCGCCTCGGTCGCGATCTGGACCACCACACCCTGGACCATCCCCGGAAACCGCGCCATTGCCTACGGGCCGGAGATCGACTACGCGATGATCGAGGTCGAATCGCTGGCCGATAAGAGCCGGGCCAAGCTTGGCGAGCGGCTGGTGATCGCCGCCGCTTTGGCGGAAAGCATCGCCAAGGAAGTCGGCATAGCTGAGTGGCGCGTCCTTGCCAGCTTCAAGGGCGAAGCCTTGCGCGGTACCCTATGCCGCCATCCGCTGCACGGACGCGGCTACGACTTCGAGGTGCCGTTGCTGCCGGGCGCGCATGTGACGACTGAGCAAGGCACCGGGCTTGTGCACACGGCGCCCGGCCATGGGGCGGAAGATTTTGAGCTGGGGCGCGAATTTGGCCTTGAGCTGCCGGAAACCGTGGCCGACGACGGCACCTTCCTTGCGCATGTGCCCCTCTTCGCCGGCATCCATGTCTACAAGGCGGACGAGCCTGTGGCGAAGGCCCTTGAGGAGGCGGGAGCCCTGCTCGATCGCGGCCGGCTGGTCCATTCCTATCCGCATTCCTGGCGCTCGAAGGCGCCGCTGATCTTCCGCACGACGCCGCAATGGTTCATCTCGATGGAGGCGCGGGGGCTCAGGGTTAGCGCGCTGAAGGCGATCGAGGAAACCCGCTTCGTGCCGCCCCAGGGACAGACCCGGCTCTACTCGATGATCGAACAACGGCCGGATTGGTGCATCTCGCGCCAGCGCGCCTGGGGCGTGCCGATCGCGGTCTTTTTCAACAGGCGCACGGGCGAGCCCTTGCGCGACCAGCGGGTGATCGATCGCATCGCCGACGCGGTCGAGAAGGAAGGCGCGGATGTCTGGTTCGCGAGCCCGGCCGAACGCTTTCTCTGCGAGGATCAGAATGCCGAGGAATGGGAGAAGGTGACCGACATCGTCGATGTCTGGTTCGATTCCGGCTCGACCCATTCCTATGTGCTGGAGCGAAGGGCGGAACTGGCCTGGCCCGCCTCGCTCTATCTCGAGGGCTCCGACCAGCATCGCGGCTGGTTCCATTCCTCGCTGCTTGAATCCTGCGGGACGCGGGGGCGCGCTCCCTATGAGGCGGTGCTGACCCACGGGTTCGTGCTCGACGAGCAGGGCCGCAAGATGTCGAAGTCGCTCGGCAATGTGGTATCGCCACAGGATGTGATGAAGCAGCATGGCGCCGACATCTTGCGCCTTTGGGTGGTCGCCTCGGACTATTCGGACGATCTGCGCATCGGTCCGGAGATCTTGAAGCACCATGCGGAAGCCTATCGTCGTCTGCGCAACACGTTGCGCTATCTGCTCGGCAATCTCGCCGGCTTTTCGGATGCCGAGAGGCTCGAAATTCAAGAGATGCCGGAGCTGGAGCGCTGGGTCATGCACCGGTTGTGGGAACTGGATCTCCTGGTGCGCCGCTCGGCCGTGGATTTCGACTTCCACAATCTGTTCACCGCGCTCCACAATTTCTGCGCGGTCGATCTCTCGGCCTTCTATTTCGACATCCGCAAGGACAGCCTCTATTGCGACCGGTTCGACGCGCCGCGCCGCAGGGCCTGCCGCACCGTGCTGGACGCGGTCTTCTCCTGCCTCACCGCCTGGCTTGCGCCTATCCTCTGTTTCACCGCCGAGGAGGCCTGGCGGCATAATCGGCGGGTCAGCGAAGAGGAGAGCGTCCATCTGCGCCTCTTCCCGGACATTCCCGCCGCTTGGCGCGATGAAGACCTGGCGAGGAAATGGGTCGAGATTCGCGATATCCGCAGGGTCATCACCGGCGCGCTTGAGTTGGAGCGCGCCGCCAAGCGCATCGGCTCCAGCCTGCAGGCGGCGCCGCGGGTCTTCATGACCGGCGCCCATCGCGAGGCGCTGGCCGGTCTCGATCTTGCCGAGATCGCGATCACCTCGAATATCGGACTGATCGAGGGTCCACCACCCGATGGCGCATTTACGCTACCGGACGTGCCCGGCGTCGGAGTGATGCCGGTGCCGGCGGAAGGCGAAAAGTGTGAGCGCTGCTGGCGCGTCCTTCCCGAGGTGGGCAACCGGAGCGAGCATGCTTCCCTGTGCCTGCGCTGCGTCGATGTAGTATCGGCGCTGGTCGGCGTCGAGGGCTAGGGGGGCGGGGATGCTGCGCTACGGTCTCGTTCTGGCGGCGGCGGTCATGCTGGCCGATCAGGCGGCCAAATGGGCGGTCCTCGATTTCTTCTCCACTCGAGCCGACCCGGTTCAGATCACCTCTTTCTTCAATCTGGTGCTCGCCTGGAACCGCGGCATCAGCTTCAGCCTGTTCCAAAGCGAGGAGCTCTATGCGCCTTTTGCGCTGGCCGGGCTGGCCCTGGTGATCTCGATCGGCCTTGGCTTCTGGCTGCGCCGTATCGATCAGCGCTTACCGGCCACGGGCGTGGGATTGGTGATAGGCGGGGCAATCGGCAATGTCATCGACCGGCTGCGTTTCGGGGCGGTTGTCGATTTCCTGGACTTTCACTGGGCCGGATATCATTGGCCGGCGTTCAACATCGCCGATTCGGCCATCACGATCGGGGTACTCTTTTTGATCAGCGATGGGTTGTTCCGCCGCTCTGAAGGGTCTAAAAAGACGGCGGCACGTCGAGCCATTGACCGGTAATACGATGACCGATCGCTTCTTCGTCTTGACAGTGGCCGTTGTCCTTGCGGCGGCTCTGGCTGGTTGTTCGAGCCTGCGCAACACCTTCGGGATCGAACGGGGCGGCCCCGACGAGTTCACGGTGGTGCGCCATGCGCCCTTGACCCTGCCGCCGGATTACAATCTGCGTCCGCCGCAGCCTGGCGTGCCGCGGCCCCAGGAAGACACCTCTCAGACGCAGGCGCGCTCCGCGGTGGTCGGTTCCCAATCCGGTCTGGTTTTCGGCTCGGGACTGGATTTCGAAAGCTCGCAATCTTCCGGGGAGACGGCTCTCCTCGCCCGGGCCGGCGCCGATCAGGTCGACCCGGCGATCCGCGAGACGCTCAACCAGGAGGGTGGGTTTGAGGCTGTCGACCGCAGCTTCCTGGAAGGCCTGATCTTCTGGCGCGAGCCGGAGCCGGCGGGTGAAGTCGTCGATGCCGCGGCGGAGGCGGAGCGGCTGAAGGCCAATGCCGAGCAAGGTCTACCGGTGACAGCCGGCGAGACGCCGGTCATCAAGCGTCGCAAGAAGGCGCTCTTGGAAGGGGTCTTCTAGGCGGCGGCGCCGCGAAGTCTCGGGGGGCGTGGGATGGATCAGACCGTGAACGATTGTTCACTTTCCGCCACCGACCGAAGCGGGTAGGGTGCGCGCCCAGACCCTCCTGGCGTTCAGAATCTCGATTGGAGGAGCCGTGGGCCGCGCTCTACGACTGCTCTCTTGCCTGCTGATCACGGGCATGTTGTTCGCAAACTCGACCGAAGCTCGGGTATTCGATCCGACGAGCTATGTTCTCCCCAATGGACTCCAGCTTGTGATTGTGGAGAACCACTCCGCACCGATCGCCACCCACATGGTGTGGTATCGGGTGGGTGCTGCGGACGAACCTTGGGGAAAGTCGGGCATCGCTCACTTCCTCGAACATCTGATGTTCAAGGGAACGAAGACCCACCCACCCGGCGAATTCTCCCGCATCGTCGCCCGAAATGGCGGGTCGGAGAATGCGTTCACCTCCCAGGACACGACCGCCTATTTCCAATCCGTCGCGGTCGACCGGCTGGAGCTGGTCATGGGACTCGAAGCCGACCGGATGGCCAATCTGGTGCTGATCGATGATGTAGTGTTACCCGAGCGCGACGTCGTGCTCGAGGAGCGGCGACAGCGGATCGAGAACGATCCCCCAGCCAAACTCGGCGAGATGGCGACCGCCGCCTTCTACCTCAACCATCCTTATCGCGAGCCAATCATCGGCTGGGAGCACGAGATCCGCAGCCTGACAACCGAGGATGCGCTCGACTTCTATAAGAGTTGGTACGCGCCAAACAATGCGGTGGTCATCGTCGCGGGGGATGTCACTGCGGAGGCGGTCAAGGCCATGGCCGAGCGCACCTACGGAAAGATTGCCGCGCGCCCGCTACCCGAACGCGCCCGCCCGCAGGAGCCGCAGGCCTATGCCCCACGCCGCGTGGTCCTGGAGAGCGCACAAGTGCGACAGCCCTCCTGGTCGCGCCGGTGGCTCGCACCCAGTCACGGATCGGGCGGTGGCGCGCGCGTCTACGCCCTCCAGATTCTCTCCGAAATTCTTGGCGGCAGCACGGTCAGTCGCCTCTATCGCAACCTCGCCGTGGAGCGCGGCATCGCCACCGATTCCGGATCAGCCTACAGCCCGGACTCGCTCGATCCCACCGGCTTCGTCGTCTGGGCCTCACCGCGCCAGGGCGGCGATTTGAAGGAGATCGAAACCGCCGTCGAAGCGGTGATCGCCGAGCTGGTGAAAACCGGCGTTACGGAGGAGGAGGTCGCGCGTGCCAAGCAGCAGCTTCAGGATCGGGCCGTGCTCGCCCGCGACAATCTGGAGACTGCGCCCCAGATCATAGGCTCGGCGCTGATGGCCGGTCGCGACATCGAGGAGCTCGAGGCCTGGCCCGAGCGCATCGGCGAGGTCACAGTAGCCCAAGTGAACGAGGCGGCGCGCATGCTGTCCCGGCCCGAGGTCACGGTCACCTCCGAGCTCCGGCCCAAACCGACCAGCTGATGGGGATATGAAGCATGATCCGGCGTCTTGCCGCGCTCGGCATTGCATCGTTGTTGTGTCTCGCCGCCTTGCCGTCGCGGGCTGCGGTGGAGGTGGTGCGCGTCGTCAGCCCGGGCGGGATCGAAGCCTGGCTGGTCGAGAACCACGCCAATCCGATCATTTCGGTGGCGATCGCGTTCCGTGGCGGCAGCACCGTCATTGACGAAGCAACACGGCCCGGGACGGGTGAGCTTCTATCGGGCCTAATGAACGAGGGTGCGGGTTCGTATGACAGCCAAGCCTTTCAACAGCTCTTGGAAGAGCATTCGATCGACTTCGAATTCAAGGTCGGTCGAGACAGCTTCGAGGGAAGCATCCGATCGCTTACCAAGCATCGTGACCTCGCCTTCGACCTTCTTCGGCTGTCCTTGACCGAGCTGCGCCTGGACCAGGACGCCGTCGAACGTGTGCGCTCACAACTGATCGCCATGCTGGCGCGCGAGGCGGAGGATCCCGATCGCATTGCCTCGAAGGTGTTCTGGCGCATGAGCCTGGCCGATCATCCTTATGGCCGCCCGGTCTCCGGCACGCCCGAGACTGTGGCGGCGATAACGCTCGAGGAGCTGCGCCATGCGGCGGCTCTGACCTTTTCGCGCGACCAGCTGATGATCGGCGTGGTTGGCGATATTACCGCAGCCGAGCTGGGCCCGCTTCTCGATCGCACTTTCGCGGCGATGCCGGCCAGCGCCGAGCGGCCCGAGATCGGCGCCGCGCGCCCCCTTTTCGGCGATGTCGCGGTGATAGAGCGCGATGTGCCGCAAAGCACCGTCGTGTTCGGGCAACCGGGAGTGGATCGACAAGATCCGGATTTCTATGCCGCCTTCGTCCTCAACTACATCCTGGGTGGCGGCGGGTTCGCCTCGCGCTTGACCGAGGAGGTGCGCGAGAAGCGCGGCCTTGCCTACGGCGTGACGACTTGGCTCAACACTCTGGAGCATGCCGATATCTGGCAGGGTCAGGTGGCGACGCAAAATGCGCGCGTCGGCGAATCGATCGAGTTGATCCGCGGGGAATGGAAGCGGATGGCAGAGCTGGGCCCGACCGCTGAGGAACTCGCGGACGCCAAGACGTTCTTGACCGGCTCCTTTGCCCTACGCCTCGACAGCACCGGATCGATCGCGCGGTTCCTGGTCGGCATTCAAATCCAAAGACTTGGCATCGATTATCCTCAGAAACGCAACTCCTATATCGAATCGGTGACCTTGAAGGATGTGCGCCGGATAGCCCGGCGCCTTGATCCGGCGAAACTGACATTCGTGGTGGTGGGCCGCCCGGAAGGAGTGATGAAAACGCGCGAAGCGCCGGAACCGAGCTGACCTGCAACGGTGGGTGAGGCGGGTCTGTTCCTTTGCAAGCTTCGCAGGCGCCGCCCTGCCGACGAGTTGGGAGCCGCCATGAGCTTCACACACGACATTTCGCGCTGTTTCGTCGAATCCATAGGCCGGAACGGGCTGGAGCTACCCTATTTCGAGGCCGTGCTCGCCCGCACGGCCGAGAGTCTGGGCAAGCTTCTGGAGATGCGGCGGAAATCGGTTCTGCCGCTGCTTGCGCTTGTGAGCGCGCGGGACGACCTTATCCAGCCCGCTGCGGTCGCCGAACGTCTGTGCCGCGGCTCGGAACGGGTGATCCTGCTGGGCACCGGCGGCTCGAGCCTCGGCGGGCAGACTCTGGCGGCGTTGGCGGAATCGCCGTTCGGTCCCCGGCCCGGCCGGCCCAAGCTGCACTTTTTCGACAATATCGATCCCGATACCTTCACCGCCTTGCTGCGCGAGCTCGATCTTTCGAAGACCGGATTCCTCGTGGTCTCGAAATCCGGCGGCACCGCCGAGACCTTGATGCAGTTCCTCACTTTGCTTCCGGAAGTCCAGCGCAAGCTGGGGCGCGAGCGCGCGGCCGAGCGCTTCGCGGTCATAACCGAGCCGCATGCCAATCCCCTGCGGCGGCTTGCCGACCAGAACGGCATCGTGCTTCTCGACCATGATCCAGGGGTAGGCGGCCGCTATTCGGCACTTTCTCTGGTGGGTCTGCTGCCGGCAATGATCGCGGGGCTGGATCCGATCGCGATTCGCCAGGGCGCGGCCGAGGTTCTGGACCGTGCGCTGACGGCGAACCCGGCCGACTCGCCTCCGGCCGTCGGCGCCGCGCTCAACGTCGCACTGCTCTCGCTGCGGGGGGTGCACACCACGGTGCTGATGCCCTATATCGACGCGCTCGCCTCATTCGGGCTGTGGTTTCGGCAGCTCTGGGCGGAAAGCCTTGGCAAGAACGGCACCGGCACCACGCCGGTCCGGGCCATGGGAACGGTCGATCAGCACAGCCAATTGCAGCTCTACCTCGCGGGGCCGGCGGATAAGTTCTACACGCTGATCATGATGGCGCGCAGCGGCGCAGGGCTCCGAGTCGCGCCGGAGCTCACGGATGACGAGGCGCTTTCCTATCTTGCTGGGCGCAGCATGGGAGACCTTCTTGAGGCCGAGCAGCGCGCTACGCTTGAGACCCTGGCGTCGAACGGGCGGCCAGTGCGCGCGATCACGTTGCCGCGCCTGGACGAACGGGCAATGGGCGCGCTAATGATGCACTTCATGCTGGAGACGATCATCGCCGCCGATCTCCTCGGAGTGAACCCGTTCGACCAGCCGGCGGTCGAGGAGGGCAAGCGGCTCGCCCGCGAATATCTCGCGGAGATGGCCGGACGCGGATGACGATCCGTCGGCTCCCCGTGGAGCTTGTAAACCGCATCGCCGCCGGCGAGGTGGTGGAGCGGCCGGCCGCCGCCGTCAAGGAGCTGGTCGAGAATGCGATCGATGCCGGCGCAAGGCGGATCGACATCGTTCTGCGCGAGGGCGGACTGAGCCTGATCCTCGTCGCCGACGACGGCACCGGCATGTTGCCCGAGGAACTCGTCCTGGCGGTCGAGCGGCACGCCACCTCCAAGCTGCCGGAAGATGATCTCGTGCATATACGCTCGCTCGGCTTTCGCGGCGAGGCCTTGCCGGCGATCGGAGCGGTCTCGCGCCTGTGGATCGCCAGCCGGCGGCGCGGGACCTCCGAGACTTGGTCGATATCCGTGGAGGGCGGGTCGGTCGGGACGGTGGCGCCGGCCACGGGCCAGGAGGGCACGCGCGTGGAGGTGCGCGACCTATTCTACGCAACCCCGGCGCGGCTCAAATTCGTGAAGACGCCGCGCACGGAGCTCGATCATGCCGTGGACGCCGTGCAGCGTCTGGCCATGGCCCATCCCGCAATCGCTTTCACTCTCGCCGATGGCGAGCGCGCGCGGTTGAGGCTTCCGGCCGCCACCAGCGACGACCTGGCCGCGGCGCGCCTGGACCGGCTCGGGGCCATACTCGGGCGCGACTTCGCGGAGAATGCCTTGCCGATCGCTGCCGAGCGGGAGGGTCGTTGTCTTTCCGGATATGCCGGCTTGCCGACGCTCAATCGCGCGACGGCCGCCGGACAATTTCTCTTCGTCAACGCACGGCCGGTGCGCGACAAGATGCTGCTTGGCGCGGTGCGGGGAGCCTATCAGGACTTTCTCGCACGCGACCGTCATCCGGTGCTCGCCTTGTTCCTGGACCTGCCGCCGGAGATGGTGGACGTCAATGTGCATCCGGCGAAGGCTGAAGTGCGGTTCCGCGATGCCGGGCTGGTCCGCGGTTTGATCGTGGGGGCGTTGAAGCATGCGCTGGCGCAAGCCGGACACCGCGCCTCGACCACGGTGGCCGCCGCGGCTTTCGGCGCGCTGCATCCAGCACCCTATGCGACCCCCGCATTCGCGCGCGCGCCGTCAGCGGGGTTGGCGGAGCGCGCCAACGCCTTGTACGCGCCGCTTCCAGGAACCCAAGCGCCGGTCGCTCCGCCTCCTGCCGCTCCTGCGCCCGAGGCTCAGACCTATCCGCTCGGCGCGGCGCGCGCACAACTACATGGCACCTACATCGTTGCGGAGACTGCCGACGGGCTCGTGATCGTCGATCAACACGCAGCACATGAGCGCCTTGTCTATGAACGCATGAAAACAGCGCTCGCCAATGGCGGCGTTGCGCGCCAAGCCCTGCTCCTGCCCGAGGTGGTCGAGCTCGACGAGGCTGCGGCCGCGCGCCTGACGGCGCGATCGCCCGAGCTGGCGGAGTTGGGCCTGGTGCTGGAGCCGTTCGGGGCTGGCACGGTGGTCGTGCGCGAAGTGCCCGCGCTGCTTGGCCAGGTGGATGCGGCGGGCCTGGTGCGCGATCTTGCCGACGAGCTGGCCGAGCTCGGCGATGCGCCGGGGCTGAAGGAGCGGCTGGAGGAGGTCTGCGGCACGCTCGCCTGCCATGGCAGTGTCCGAGCAGGGCGCCGGCTCGGAGCCGAGGAGATGAACGCGCTTCTGCGCCAGATGGAGGCGACACCCCATTCGGGCCAGTGCAATCACGGACGCCCCACTTATGTCGAGCTGAAGCTGGCGGATATCGAACGTCTGTTCGGACGAAGGTGAAGAGGCTCTCCTACGCCTCCTTTTTCAAGAACCGGATCTTGGCTTTCCCATAACGCCGCTCATCGAGGAGGGTGAAGCCCTCGGGCGGTGCGAATGGATCGCGCGCCTCGCTTTCGACCACGACCAGCGCCGCATCCGCAATCCAGCCTCGCGCATCAAGAGCGGCCAGTGCTGGCGCGCCGAGCCCGGATCGGTAGGGTGGGTCAAGAAAGACCAGGGTAGCGGGCGGCTGCGAGGGACCCCTGGCCGGCGGCTCCAAGACATCGGCCAGCACAAGCATCGTTTGACGCTCCTCGCCCAGCTCACGCAGATTGGCGCGAGTCAGGTCGAGCGCGGCGGGGCTGTTGTCCATCAGGATCGCGCGTGCGGCTCCACGCGACAGCGCCTCCGCCGCCAACGCCCCGGTGCCGCAGAATGCGTCCAGCACCACCGCCCCTTGTAGCGCAGCGGCGCCATCGGTCTTCCCCACCCGGCCATGGGCCAGGATGTTGAAAAGCGATTCACGCGCCCGGTCCGAGGTCGGACGGATCTCCTCTCCCGGCGGAGCGATGAGGGGGCGGCCCTTATGCCGTCCGGCGACGATGCGCATGACGCTCTCCCTTCGACGTGGCGTGGCTTTCCGACAAAAGGCTTCCAAGCTGCTCGCGCAGCACCCGGCGTGGCACTTCCTCGATGGCCCCGCGCGGGAGATGCCCCAGTTGGAACGGACCGTAGGCGATACGGATCAGCCGGTTCACCGGCCAGCCGAGATGATCGAAGATCTTGCGGATCTCTCGATTTCGCCCCTCCCTCAGCGATACCGTGATCCAGGCATTCTCTCCTTTCTGACGGTCGAGTCGCGCCCGTATCGGCCCGTAGGCGATGCCATCGATCGCAGTGCTCGCGCTCAGCTGCGTGAGCCGCTCGGGCTCGACGATGCCGTGGACGCGCACCCGGTAGCGGCGCAGCCAGCCCGTTGCCGGTCGCATCAAGGTCTGAGCGAGTTCGCCGTCATTGGTCAGAAGCAGCAAGCCCTCGGAATCGAAATCGAGGCGTCCGATTGCGATGAGGCGCGGAAGATCGCTCTCAAGCCGATCGAACACCGTCGGCCGACCTTGCGGGTCCTTGTGTGTGGTCAGAAGCCCACGCGGCTTGTGGTACCGGAAGAGCCGGGTCGGAGCGGCGGCCGGAATGGGCTTGCCGTCCACCACGATCCGCGCTTGCTCCGGCACGGCGACGGCCGGGCTGGTCAGCACCTTGCCCTCGACGGCGACCCGGCCCTGCAGGACCCAGCGCTCCGCCTCCCGGCGCGAACAGAGGCCCGCCCGGGCCATCACCTTGGCGATGCGCTCGCCCTTGGCCCCGCTCATTGGGCCTGGGCCCGATCAGCCAGCCGCGGCGACGAAGGCTTCGAAGATGCGTTCGTCGCCGACACTGATCGAATATTCGGGATGCCACTGCACGCCGAGGCAGAATGAAAGCCTCGGATCCTCGATCCCCTCGATGACTCCATCCTCAGAGATCGCATTGACTATCACGCCGCCGCCAACGGTCTTGGCGGCCTGGTGATGCGCGGAATTGACCGACAGCTCCTCGACGCCGCAGATCTCGTGCAGCAAGGTGCCGCGCGCAACCCGCACGATGTGGCCAGGCTCGGTGCGCGGGTTCGTCTGCTCATGCGCAAGCGGGTTCTCGATCTCGTCGGGGATATGCTGGATCAGCGTGCCCCCGAGCACGACGTTGAGAAGCTGCTGGCCGCCGCAGATGCCGAGCAGCGGCACGTCGCGTCGGACCGCGCCCTCGGTCATCGCCCATTCGAAGCGGGTGCGGCGGTCCTTGGTGGTTACGGACGGATGACGGCTCTCGGCCCCGAACAGCACCGGATCGATGTCGAATGCACCGCCGGTCACGACCAGCCCATTGATGCGGTCGAGATAGGCCTCGACCTCCTCCGGCTCGTGCGGGAGCAGGATGGGCAGGCCCCCGGCGCGGCGCACGGCATTGACGTAATTCTCTCGCAGCGCGTACCAAGGCAGTTTGGAATAGCCGCCCGGCGGTTCCGAATCGAGGGTAATGCCGATCGCGGGCTTGCTCATGGTGCGGAAAGTCTAGGCTGCCCGCCCAAGCGCTGCAATGGTTCCGCCGTTGCTTGCCTGGCACGAATGATTCAATTTGAGGCGACTTCTCAATAGCCTTGCGGACCAAATGGTCAAGTCGGGTTCTTACATGGCTCTTGCCCTGGCCGAGGCGGAGGCCGCGGCGTCGGCCGGCGAGGTGCCGGTCGGCGCGGTTCTGGTCGAGGCGGCGAGCGGGCGCATCGTCTCGTGCGCCCGCAATCGGGTCGAGGAATGGGGAGACCCGACCGCCCATGCCGAATTGATCGCCATTCGCGAGGCGGCGCGAAGCATCGGCGCCAAGCGCCTGCCCGAGGCCGATCTCTATGTGACGCTTGAGCCCTGCCCGATGTGCGCGCAGGCGATCAGCTTCGCCAGACTGAGGCGTCTCTATTTCGGCGCCTACGATCCCAAGGGCGGCGGCGTCGAGCACGGTCCGCGCATCTTCGAGCAGCCAAGCTGCCATCACCGGCCCGAAATCATCGGCGGCCTCGAGGAGCGACGTGCCGGCGAGCTGCTCAGATCGTTCTTCCGGGACCGCCGCTGACGGCAGGCGCAGTCTTTCTCCGAGAAACAAAGCCCTCCCGAGGTCTGCGGGAGGGCAGGGCAGGGAAGCTGGTCTTCGGGGGAGGCTTCAGATGATGTTAGGCAAGCTGCGGGCGAACCCGCAATCCGCCATGCGGATTTCTCAGCTCGGGTTTTTGGCTTTTCGACCTGGGCAGTTCGATATTCACGGCGAGCATCGATGAGATGCCGTCATTGGCGAGCTCGACGGTCAGCTTGTCCTCGTCGATTTCGACATAGCGTGCAATGACGGCGATGAGGTCGCGCTGCAGCAGCGGCAGATAATCGGGGCTGTCTCTTCCGACCCGGTCATGGGCGACCAGGATCTGCAGCCGCTCCTTCGCATGATTGGCGCTTCGGTCGCGGCGGAAGAAGGCCAGGAGACCCATCAAGCGGCCCTCCCGATCAGGCGCTGGAAGAAGCCCCGGCGCTCGGGTTTGAGGAAGCGGTGCTCGATCGTCTCGCCAAGGAAGCGGCCGACCGCGTCGTTATAGGCGCGTCCCGCCGGCGAGTCCGGATCGAGCGCGATCGGCAGCCCGATATTGGAGGCGCGCAAGACCGACGGGCTCTCCGGGATGATGCCGAGCAGCGGGATCGCCAGGATCTCCAGCACATCCTCCAGCTTCAGCATCTCTCCCTTGGAGACGCGCGCCGCATCGTAACGTGTCAGCAGCAGGTGGGTCTTCACCGGCGACTCGCCCCGCTCTGCGCGGCGTGAGCGGCTCGACAGCACACCCAGGATACGGTCGCTGTCCCGCACCGAGGAAACCTCGGGATTGGTCACGACGATCGCCTCGTCGGCATAGTAGAGCGCCATCAAGGCACCCTTCTCGATCCCCGCCGGGCTGTCGCAGACGATCATGTCGAACTCGCCCTTGAGCTCTTCCAGCACACGGCCGACGCCTTCCTTGGTCAGCGCATCCTTGTCCCGCGTCTGCGAAGTCGGGAGGATCCAGAGATTCTCCACCCTCTTGTCCTTGATCAGCGCCTGCTTCAGCCGCGCTTCATTGTTGATCACGTTGACGAAGTCGAAGACGACGCGGCGCTCGCAGCCCATCACCAGATCAAGGTTGCGCAAGCCGACATCGAAATCGATGACGGCGGTCTTGATCCCCTTGAGCGCAAGCCCTGCCGCGATCGCAGCCGCGGAGGTCGTCTTTCCGACCCCGCCCTTGCCGGAGGTGATAGTTACGATTTTCGGCGCTGGCATGGCTCTCACCCTTTCGCTTCTCTGCCTAACTTTTTTCGCTTACCGTCCCGAGCGGCTCGATCATCAGAAACCCGCCGTCGAGGAAAATTTGCGTCGGACGGCCGGCCAAGTTGCCATCCATGTCCTCGCTCACCCGAAAGCGGCCGGCGATGGAAACCAGCTCCGCCTCGAGGCTGCGACAGAAGATGCGGGCGCCTTCATCGCCGCCGATGCCGGCGAGCGCACGCCCCCGCAGGCGCCCATAGGCGTGGATATGCCCGTCGGCCAAGACTTCGGCTCCGGCGCTGACAGGGGAAAGAAGTACGAGGTCCCGGCCTTCGGCATAGACCTGCGCGCCGGCGCGCACGGGCTCGGAAATGACCAAGGCGGTGCGGCTGACAGCCGGTGTGGCCGCGGGTGCCGCCGCGACCGGCTTGGCCGAAGGTTGGGGGATCGGCTGCGTCGGCTGCGTGCCCTGCCGTTCGGTGCGGGGTTCCTGCAGGCTGGCCGGCCGCGCCGAAGGCAGGAGCGCTAGCCCGGCGTTTGCGGCGCCCTGCGCCTGCTCTGGGGTCGGATTCATCACCCCGACCGGAATTAGGCGGTGCTGGCGCAAGCGGTTCGCCAACTCGGCGAAATTGATCGGCCGGGCATCGGTTAGTGCCGCCAGGTCGATCACCACCGGTGCGTTGCGATAGAAATTCGGTGCCTGCGCCAGCCGGTCCATCAGGCGACGGAAAAGGTCCGGCGCACGGAGATCCAAGGGCTCGAGCACGAGCAGGGTGAAGCCACCGCCCTTGAGCCGGAACGGCTCGGGTGTGGCCTCGCCGGGCGGTCCGGCCTCGCCGGAGCCAGTGCCGACCGTCTCCGTCCGCTCGCCCAGATCCATGGACCGCCGCTTCCCCATTTCCCGTGGCGCGATCGATACCCTCGCTAGGGACCCCGAACTTGGCCGAGTCTCCATGATGCGCGCCCGCCAGTGAGTGTCGCCGGCATCCTGCCGTTCGGCGGCAGTTGCACGCGCACCTTGCCTTCGCTCCCAGTCCGGTCTCGAAAGTCCCCGTATTCGAAGCCGCCGCTCCGACTTCTTTCCAGATCCCAATGCCCGGCCGCGGGCCGTGGCGCTCCCCGGGAATCCAGAAAGTGTAACCGCCGACGCGAGCTCGCAGTTCGACCGTGCCAAGCGATTATGGCGGCATTATGGCAAAATCTAGGGGGACCTACAATATGCTGTGGCAGAAAACTCAAATTTTTTTGACTAATTGTGTCTGGCCCAGGGCAGGCAGAGGTTTATCCGCGGATCAATTGACCCAGTCATAGTGTCTCAATCGAAGCCTCTCGCGTTACACCGAGCGGCCTGCAAATTCTTGCAAGAGCCATAAGTGCAACTGAGTGGCGAACCGCACAAGGTGACGACCGTTCATGAAGGGTGGCCCGTCGCCTGGGGCGCAATTCGGGCGTCGCTCAAGCGAGGTGGCGGGAGCTTCCAAACCCCTATGAGAGTGTACGGCAGGTTCGGCGGCGGTGTTGGCGCCGGGATCGAGATTGAGCGGCTGCGCGTGTTGGCGGGCGAGGGCGAGCGTGTGCGGAAGATCGGTCGGGTCGGGGCGTGGGCCTTGGTGCGGACGG
>DASPGI010000182.1:0-5508 GCA_035620695.1 Alphaproteobacteria bacterium
GGCCTTTACCAAGGACGCGCCGGGCACCGATGCGCCGATCCTCGAATTCTTCATGGAGCGTTACGGGCCGAGCTACACGGCCGAGATCCGGCTCTTCCTCGATTGCGCACGCGAGGGCCGCGATATGCCGGTCAACGCCATCGACGGGCTGATGGCCGCCTATCTGGCGGAAGCCGCAACGGCCTCGCTGAAGCAGGGCAAGACGATCCACCTCACCGGTCCAAACCAGGAATTCGGCAATGTCTGATCTCAACCAAAGGCACAAGGACACTGCCGCTGTCATTACCGGCGGTGCACAGGGCGTCGGTCTCGCTATCGCTCGCCAGCTCGCGGCCGAGGGCTGTCGCAAGCTCGTCCTCGCCGGACGCGACACGGAAAAGGGGGACAGAGCGGTTGCCGAACTCAGCGAACGCGGCTGCGAGGTTCGTTTTGCGCCGCTGGACTTGCAGGACGTCACGGCCTGCCTTGGGCTCATCGACATGGCCGTAAGCACATTCGGCAACGTCACTGCCCTGGTTAACGCAGCGGCGCTCGGCGCCCGCGGAACGCTCACCGATACCTCGGTGGAGCTCTGGGACCAGATGTTCGACACCAATGCCCGCGCGCCGTTCTTCCTGATGCAGGGCTTCGTCAAGCATCGTCAGTCCCAGGGCGGTGGCGGTTCTATCGTCAATATCCTGTCGCAATGCGCCCATTGCGGCCAGTCCTATCTCGCGCCCTATTCCGCTTCGAAGGGCGCGCTTGCGACGCTGACGAAGAACGTGGCGAACGCCTATCGCTTCGATCGCATCCGCTGCAACGCCATCCTGCCCGGCTGGATGGATACGCCCGGAGAGGACGTGACGCAGCGCCGCTACCATGGGGCGACCGACGGTTGGCTCGAGCGGGCGGAGGCCGCGCAGCCGATGGGACAATTGTGCAAGCCGCACCAGCTCGCCAGCCTTGCCAGCTATTTGTTGAGCCCCGACGCAGGGGTCATGACCGGCGCCCTTATCGACTACGACCAGAATATCCCGGGTTCCTATCCAGAGTAGGCGCCCCGGATCAGCCGCTCTTCGGAGCATTTCACTGAGGGAGGAGACCAAATGAAGAAACTGCTTATTGCCACGACGGCGCTGCTTACGCTCGCCAGTGCCGCGAGCGCCGCCGAGCGCTACGTGATGATCACGCATACGCAAGGGACGGACCCGTTCTGGCCGGTGGTCGAAAAGGGCGGCAAGGAGGCGGCAACGGCCGTCGGCGCGGAATTTGAATATAACTTTGCGCCGTCGGGCGACATGGCCGACATGGCAAAGCTCATCGAATCGGCCGCTGCCACCAATCCGGACGGCATCATCGTGTCGCTGCCCGATGCCGACGCACTTGGCGGGGCGATCAAGGCGGCGACGTCCTCCGGCATACCGGTGATCACCATCAACTCCGGTCTTGAGCATGCGAAGGCGCTTGGTGCGCTCATGCATATCGGTCAGCCGGAGTCGCTTGCCGGCGAGGCTGCCGGAAAACGCGCCAAGGAGGAAGGTGCGACCAAGGCGCTCTGCCTCAACCAGGAGGCCTTCAATACGGCGCTGGTGGCGCGCTGCGACGGCTATTTCCAGGCGATGGACCAGCAGCTCAACATGATCGACGTTTCCAACGACGTCGCGCAGATCAAGACGCGCACGGCGGCGGCGCTGCAATCGGATCAGAGCATCGACGCGCTGCTTGCCACCGGTCCGCATGTCTGCGAAGCGGCAGCCGAAGCCATCGAAGAGGTCGGCGCCAAGGTCCACCTGTCCTGTTTCGACATGACGGCCGGTGTGATCAACCTGATCAAGGCGGGCAAGGTCAAGTACACGATCGACCAGCAGCAATATCTGCAGGGTTATATGCCCGTCGTCGTCCTCCACCTCTACAACACCAAGGCCGGCATGCTGCCGGGTTCGGACATCCCGTCCGGTCCGGGCTTCGTCGACGCCTCGAACGCCGACAAGGTCGAGGTGCTTGCCGGCATAGACCGCTGATCTCGCAAACGTATGGATCGCGGGGAAGGCCGACCAGTCGGCCTCCCCGCTCGAAGCAGGAGGGAGGCAAAATGGCCCACGCAACCATCAGTTCGGCAGGCCGCACCGAAGCGGACCGCCTCAAAACGGGAGGTCGGATATCTGCGCTGAGACGGCGCGCAGAGGTCGGCGTCTTCCTTGTCATGATCTTCGTCGTGCTGGCGATTGGTATTGCCAGCGACGGCACTGCCTTCAATCCGCTCGGGCTCAAGAACAACCTGTCGATCATCGCGCAATTCGGGATCATCGCGACCGGCGCCTGTCTGTTGATGATCGCCGGCGAGTTCGATCTTTCGATCGGCTCGATGATCGGTTTTGCCGGGATGTCGATGGCAATGATGCTCAAATGGGGGCTGCCATTCGGCCTCGGCGAGGCCACTCCCTTGACGGCGTTCCTGGTGACGTTGGTCATGACCCTCTTTGTCGGCTGGGTGATCGGCACCATCGTCGTGCGCTCGAAGCTGTCGAGCTTCATCGTCACGCTCGCCTTCCTGTTCTTCCTGCGCGGCCTCACCGAGGTGAGCTTCCGCGTCATCAACCAGTCGACGCAGATTTCCGGGCTACCCGACTACAAGCAGGAGAGCTGGTTTGCCGCCCTCTTCGGCGGCGAGAGCTTCGGCTGGCTCTATGATCTGTGGTTTGCGCTTGGCGGCAACATTAACCGCGCCGGCGCACAATGGGTGACCGGGTTCGACGCGCGCGTCGTCTGGTGGCTCGCCATCGCGGTGATCGCCTGGCTCGTTCTGTCACGCACCCAGGCGGGCAACTGGATCTACGCCACCGGCGACAATCGGGAAAGCGCCCGCGCCAATGGTGTTCCCGTCGACCGGGTTCGGATCTCGCTCTTCATGTTCACGGCCTTCTGCGCGACGATCTTCGCCGCCTGCCAGGTCTTCGACACCAACACCGCGGATGCCGCCAAGGGCAACCTGAAGGAGCTCGAGGCGGTTGCGATCGCCGTCGTCGGCGGCACGCTGATGACCGGCGGCTTCGGTTCGGCCGTTGGCGTCGTCTTCGGCGCGGTGACCTTCGGCCTCGTCGCGAATGCCGTGTTCTTCATCCCGGCGATCGACGGCAGCTACTATCGGGTCTTCGTCGGCGTCGTGCTGCTGACGGCGGTGTTTCTCAATGAAAGCGTGCGCAAGCGCATCACGGGAGGGCTCTGATCATGGTGGAACCACTCATTCGTGCCGAGGGCCTGGTCAAGCGCTTCGGCCCGTTCACCGCTCTCAACGGCATCGATCTCGAGATCTATCGCGGCGAGGTGCATGCGCTTCTGGGCGACAACGGTGCCGGCAAGTCGACGCTGATCCGCATCCTTTCCGGCGTGCACCAGCCGACCGAAGGGCAGATCTATATCGAGGGCGAGCCGGTGCATTTCCGCTCGCCGCGCGACGCCAGCCTCGCCGGCATCGGCACCGTCTACCAGGACCTCGCGCTCAACCCGCTGATGAGCGTCACGCGCAACTTCTTCATGGGGCGTGAGCTCTACAATGGTCCTCGGCCGTTCGGTCTGCTGCGCATGGAGGAAATGGATGAGATCACCCATGACGAGATGGTGAAGATCGGCATCGACATCTCCGATCCGCGCCAGGCGGTCGGCACGATGTCGGGCGGCCAGCGGCAGACGCTTGCGATCGCCCGGGCGATCTACTTCGGAGCGAAAGTGCTGATCCTCGACGAACCCACCTCCGCCCTCGGGCAGAAGCAGCAGATGGAGGTGCTGAAGACGATGATGCGCGTGCGCGCCCGCGGCGACATTGCCATCATCTTCATCACGCACAACGAGATCCACTCGAAGCTCGTCGCCGATCGTTTCACCTTCCTGTCACTCGGCGAAGTGATCGGCAAGGGAACGAGGGCCGAGCTTGAAGGCGAGGACATCCGTCGCCTGATGGCCGGCGGCGCCGAAATCCGCGACCTCGAGAAGGAGCTCTCGGAGGCCGGAACGCGACCTGCGGCCTGAGCAAAGTCGCGTCCGCCGCCTCGGACCTATTCCGCCAACCTGATAGCGCCTCAGCCGGAGAGGAACTGCCTCTCCGGACGTCGGGCTCGGCTGGCCTTCGCATGGAGTCCACGCGCGACCAGAGGGAGAAGATTCATGCGCTCCGGAGCAGCAATCCGCCATCCGACCGACATGCTCGAGCTGAAGGAGATGATAGCGAAAAAGCACGTCGTCTTCCCGAGCGAGCTCGAGCGCGTCATGCGCGCGGCACTGGATCGCCCGGACATAATCGCCTTCGGGACGTCCCGTTCCATAGCCGACCTATGCGGCGTTTCACCGTCCACGGTCGTGCGGCTTTCGGGTCATTTGGGTTTTTCGAATTTCAAAGCCTTGAGAGAGCTGTTTCGAGCGTATCTTGCGAAAACACGTGCCCATGGGCCGCGCACCGATTGACGCGGCTGCGGCGGCAGCGACCGGAGAGCGCTGCTACAAGTCTCTGTGCAATGAGAGCAATTCCAGCAAAAGTGCGTAGCGATTTTGCGCCTGGAATTGCGTAAAAGCAGAGAGATAGAGCATTTTCGCGATTCGGAGAAAAGCGGAAATGCTCCAGACCCGAGACCTGCACCTGGGACCATTGCGCGGGATCGGAAGTTTTCCGCTTCCGGCCCAAAGCCGCCGTCGAGCGCTGCACAATCGGTCAGGGTCGCCCACCCAATGCTAGCCGTGATGCCAATCCTGCGAAGACGGTGGCGAGGAAGTAGTTGGGTAGTCGGGCGAACTTCGGCGGGAGTTTCACAGCGCTTTTTGCGCGGCCAACAATCAGGATCACAGCCCCATTTACGCCAAAGCCAACAACGTTGAGGATCGTCGCCAAGGTAAGCATCTGCAATATGATCGATCCATTGTCCGGTGTGGTGAACTGCGGAAACAGAGCAAGGACGAACAGCGCCATCTTGGGGTTGAGGAGGTTGGTCGCCAGTCCCTCCAAGAAGACTCGGAGCTTAGACGTCGTTGTCACGGCTTTTGTTGAGACACCTGACAATGCATCCGACCGCAGTGTCTTGATTGCGAGGTAAAGCAAATAGGCACATCCGACCCAGCGGACCACTTCGTAGGCGGCTGGAACCGTTTTAAGGAGCTGCGCCAGGCCAAGGGCCGCAGCGATGGCATGGCAATAAGTGCCGGTGGCTATGCCGAAGTAGGTTAAGAGCCCGGCTGTGCGGCTTTGGCTCACGCTCCGCGATGCGATGAGAAGCATGTCCGGTCCCGGAGTTGAGGTCAGGATCAGAGCGGCGGAAGCGAACAGGATAAGGGTGGAAGAATCCGGCATTGAGTTCTCCTTGGATTGGATGCCGGAATTCCGCTCTGCCACCGCAGGATCAAAAGATCAAGCGTTTAGGCAGCCCACATCGCGGGTCGGTAGCGGCAACTGCCGTACCGATCACACGTAACTTCATGACAATCGCACCAGCCGCGAACCCTTACCGCCCGCCAGTCCTTTTCCCAATCAGAACGAGGCGATGG
>DASPGI010000183.1:0-16446 GCA_035620695.1 Alphaproteobacteria bacterium
AGAGCCAGTGGAGCATGCGAACCCGGGAGCATGAAGAGGGGGTCGCGCACCTCCAGGTGAGTGAAACAGATTGTTGGGGCGGCAGAGTTCAGATCATGGTAGTTGGCACCGTCGAGAAGGAGTCTCTCCGGTATATCGAATCGCCGTTTGGAGCACGCGCGATAGCATCGCGCACAGGCAAGTCCGTCCCGACTTGGGATAGGACACGATGATGAGATCGGCCGATCTAAGTTCGGCACGCTTGCGAAAATGTTTTTTCAAGCGTCTGCGCCGACGCCGGGAGAACAACGCGCCGACGACATGTCCAGCCAGCGTTGCCTGCATTGAACCGGTGCCCTCGGCGACAGAGCGAGGAAAGCCGCCCTATCCCCTCGACCGTGCATTCTCCGGGTCCCAGGGCGAGTCGGCGATCACGCTCGCCGGGAAGCGCTCGGAGAGGATCTCGATCTCCAGCGTCGTTCCCGGCGCTGACGTGCATCACGTCCTGGGCTTCAGGTTCTCCGGGTCGTAGAGCGGCTTATAGCCGACGCCGGCGACTTCAACCGGATAGATCTCCCCGAAATACTCGACGATCAGTTTGCGGCCTTCCTGGCAGTACAACCACGGTAGATAGGCCAGCGCGATGTTCTTGCCGATGGTCGGGCCAAAGGCGACCGAGGTGGTGAAGGAGTGGCGGCCAAGTTCGTCGACCAGCGTCTCCTTTGTCTGCGGGTCCATCACCGGCATGGTGCCGACGGGATAGCGGGCGACACCTTTTGAATCGGTGTTGCTGGTCATGACCAGCGTACACAGCATCGCTGGCTGGTGCTGGCGGGCGCGATGCTCCAAATGCTTTGCTTTGCCGCGGAAGTCGGCTTCCTTGACCTTGGGGCGCTGGAGATCGGCTTCGAGCAGGTTGTATTCGGTCAACAGGTCTGCATTCTGCAGGCGCAGGCTTTTTTCCATGCGGCGGCTATTGGCGTAGGTCTCGACGCCGAACGCCATCACGCCGGTCGCGCGCAGCGCGTCCCACACGGCGAGGCCGTCTTCGTACTTCATGTGAAGCTCCCAGCCTTGCTCGCCGACATAGGAGATGCGGAAGGCGGCCACGTTCTTACCGGCGATCTTGATCGGCTTGATCGAGGCGAAGGGGAAGTTCTCGTGGGTCAGGCCGTTCGGGTCCTCGACCACTTTCTGCAGCGTGATGCGTGAGTTGGGACCCCAGATGCCGATGGTGACGTATTTCTCGCTCACGTCGGTGACGGTGGCGTTGAAGCCTCTGTCCTGCGCGACCCGTTGCACGTAGCGCAGGTCGCGCGGGCCGGCGTCGGCGCCGTCGACCACGCGGCAGCGATCCGCCATGCGAAACACGGTGAGGTCCGCGCGCACCATGCCCTCGTCATCCAGGAAGTGGGTGTAGATGCCCTTGCCGACATTGGCGTCGCCGCCGATCTTGGCGGCGCAGATCCACTCCATCAGCGCGACGTGATCCGGGCCTTCGACATCGAACATGTAGAAGTGCGACAGGTTGACGATGCCGCAATCCTCGCTCATGGCGAGATGCTCGGCATTGGAGACGCGCCAGAAATGGCGATTGTCCCATTCGTTCTCGCGCACCGGCACGCGGTTGCCGTATTTCTTCAGCAGATGCTCATTGGCGGCGTAGCCGTGGGCACGTTCCCAGCCGCCCAGCTCCATGAAGTGGCCGCCGAGCTCCTTCTCGCGTTCGTAGAAGGGAGAACGCTTCACGTTGCGGCCGGTGGCGTACGGCTCGCGCGGATGGACGGCAGGATTGTAGATCTTCTGCGCCGCCTCGCCACAGCGGCCCTCGATGAAGTCCGCTTTCATCTGATGCGGATAGAAGCGGGCATAGTCGATCTTGGCGTGGTCGATCGCGGTGCGCCCGTCGGTCATCCAGTCGGCGACCAGCTTGGCCATGCCCGGCGCGTCCTTCACCCAAATGGCGACGGCATACCACAGGCCGCGGGCCTTCTGGCTTTCGCCGATCGACGGGCCGCCATCGGCCGTCACCTGCAGCAGGCCGTTGAAGGAGCGCTTCTCGTCATAGCCGAGCTCGCCGAGGATCGGCGTCAGCCCGATGGCGCGCTCCAGCGGCTCGAGAATCTGCTCTATCTCCAGATCACGCTGCGAGGGCGAGAGCCGCGCCTCGTGCTTCTCCAGGATCTTCCTCGGGTGGCACAGGCGCGGGTTCTTCTCCTCGTAATAGCCCCATTCGATCATGCCGCCTTCGGCAGTGATCGGGTCGCCGGTGTCGCGCATATAGGCCGAATTGCCCTGGTCGCGCAGAAGCGGCCAACCGATCTCCTTGCCGGTGTTGGCAAACTCGGTATACGGACCGAAGAAGGTCAACGGATGGTCGACCGGCATGACCGGCAGATCCTCACCCGCCATTTCCGCAATCAATCGGCCCCACAGGCCGGCGCAGACCACGACGTGCTCGGCCATGATGGTACCGCGATCCGTGACCACGCCCTTGATGCGGGCGTTCTCGATGACCAGCGACTTGGCCGGCGTGTTGGCGAAGACCTGGAGCATGCCGGCGGCGACCGCCTGGTCGACCAGCTTGCCGGCAACGGTCTGCGAGCGCGGGATGACGAGGCCGGCATCGGGATCCCACATGCCGCCCTGCACCTTGTCCTGTTCCAGCAGGGGAAACTTCTTCTTGATCTCGGCCGGGCCGATCAGGCGTGCTCGCGTGCCGAACGCCTTGGCCGACATCACCTTGCGCTTGATTTCGTCCATACGAGCGTCGTCGCCGACGCGCGCGACCTCCAGGCCGCCAACGCGCGCGTAGTGCCCCATCTTCTCGTAAAACTCGATCGAGTAGAGCGTGGTCCAGCAGGACAGGAAATCGTGGCTGGTGGTGTAGCAGAAGTCGGAGGCATGGGCGGTCGAGCCGATGTCGGTCGGCACCGCCGACTTGTCGATGCCGACGATGTCGCTCCATCCGCGCGCCACCAGATGATGGGCGACCGACGCGCCCACGATGCCGCCCAGCCCGACGATGACGACCTTCGCCTTCTGCGGAAACTTAGCCACTGCCCACGACTCCCAAGTGATTACTGCCGGCGGACCATAGGGGTGGGGGCGGCAAGGGTGGCTGCCTATTAGCCGCGCTTGACTAGATGATAGGCAACACTGACGCCGACAATCCCGCCGCCCACGATCACCACACGCGCATGGCTTTTCATCTTCGTCCGCCTCTCTTCGAAAATCAGGATGCCAGAAATTCAGAAAGCCAGAAGAGCATCTCTTGCTGGCTTTCTGACCGTCGCGTCTCTGGCCTTCCCGATCAGCTTCCGGCGCCGGCCTCGCGCCAGAATGCGTGATTGCGCTCGATCATCATCTCGCCATGCTGGAGCTCAAGACAGTAGCGCATGTTCTTCATATATCCGGTGTTGAGCGCCGCGTGACACCCTTCATAGGAACGGCGGGCCATCGCAATGCCGGCTGGATCGGCGGCAGGAGTGGCGCCGATCGCCGCATCCCACAGCCCGGTTCGGATCGCCGCGGTCTCTTCGTCTTGGCGAGGCAGCGCATTGATGAGCTGCTGCGTCAGTCGGGCGGCATGGGCGGCCGCGTCGCGCTCCAGGCGCTCGGTCGCGAAGGCGCGCACGGGTCCCGCCGCCAGGGCCAGCTCCTCCTCGCCCTGTGGCTTCGGGTCGCCGGCAACCGGGACGGGGGCGATGGTCATCTCGGGCCCGATCTCTATGGCCGCCGACACCGCACCGTGGCGAACAAGCAGATCGTGCGATATGGCGATCGAGACCGCAGTGAAGCCGCGTCTGGAGGAAAACCGCGCATGCTCGCCCGCGTCCAGACGCAGTCTGCCGCCGTCGGCGAGGTGCAGCACCAGCGTCATTGGCGCCACGCCGACCGGTTGATAGGCGGTTCCCTCCGAAGGCACCGGCCGCGATTCCTGCAGGCAGAACGCGGTGACCTCGGCACGGCATTCGGTCCCGGCGCAGGTAAGCGGCACCGGCCCATGGCTCGCCATCACGCCCAGGACCTGCGGGGCCGCGGCAGCAGGGTCTGCCAAGCCGGCCGCCAGAGCGAGCGCTACCGGCAGAGCGAAGGCACGGACGGAGTGAATCGTCATTTGGATCATCTCCCTCAGCCTCCTGGGACAGCTTCGGCCCAATAGGCTCTGGTCGCGTCAGATAACAGGTTCATATGTTTGAGCTCGAGGCATTGCCGCATGCCGTAGGATTGCGGCAGGCACTTCTCATAGATGGAGCGGGCGAGAGCGATTGATTTCGGCGAGGCGGCTTCCTTCAGCGCTGGCGTGACCTGACGCTCCCACACGGCCGCGCGATCCACGCGGCCCTCCCAACTGTGGACAGGGAAGCCGTTGACCATCGCTTCAACGAGCTGCGCCGCATCGCGCTCGGTCGAGGGCGAATCGAAATGCCGACTCGCAACCTGCCGCAGCGGACCCGTCGCCAGGGCGATTTCCGCTTCGCTCTGGGGGTTGGAATCCCCGGCGACCGGCATTGGCACCAGGACCGCCGATGGCGATACCTCGATGGCGAGCGCGACAGCCTGCCATTCCTCCAGCAACGCGGCGGGAACCGTTACCCGCGCGGAGGCGAACCCGAAAGCACTGGTGAAGCCGATCCGCTCGTCGAGCGGGATGCGTACGCTCGATCCGTCTGCGCGCGTAGCGGTCAAGATGAAGGCGCCGGGATCGGCCGCGTGATAGACCGTCCACCCAGGTGGCACGTCGCGCTCGCGCTGCAGGCAGAAAGCGCTGAGCTGTGCGGTGCAGGTCTGGTCCTTGCAGGCGAGCGGCATCGGCGCCATGCTGGCGACGACACCCAGGATCTGGGGCGCGGCAGCGGCGGAAGTTGCAGAAAGGCCGATGGTGGCGAGAACGGCTGCGAGAGCAAACGGCGAGACACGCATGGCCTTGGCCCTCCTTCATGGGGCGCCCATTCGGCCGGGCCGGCCCCCGGTCGGAGCCTTTCCGGCCGGCTCCTTCACTCAAGAGAAGATTGCACCCGCAAGGGTCGCGGTCAATCGCTTGCAAGGCCTGCGCCAGGGGCGTTTCTGGCGCTGCGGCGCAAGGCGTTGTCGCGGACTCGCAAGTTCGCCCCTTGCGCTGGGCTAGGTTAGGCGGGAATCGGGAGAAACCCGGGGATAGACCATGTCAGCCGCAGCGCCGGAAGGCCGGCGGACGCGGGGCGGCGCCGAAGCGCGCCGAGCCCAACGCACCCGTCTTGCCATCACTCAGCTTCCCTATATCCGGCGAAAGATTCCGCTGACCGAGATCCTGAATGAGGAAGGCCTCGAGCTCATTGAGCGCAATGCCGATACCATTCTCGAGGAGATCGGCATCGAGTTCCGCGAAGACGAGGAAGCATTGCGACTGTGGAAGGATGCGGGCGCGGATGTGCAAGGAACGCGCGTGCGCTTCCCGCGCGGGCTTCCCCGCTCGATCATCCAGAAGAGCGCGCCCCGCAGCTTCACCCAGTATGCGCGCAATCCCGAGCGCAACGTGGAGATCGGCGGAAACGCCACCGTCTTCGCACCGGTCTACGGTCCGCCCTTCGTGCGCAATCTCGACGAAGGTCGCCGCTACGCCACCATCGAGGATTTCCGCAATTTCGTGAAGCTCGCCTATATGACGCCGGCGATGCATCACTCCGGCGGGACGGTCTGCGAGCCGGTCGACCTGCCGGTCAACAAGCGTCATCTGGACATGGTCTACGGCCATATCCGCTACTCGGACAAGCCCTTCATGGGCTCGGTCACGCATCCCGAGCGCGCGGCCGACACCGTCGAGATGGCAAAACGTGTCTTCGGCGCGGAGTTCGTCGAGCGGAACTGCGTGATCACCAGCCTGATCAACGCCAATTCGCCGATGGTCTTCGACGGCACCATGCTGGGCGCGCTCAAGGTCTATGCGCGCGCCGGCCAGGCGACCATCGTCACGCCATTCATACTTGCCGGCGCCATGAGCCCGGTCACCTCCGCCGGCACACTGGCCCAAATACTGGCCGAGGTGCTGGCCGGCGCCGCGTTGACCCAGCTTTTGCGGCCTGGCGCGCCGGTCATCTTCGGCACCTTCGCCAGCTCGATCTCCATGCAGTCTGGGGCGCCAACCTTCGGCACGCCCGAGCCGACCATGGTGCTGATCGCGGCGGCGCAGCTCGCGCGACGGCTCGGAATTCCCTTCCGCTCCGGCGGCTCGCTCTGTGCTTCGAAAATTCCCGACGCGCAGGCCGCTTATGAAAGCGCGCAGACCCTTCTGCCGACCCTTCTCGCCGGCACGAACTTCGTGCTGCACGGGGCGGGCTGGCTCGAAGGCGGGCTCGTCTCCGGCTACGAGAAATTCGTCATGGACGCCGACCAACTCGGCATGATGCAGGTGCTCTCACAAGGCATCGACCTGAGCGAGAACGGCCAGGCGATGAGCGCGATCGCCGAGGTCGGCCCCGGCAGCCATTTCCTCGGTTGCGCGCACACGCAAGCAAATTTCGAGACCGCCTTCTATCGCTCCACGATCGCAGACAACAACAGCTTCGAACAATGGGAGGCGGAGGGCCGCAAGGACGCCGCCCAGCGCGCCAACGCGCTGTGGAAGCGGCTCTTGCACGAGTACGAGGCCCCGCCGATCGATCCGGGTGTGGACGAGGCGCTCAACGACTTCATCGCCCGCAAGAAAGCCGCGGTTCCGGATTCGAATGTGTGAGGCGCGGCGCCGAGTTGTTGCCGCCGCAGAGGAGGTTTCCCTGATGTCCGGTGATCTTTGGATTTGCCGTGCGTTGGATCTGCACGGCATGGCAGCTGAGCTCCGCCCGGATCGGATCCTGAGCATAGCCGCGCCGGGCTATCGTCACGCCACCCCCGCCGGAATCAACCCGGAGCGGCATCGTCAGCTCAACTTCGACGACATTGTCGAGGCGGCCCTCGGTTACGTCACACCCTGCGACCAGCATGTCGCCGAGATCATTGAACTCGGGGCGGGACTGGTTGACACCGACCGAATCCTGGTCCATTGCGAGGCCGGGATTTCGAGATCGTCGGCAGCCGCATTGATCATGCTTGCCACGCGCAATCCAGGACATGAGCGCGACATCGCCGTTCGGCTGCGAGCGGAGGGTCCATGGTTTGTGCCGAATCGATTGATGGTGGAGATCGGCGACAGGCTTCTCGGCAGCGGTGGGGCGTTGCTGACCGCTCTCGCGGGCATGGGTCCGCCCACCGGGATCCTCAACACAGGACCGGTGCGGCTGCCGTTGCAATGGAGCAGCGTCCTGGTTTCCGGATGAGCATCGCGTCAAGCCCCTCGCCCCCGCGGCGGGGGAGAGGTCAGCCGAGCGTAAGCGAGGCGGGTGAGGGGGAAATTGGCGCAACCCTCACCCGGCTCGGGCTGGCGCACTCGCCAACACGGCTGCTTTGGCGATCAAATCAGCGAAGGCGGTGGTTCCGGATTCAAGGTTGAGGTTTGGAACTTGGCAATCACTCCGCGGAGGGATCTAGTACCGATGCCGGCCAGATGACGGCGCCGCGGGCAAGCTTGGAAATCCAAACGTCGGACACTACGAGTTTGGTTTTCTGCCGGCGTTCGAGTTCGAACTCCTCGGGGAATGGAATCGGTTCGCCGTCCCGAAACACCGATCCCACCCGGTAACGTTGGGTTCCGGGCTCATCGTTGGTGACGACGAACGTCGCGCGGGCCTGCTCAAGACTAAGCGTCTGAAAATATTCCCTCCGAACCTGCTCCTGGAGCGACGAGAACCGTTTCTGATCGATCAAGAGCCCAAGCACCGAACCCTTGGGCTCTACACTCTTGACGGCAACGAAGGTAAGGATGCTGTCCTGTGGCGCGTTCACCTCGAATTTCTCCGGGTCGACGTAAAGTAGCGGCACATCTACGGCCGCTTCGAGAAAGCTGTTGAAGTCGATCTTCTTACATGAACCGGGGCGGAAGTTTCTAAGCGAAGAAGCCGCGATAGCGGTTATGTCGCTTGTGTACTTGCTGCACTCGTCCGCGGAAGGAATCGGGATCAATAGGATCGCCGGAACCGTCAACTCTGCCGAAGGATCGGCAGCGGCTTTACGAATGTCCGAGGTGTACAGATCGGCTTCCAACTCCAGTCGGCATGCCCCGCAAGAGAACCATTCCGGCCGTGATGCCCCTGTGCATAGTTTACTCCCCGTACATTGTACCCCTTTATTAGTAGTATTGCATGAGGCCGGAACGGGAGCAACAACCCACAGATGCGAATCCGCAGACATAGGGCGCTGGCTGCATCGAACACACATCCAATAGCGCCGTTTATCCCACCTACTCCGTCCGCAGTGCCACACCGTATTCGCGGGCGGCGTCGGCGAGCCAGGCCCAGAGGTAATCCGCGAAGCTGCGGAGGACGGTGATCTCGAAGCTCGGCGGGTCGTCGGCGAGGTGAATCAGCACGCCGGCGCGGGCAAGGCCGGTCTGAGCGCAGGCTCCAACCGGAAACGCCCGTGGATGCAGATCGAGCGTGCATCCCTTGGCCAGCACGTTGCGTGCGCTCGGCCCGGCAAGAGCGATCACCGTTCGCGATTCGGTCAGGTCGACGACCGCGGCATGGCGGTCTCCGAGGGCGCCTCTCAGGGCAGGGACCAGCACATGTTCCTCGCCGGGAGGCGCGGTCACGAGCCACTCCTCGCGCCCGGTGCACGGCGCCGAGCGCGGAACCGGCTCAGCCAAAGTGATCGTCCGCGCTTGTACGCAAGCGATCCGCTCTGCCCTCACGAAATCGTGATGACGTTCTCATCTGCCTTCTCGAAACCGTGATAACGTTCTCATTCGCTAATGAATGCAATTTTAAGTGGGTATTGGTATGGCTCTTGGTTGGAATTTCCGCCGGTGGCGATTCCTTCGCCCGGCGGGAAGTTCCGAAGATAGTGCAAGTAACGAACTATGGAGACGTCAATCATGATTATGAGGACAACTCGGTATCTGTTCGGGCTGGCCATGCTAGCGGCTATCGCCATCGCCACCAGCGAGCCAGCTCACGCAATAATATACCTGAATTATAGATGGTAGCCTCTAGAATCTTTCGCACTTTGTTCAGCAGTGGCCGATCTGATCGAGCGGTCAGTGCTTCGCGTGTGGTCTGGCCGATCAACTCGGGGCCACCGCACAAAGTCTGCGAAAGATTCAAGACTTCATCTACCGACTGACGCTAGACCAATTGGGTCCGATCGTTGGCGGAGCCGGCCGCAAGTCGGCTTCGCCGACGCTTTTTTATACCGCCGTTAGCCGACAATGAAATCAGCGCGGCGCCTCCACCTACTCCGTCCGCAGTGCCACACCGTATTCGCGGGCGGCGTCGGCGAGCCAGGTCCAGAGATAATCCGCGAAGCTGCGCAGAATCGTAATCTCGAAGGTCGGCGTATCGTCGACGAGGTGGAGCAGCACGCCGGCGCGGGCGAGGCCGGTCTGCGCGCACGCCCCGACTGTGAAGGCGCGTGGATGCAGATCCAGCGTGCATCCCTTGGCCAGCACCTCGCGCGCTTTCGGTCCGGCAAGCGCGATCACCGTTCGCGATTCGGTCAGGTCGACGACGGCCGCATGACGATCGCCAAGACTGTTTCTCAAGACAGGAACGAGCAGATGCTCCTCGCCCGCCGGAGCGGTCACGAGCCATTCGTCGGGCCCGAGCCACAGCGCCGTTACCGAACCCATTCGCCGTGTGGTGTTCGGCTCGATCGGCAGGTCGATCTTCGCGGCATTCTTTATCGCGGAAAGAAAGGTGGCGTCCTCCCCATCGCCGCGCAGACCGATCATGGCCCGGAACGGCAGCTCGGACAGTGTTATTCCGACCCCCGCTTGCGTGTCGGGGGCGACGCGGCGCAGGCCGCGATGGGCAAGCGCGCTCTGGCGCAGATAGGGCTCAACCATTGAGGCGCGTCCCTTCCGGATCGAAGAAGCGCGGTTCGGTCACGCTCACCCGGATGGTGCGATCGGGGAGCACCGCATGCAGATCCTCGCCGATGAGCTTACGTCCCGATTCGACCAGTGCCAGGGCGATCGAGCGCCCGACATTCGGGCTGTAATAGCTTGAGGTGACGTGGCCCAGCATCTTCATCGGCGGCTTGGGCTGCAGCTCGCCCACGATCTGCGCGCCCTCGGGTATGATCTCGGAAGGGTTCTGCGTGAGGAGACCGACGAGCTGTTTGCGGTCCTCGCGGAGCGTATCGGGGCGGGCGAGCGAGCGCTTGCCGAGAAAATCCTCCTTCTTCTTGCTCACGATCCAGTCCATGCCGAGATCGCCCGGCGTCACCGTGCCGTCGGTTTCCTGGCCGACGATGATGAAGCCCTTCTCGGCGCGGAGCACGTGCATCGCTTCGGTGCCGTAAGGTGTGATTCCATATTTTTCGCCGGCGGTCAGCAATGTCTGCCACAGGGCCGGGCCGTACGAGGTGGGCAGGTTGATCTCGTAGGAGAGCTCGCCCGTGAAACTGATACGGAAAACACGCGCGGGGATTCCGGCGACATGGCCTTCCCTCATGCTCATGAAGGGAAAGTTCTCGTCATCTAGCGCGACGTCGTCCGTCAACTCCGTCAGAAGCTTGCGCGCGTTCGGGCCCGCAATGCCGATTGTCGCCCATTGCTCGGAGACCGATGTCAGGAACACCCGGTAGTGCGGCCATTCGCATTGCAGCCACTCCTCCATCCAGGCAAGCACGCGCGCCGCCCCGGATGTGGTGGTGGTCATATGATAGTGATGCTCGCCGATCCGGGTGGTCACCCCATCGTCGAAAACCATGCCGTTCTCGTCGAGCATCAGCCCGTAGCGCGCACGGCCGATGGCGAGGTTGTTCCAAGCGTTGGTGTAAACCCAGTTCAAAAGCTTAGTGGCGTCCGGCCCTTGGATGTCGATCTTGCCCAGCGTCGAGGCGTCGAAGATGCCGAGCGACGTGCGTGCGGCCTTTACCTCGCGATTGACGGCTTGATGCATGGTTTCGCCGGGCATCGGGAAATACCAGGCCCGCTTCCACTGGCCGACATTCTCGAACGGTGCGCCGACCTTTTCGGCCCAGCCGTGCGTCGGGGTGCGGCGGATCGGATCCAGAAGCTCGCCGAGATCGCGCGAGGCGAAGGCGCCGAAGGTGACCGGGGTGTAAGGCGGGCGGAAGGTGGTGGTGCCGACCTTGGGGATTGCCGCGCCCAACGTCTCCGAAAGGATCGCCAGCGCGTTGATGTTGCTGGTCTTGCCCTGGTCGGTCCCCATGCCGGTCGTGGTATAGCGCTTCAGATGCTCGACCGAGCGGTAGCCCTCTCGCACCGCAAGGCGCAGATCGGCCGCGGTGACATCGTTCTGGAAATCCACGAAAGCCTTCGGCCCGCGCCCCGTCGGTTTCGTCGCCGGCAGAATCCAAAGCGGACGGGTGGGCGCGGACGGCGAGCCCTCAACTGTGGGAACCGGCGCCTGGGCGGCATGGAAGCCGGCCGCCTCGGCCGCTGACGCGCCGGCGGCGAATCCCTCTGCTAGAGCCTCCCCTAGGCTAAAGCTGCCGCGTACGGCGCCGGCCAGATGCTGCCCTGGTCGCGCGGCATCGGGTAGGAACGCGGCAAGCGCCTCGTCATAACGGAGCTTTCCCCCCGATTGCGAAAAGAGATGCACAGTAGGGCTCCAGCCGCCCGACATTCCGACGAGATCGCATTCGATGCGCCGGTCGCTGCCGGCAAGGCTGCGTCCGTCGACGGTCATCGGCGCAACCTCGACGCCGACGACCCGGCCACCGCCACGGCTCACGGTCACGGTATGGCCCGGCAGGATCTCGATCCGCTCCTTGTGGGCCGCCTCCTGCATCGGCCCGGCGGGATCGGCGCGCAGATCAATCACCGTCACGGCGCTGCCGACCTCCGCCAGCGCCAGCGCCGCCCCATAGGCGCTGTCATTGCCGGTTACAATGACGGCGCGCCGACCGGGGGCCACGGCGTAGCGGTTGACATAGGTCTCGATTGCCGAGGCCAGCATGATGCCCGGGCGATCATTGTCGCCGAAGACAAGCGGGCGCTCGATCGCGCCGGTCGCAAGAACCACCTGCCTTGCGCGGACATGCCAAAGCCGCTGCCGCGGCACGGAGGCGTCCGATGGACTACGGTGATCGCCAAGCCGTTCGATGAGACCTATAAGATTTTGATCGAAATAGCCGAAGGCTGTGGTGCGCGGCAGCAGCAGCGTCTCGGGGAGAGCGCCAAGCTCGGCCAAGACGTGGTCCAGCCATTGGGTCGTCTCGGTCCCGTCAACGACGCCCTTTCGCGAGAGCAGCGATCCACCAAGCTCCGCTTGTTCGTCGGCGAGGATGACGCGGGCACCGCCGCGGCCGGCGGCAAGCGCTGCGGCAAGCCCGGCCGGCCCGGCGCCTACCACCAGGACGTCGCAATGCCGCCAGCATCGTTCATAGCGATCGGGATCCGGCTCGCGCGGTGCTCGCCCGAGGCCGGCGGCGCGGCGGATGACCTTTTCATAGGTCATCCAGAAGCTCGGCGGCCACATGAAGGTCTTGTAGTAGAAGCCGGCCGGATAGATGCGCGACAGGAGGCCGTTGACCGCTCCGATATCGAAGCCGAGGCTCGGCCAGCAATTCTGGCTGGAGGCGATCAGGCCCTCGTAGAGATCGACCTGAGTGGCGCGGGCATTCGGTTCGGCGCGCCCGCCAAGCTCCAGGTGCACCAGCGCGTTGGGCTCCTCCGAGCCGGCGCTGAGAATGCCGCGCTTGCGATGATACTTGAAGCTGCGACCGACGAAATGGATGTCGTTGGCGAGCAGGGCGGAGGCGAGCGTGTCCCCGGCAAAGCCGGTATAGCGCTTTCCGTTGAAGAGGAAGCGGAACGCACGGCTGCGATCGATGCGGCCACCTTCCGGCAACCGGTTCGTTTGCGTCATCCGCCCCTCGCCTTGAGATCGGTGAGGGAAGCCGGCGGCGGCTCGCCCATCCGGTAGACGGCGAGAATATCGTGGTTGACCGTGCTGCGCGCCAGATTGAACCAGCGACGGCAGCCGAGGCGATGCACCCAGCGCTCGTAGTGAACGCCCTTCGGATTGGTTCGCATGAACAGATAATCGGCCCAGTCGGCATCGCTCAGCCGATCGGTTTCGGTCGGGCGCGCTATATGCGCCTCGCCACCGCAGGCGAACTCGCTCTCATCGCGCGGACCACACCAAGGGCAGGGGATCAACAGCATCGAAAGGTCCTCAGGCTCGGCATGGATCAGTGCGCCACGGCGGCCGCGCCATGCTCGTCGATGAGCCGGCCGCCGGAGAAACGCTCGAGCGTGAAGGCCTCGTTCAAGGGATGCGGCCGGTCATTCGCGATCGTGTAGGCGAAGACCCACCCCGACCCCGGTGTCGCCTTGAAGCCTCCGGTGCCCCAGCCGCAATTGAAAAAGAGGCCTTCGACCGGGGTTTTGCCAATGATGGGACTGGCATCGGGGCAGACATCGACGATTCCGCCCCAGGTCCTTAGGACCTTGAGGCGCGAGAAGATCGGGAACAGCTCGACCAGCGCGCCGAACATGTCCTCAACGATCTTGGGGCTGCCGCGCTGCGCATAGGAATTGTAACCGTCGATGCCGGCGCCGAGCACAAGCTCGCCCTTGTCGGACTGGCTGACATAGACATGAACCGCCCCCGACATGACCACGGTGTCCAGAACCGGCTTGACCGGCTCGGAAACGGCCGCCTGCAAGGGATGGCTTTGGATCGGTAATCTGAAGCCGGCCATCTTTGCAAGCAGGCTGGAATGGCCGGCGGCGACCACGCCGATTCTGCCCGCACGGATCGTGCCGCGACTGGTCTCGACCCCCGTGACACGGCCGTTGGAGATGAGGAAGCCGGTAACCTCGCAATTCTGGATGATGTCGACGCCGCGCGCATCGGCGCCGCGCGCATATCCCCAGGCGACCGCATCGTGGCGCGCCACGCCGCCCCGGCGCTGCAGGGCCGCGCCATAGATGGGATAGCGCGCCTTCGGCGAGAAGTTAAGGATGGGGCAGAAGGCCTTGACCTGCCCGAGGTCGAGAAGCTCGGAATCGATGCCGTTGAGGTTCAGAGCATAGACGCGGCGGGCAAGACCGCGCATCTCAGGGGGCGAATGGGCGAGATTCAACAGGCCGCGCTGGCTGAACATCACGTTGAAATTCAGCTCCTGGCTCAAGCCCTCCCAAAGCTTCAGCGCATGCTCGTAAAGATGCGCGCTTTGATCCCAGAGATAGTTGGAGCGCACCACCGTGGTGTTGCGGCCGGTGTTCCCGCCGCCGATCCACCCCTTTTCGAGAACAGCGACATTGGCGATGCCATGCTCCTTGGCGAGGTAATAGGCGGTGGCGAGGCCATGGCCGCCGCCCCCGACGATGATGACGTCATATTCAGGCTTCGGCTCGGGGCTGCGCCACGCTTCTTCCCAATTCTCATGGTAGCTGAGCGCGTTGCGGACGAGCGAGAGGATGGAATAGCGCGTCTTGGCGGGCATGGGGCAGTGACAGCGTTCCGGTTATGGGTGTTGCCCTTCCGGGCTGCGGGTATCCTGACCCTCCAGGTCGCGAAATGGCAATGGTCGAGGTGAGAATTCGGGTGATCGGCTTGACTTCGACCCCTTGAGGAAGGTCGGTTGTGCGGCGCAGAGGGGCTTTCGGGCGGACGTCGCCGTTTATTGCGAAAGCGACATCGGATATTGTCTGCGGGGTGGCCGGCGCGGGTCTCGAGCGATTGGGCGCCAGGGGCCGCCGGGAAACAGTGCGACTTCAAGATGTTCGGCGCCGCGCCTTCAAGACTGCCGCAGCAGATCGGCTTTCTGCTGCTGCCCAATTTTTCCATGATCGCCTTTGCCTCCGCGGTGGAGTCGCTCAGGCTGGCCAACCGGACAAGCGGGCGTGCGCTCTACGCATGGACGCTCATAAGCCGGGACGGTCAGCCGGTGAAGGCGTCGAACGGCATCTCCTTTAACCCCGACGCTTCGATCGACACCGCGCCCGCTGTCGAGATGCTGATCTTGTGCAGCGGCATCGGCGGCCATCTCTATACCGACAAGGCGGCGTTCTCCTGGCTGCGCCGCCTCGACCGCCAGGGAACGATCATCGGCGCGCTCTGCACCGGCAGCCACGTTCTCGCCCGCGCCGGCCTTCTCGACGGCTACCGCTGCACCATTCATTGGGAAAATATCACCAGCTTCACTGAGGAGTTTCCCGAGATCGAGGTCACCAACGAGCTGTTCGAGATCGACGGTAACCGGTTTACCTGCTCGGGCGGAACGGCGGCGCTGGACCTGATGCTGAATCTGATCGGCCGCCAGCACGGGCACACGCTGGCGACGGCCGTCTCCGACCAGTTCATTCACGAGCGCATCCGCGACGAGCACGACCACCAGCGCATGGCGCTGACTGCCAGGCTCGGCGTACGCCATCCCAAACTTATCCAGGTTATCAAGCTGATGGAGCAGAATCTTGAGGAGCCGCTTGACCGCGCCGATTTGGCCCAGCGGGTCGATTTGTCGACGCGCCAGCTCGAACGTCTCTTCGGCAAGTATCTCAGCCGCTCGCCAGCGCGCTATTACCTGGAGCTGCGGCTCGGCCGAGCGCGGCTTTTGCTTTTGCAAACCAATATGAGCGTCATCGACGTGGCGCTCGCCTGCGGTTTCGTCTCCGCATCGCATTTCTCGAAGTGCTATCGCGATTTCTTCGGCAAGACGCCGCGCAAGGAGCGAGGGCTGCCACCGGCCTCGGGCGCGGAGCCGGTCGTGGAAAGGCGAACGGGAGCCTAGGCCCCCGCCGCGCTGCCGTGTCTTCCACGGAAGGGGTGCGAGCCTCTCCGAAATCAGTCGAGCTTCAAGGAGACGTGCGACGCGAACCACGAGTTGATCGCCAGTCAACGGCGCGCCGAGGCCGGCGTTCGTCTTGCTCGCGATCGCGCCTGCAGCCGCCACGGTGGCGCATTCGGCGTATGGTGATCGGTCTCGCAGCCGGAGATCGCTGAACCCGGGCTGGTCGCTTTCGGGACCTCTTCCTAAAGGGAGAGGTAACGATCTTTTTGCGTTCGCCTTTATCCCACGCGCCAGCGGGGCTTCTCGAAGATCCGGCGCAGCAGCGGCGTGAAGGCCTCGATCGGCAGTGTGTCGTAAGCCGGATCGAAGGAGACCTGGTCCCATTCGTCGCAGAAGCGGCAGGTGCGCTCGAAGGCCGGATGGCCGCGATATTTCTCGCGTGCGTCGCGGTCCATGCCGTAGTGGTGGAAATAGTGATAACCCTGGAAGATCGGGTGCTTCTCCAAAAGCCACGCGGTTTCGGGCGAGACGTAGGGCGCCAGCACCCCGGCCGCCACCTTGCCATGCGTCAAGGGCGCGATGGTGTCGCCGATATCGTGGAGGAGCGCTGCCGCCACGGTTTCCTCATCGGCGCCGGCGCGCTCAGCCCGCGTGGCGGTCTGCAGCGAGTGCTGGTAGCGGTCG
>DASPGI010000184.1:0-15787 GCA_035620695.1 Alphaproteobacteria bacterium
AAAAACCCAAAATGGGCGAAACGAGCAAGCCTTGGAACTTCTGAGGATGCTTGGTTTACCCCCAGCTGCTCCCGACGCCAAGGCCGCTGGCGCCACGACAGCATAAGGTTCAGGTCAACGGGCGTTGCTTACGGCAGATCGATTGCGTAGCGTTCAACCGGCAGCGTCTCCGGAATCAACTTCTGCTCCAGCAGAAACTCGGCGAAGCGCTGGTAGCGGCCTATATCCAGCGCCGCCGGGCTTTTGGCGAACCGCGGGAGCGTATCCGCCCACGCCCGCTTGTTGAGCTCATCATCCAATTCGGCCCGATAGCGGCGGAAATCGTCCCAGGCCTCTTCCGGATGATTGAGCATGAACAGAACGGCGCGCTCAATTGCGTCCAAAAACCGCGGCAGCCGAGCGTCGTCCAGCCGGTCGCGGTGCGCGATGAAGATAAGCTCGTCATAGGCGGGCACACCGTGCTCCTCCGGATAGAAGGCGCGGCCCGGCCGACCCTCTATCTCGAGTTGGTTCACCTCGAAGTTCCGGAAGGCACCGATCACCGCATCCACCTGGCCTGAGAGCAGTGCGGGCGAAAGCGAGAAGTTGACGTTGACCAGCTCCACATCCTCGAGAGTGAGGCCGGCCCCCTGAAGCATGCGGCCGAGAACCGCGTCCTCAAATCCGCCGACCGAGAACCCGACCTTGCGTCCCTTGAGATCGGCGATGGACTTCACAGGTCCGTCCGCCAGGACGACGAGGCTGTTGAGGGGAGTGGCGACCAAGGTTCCAATGCGCACAAGAGGCAGATTCTGCGCGGCTTGCAAATGAAGCTGTGGCTGATAGGAAACAGCGAGATCGGCCTGGCCCGCTGCAACCAGCTTCGGCGGATCGTTCGGGTCGGCGGGCGCCACCAGCTCCACCTCTAGGCCAAGATCGTCGAAATAACCGCGCTGCTGCGCGATCACCAAGGGCGCGTGATCGGGATTGACGAACCAGTCGAGCAGGACCGTGAGCCGCTCGGCGGCTTGCGTCTGCGGCGAGAACAAGGAAAGGGACGCTGCGACGAGGGCAAAGATCAGATGGCGATACATGGATATCAGGGTCCTTCGCTGGATGTGCTCTCCGCCTGCCATGGAACGGCGCGTCGCACTGCCCAATCAACTGCGAAGAACAGGATAAGGCCCATCGCCGCGAGGAGGGCGAGGGCCGCAAACATCAGATCCACCTTCAGCCGCGCATTGGCTTGCAGCATCAGGTAGCCAAGCCCCGCGCTCGAGCCCACCCACTCGCCGATGACGGCGCCGATCGGCGCAATCGCGGCAGCCATCCTGAGGCCCGAGCCCAAAGCCGGCAGGGCCGCAGGGATGCGGATCCAGCGCATGACGGCCCAGGCGCGGGCGCCCATCACTGTGGCAAGGTCGAGCCAGCCCGGATCGGTACGGCGCAGCCCATCGAGAAAGGCGGCGGTTACCGGAAAATAAATCACGAGCACGGCCATGGCGACCTTCGAAGCCGGACCGTAGCCGAGCCAGAGCACCAGCACGGGCGCCAGCGCGAAAACGGGCACTGCCTGGCTGGCCACAACGACCGGCAGGACCCAATGCCGCACCATCGCAAACCGCGCCATGGCGATGGCGGTGGTCGAGCCCAAAGCCGCGCCCAAGAGGAACCCAGCAAGAATCTCGCCTCCGGTTACCGTGGCATGCATCAAAAGGAGCGGGGTATTGGCGAGGCCGGCTTGCAGAACAGCGAGCGGAGAGGGCAGGATGTAGGCGGGGACCCGGGTCACCAGCACCGCCGCCTGCCACAGGACCACCAGACCCGCCGCGACGAGGATCGGCCGAAGCGCTCTCATGCCGCCAGACGCGCCGCCTCGAGCGCGCTCAAAAGCTCCCCATGAAGCGGTAGCAGACGGGCATCGGTGACCTCCCGCGGTGGCGCGCCGGGCGGCTCCATCGCGGCGGTGATCCGCGCCGGGCGGCCCGCCATCACGAGCACTCGATGTCCGAGGCGCAAAGCTTCCATCGGATCGTGCGTCACCATCAAGACGGTGCGCCCGGCGAGCGCACGCGCGGCCAGCTCCTGCAGCTTCAGCCGGGCAATCGCATCGACGGCCGAGAAAGGCTCATCCATCAGCACGATTGGCCGTTCCTCGAACAAGGTGCGTGCAAGGGCGACGCGTTGGCGCATGCCCCCAGACAGCGTGGCGGGCAGGCTGTGCTCGACGCCCTTGAGACCGAGCTCGACCAGAAGCGCCCTGGCGCGCGCGTGATCGGCCTCGCTCACCCGTCCCGTCCGCAGCCTTGCCCCGAGCGCCACATTCTCCAGCACGGGTAACCAGGGCAACAGCAGGTCCTGCTGCGCCATGTATGCCAGCCGTCCCGTGATCGGGGCCCCGTCCGCAGTAGTCAGAGATCCGCTTGCGGCATCTCCGGCAAGCCCGGCGATCAGCCTCAGGAGGCTGCTTTTGCCGACGCCACTTGGCCCCAGCAGGCAGGTCCATTCACCGCCCGGCACTGCGATCTCAAGGTCTTCGAATAGGGTTTTCCCCTGATAGGTCAGCCTAGCGCGCTCGACCCGTAGGGACAGGTGAACGGCCTTCGCCGAGATCGTCTTACCCGACATCACTTCTTCCTACGCCGGTACTAACCGGATCAGGTTCAAGGGGTCGTTCCGACGGCGGCGCCGGAACCTCTCAGCCAGGGAGCGGCTCCCCCAAGTGATCGCTTTCGGATTTAGCGCTGCGCGGCGGGGGGCGCAAGAGGCGATCTGCCTTGAGGCGAGATTCTATCGGCAACCCAGCTACGGGGTGGACATTCGTTCTCGATCGCCAGGGTGTCGGGCGGCCTTGGACCTGATCCGTGCGATGGGCTGGATAGAGCGGGATCAATACATCGAAAGCCCGGTCGCCTCGTTCGAGGGCTATGCCGGTTCCACGACTCCGACTATGTGCAGGCGCTGATGGTGGTGGAGAAAACCCAGCGAGCGGCGCCGCAGATCCGGAGCCGTTACAATTTCGGCATCAACGGCAATCCGATCTTCCCTGAGATGTTCCGCCGTGCGGCCACCGCCTTCGGAGGACCTTTTCTGGCTGCAAGGCTGCTCTTGGAGGAACTCATCACGGGCGGCGCGATCGTGTTGCGGGACTCTGTTTTCTTAACGATGCGGCTCTCGGGATTCTCCGCCTATCGGATGCAGGCCTTTGCCGAACTTTATTTTGGTCTCAGCGCCCATCATGGCGATGGAGTGGAGGCGGCCTTTGCCGGCGATGGGCGCGCATTGTCGGTTTCCGTCCATGAGGAGGGGAGTTGGCACTATTCGGGCGTGCTGGAAGATCGCGCCTGGGGTACTGCGCGAAACCTGCCTGTACCTCCCGGCCTGAACGATACCGAGTTTAAGCTTCTGGCCGATGGCGTCGTTCTGCCGCTCAGTATTCAGTGATCCTGAAGCCATCATCGTTTAGTGCGGGGCGGACACGCTGGCGGACGACCCGATGAGCGGGGAAATACTGTCGAACAGGGCGATCTGGAAGGTGGTGAAGGGTCTGTTGAAAGCAACACCCCGCCTCCTGATTGTCGGAGGCGGGGTCTATAATCCTTGGAGCGTCGCACGACGTTAAGCAGGCATTGGGGCCACGCTGAACGGGCTGGCTCCGGATCAAGTTCCGACGGCGACCGCTCGGGCGGTGCTCCGAGAGCTGACCTGGTCAGGATGACTGGGCAGCAATCCGCCGGAGCACTGGTTTACGGCCATCGCCGATCCAGGACACCCCGGTAAGGTACGTCCCTGGATTCTCGAGCTGGCCGCCGTCTCGCTCACGCCCTGATCGGGCGCGTTGGATACTACCTCTTCGCGGTCTTTCTCGCGCCGCGCTTCTTCTTCGCGCTCTTCGCAGCCGTCTTCTTCATCGAGCTGCTCTTAGCGGCCTTGCTCTTCGACCGAGAACGGCTCTTGGTCGAAGTAGTCTTTGCAGCCGCCGCCTTGGCGGTGCGGGTCTTACGCATCGTTCTCAAATCCCCCTCCATGAAGGTTCCGACCTTCTTCTTCGTGATCCTAGGCCGTGTCGCCGCACTCGTGAGCGTGACGAACACGCCTAACGAAATCAAATTGACCTACTGTGGTGATTTCCACAACCTTAATCGCACGAAATTCAAAACAATCGGCGCAATTGCGGCATGAAGAACACACTTTGGGCGCTCTTTCGAGGTTTGACCGTCGCGATCTTGACCTGCATTGCGTCTATTGTCGCCCTTGCAGCGTCCGATTCGCACAACGACTCGACTGTAGTGATTGCGACTCGGGATGCGCGACACGTCTTCACCATCGAGATCGCGCGCACGCCCGCAGAGATGCAGCGCGGACTTATGTTCCGCAGCTATCTCGCACCCGATCACGGCATGCTGTTCCTCTACGAAGAGGATCGCCCCGTGTCCTTTTGGATGAAGAACACCTTTATTCCTCTCGATCTTTTTTTCACCGATGCCTCGGGGCGCATCGTCAGAATCGCGGAACGAACGGTGCCGCTCTCGACGGAACGGATCTCGTCCGAGGAACCGGTGCGGGCGGTTCTTGAAGTCAATGGCGGAACGGCAAGCCGACTGCAGGTAAAGGTCGGTGACCGCCTGATCCATCCCGCTTTGTCGGATTGAGACTGCCCGGCAAAGGTTTACGGAAGCTTACGGGCAAGGGTCAGACCGTCGCCGATCGGCACCAGACTGAGCGCCACGCGCTTGTCTGCTGCTATCTTGTCGTTCAGGCGGCGAATGGCGCGAGTGGTTTCCTCCTCGTTCAGGGGATCGGCGACAAAACCGTTCCAGAGAACGTTGTCGATCGTGATAAGGCCACCGGGTCGCAGCAGCAGAAGCGCCCGCTCGTAGTATCCGTCATAGTTCTCCTTGTCGGCATCGATGAAGATGAAATCGAACTTGCCTCCATTGCCCCCTGCAATCAGCCTATCCAGCGTATCGATCGCGGGCCCAAGCCGCAGGTCGATCCGGTCCGCCACTCCCGCCTCCGCCCAGTAGCGGCGCGCGATGTCGGTATATTCCTTGGAGATGTCGCAGCAGACGAGATGCCCGTCCTTCGGCATGGCGAGGATGACCGACAATGCGCTATAGCCGGTGAAGGTGCCGATCTCGAGGGCACGCCGCGCGCCCATCAGCTGGACAAGCAAACCCATGAACTGGCCCTGCTCGGGGGCTATCTGCATGACGGCAACCTCCGCCATGCGCGCGGTCTCCTCCCGCAAGCGATGCAGCAAATCTGGCTCCCGCAGTGAATTCTCGATCAAGTAACGATAGAGCTCGTCGGAGAGTCCGATGGATCGGTTCGACATCTTGGCATCTCCTCAGGAAACCGCCCGGCTGCGTGTGTGATTGGGGGTGGGCAGAGGCACGAATATTGTGAAACCCGTTCCGTCGCTTCGCTCCGGAACCACGCTGGCGCCGATCTGGCCCGCCAAAGCATCAACCAAAAGGAGCCCGAACCCCGTCGGCATCTGCTCCTCTGTCAAACCGTCGTGACTGATCTCGAGTCGGGCGCCCTCAGGCTCGCGCCGGAATCGCAGCAGCAGCGTGCCCTGGCGTCCGCCGGCGAAGCCTTGATCGAGCGCGGCGCCGATCAGCTCATTTACCAGCAATCCCAGAGGCACCGCGCGATCGAGATCCATATAGATCACTTCGCCATCCAGGTTTAGCGCGATGCGGCCGCGCTCGCCGCGCCGGGCGAGCAAGGCTTCGGCCACTGTACGAAGATAGAGGGAGAAATCAATGCGCGAGGGTTGTTCCGACCGGTAAAGCAGCTCGTGAACCAGGCTCATCGCGCTGATGCGCGCGACCGAATCCTCGAACGGGCGGCGGGCTTCGGGCGCCAGCCGGGCGGCCTGGAGCTGCAGGAGACTGATCACAACCTGCAGAGTGTTTTTGACCCGATGGTGGACTTCCCGGTAGAGCACCTCCTTATCGGCGACGGCTTCCGCCAATCGCTGATTTGCGCGGCGCAGGCTGTCGGTATGAGCGCTGATGCGCTCCTCCAGTCCCTCGCGGACCTGCTCCAGCTCTCCCACAGTCACCTCCGCCCGGCGCGTACGTGTCAGCGCAAGCCAGCTCCAGCCGAGGATTGAGATGACGGCCGCGATGCCTAGGAGCACATAGGCGAGGAGATGGGTGTGGGACCATGCGTCTAGGATCGGCTTCAGCAGCACGTCCAATCTCACGAACAGGTCGAGCGTTTGAATGCGTTGGAAGATGACAAGACGCGCCTCTCCGGAGCCGGCGTCGTCTTCATAGACACCGAAGGGCACGAGGGTCACGGCCTCGGCAAAGCGGCTGTCTGGTGAGCCGTCGATTTCAGGCTGCTCGGAGGGAACACCGACGATGAGCGCTCCATCCGACCTCATGATCGAGGCGCCGAACTTCTCGCTCACCCGACTGAGTGCGCTGCGTAGCGGTTCGGGCGAAATGGCTGCGGTTACAAAGCCGCGAAAGCTTCCGTCCGAATTGTCAAGGCGCCGGCTGAAGACCAGCATTGGTTCCGCTGCATAGCGGTCCCGTTGCACGACACCCAGATAGAGCCCCGGATCTCCGTCACGTTGGGCAATGAAATAGTCACGATCGGCGGCGCTGAGCGTAGGAGCGGGGTATTGGTGGGTCGAGAGCACGGCAGCGCCGTCGGGTCCGCCGAACCACAGCGCCTTCAGAAGCGGTGCGGCGTGGCCAAGACGCACCAGCTTCTCCCAAGCATCCCGTGATGAGGGTATCGGTTGATCGGCGGGGCCGGCGAGGTCCTTTGCCTGGGCGAGAATCAGATCGACGATGGAGATGATGCCGCCGATCTCCTCCGCCAAAAGCCGGGCAGCGTGACCGGCTTCCACCTCGGCCTCTCGAACAGCCTCCCGTCGCTCGGCGCGCGCGACGGCTATGGTGATGAATACGGCCAGCAGAATGGCCAGTACGGCGGCGAGCTGGAGGAATCTCTCCCCGGGGTCTCGTCTGCGAAAGGTCTCGGTGGCTGTCCGGAGCATCCTTGCTGCAGTTGCCGATGGCACGGCTTCAAGCCGTTCAGCAGTGATAGAGAGTGATTTTCCGGTCGAATTGCGTCTAGGTAACAGCGTGCCGACCGGTCTGTCGAGGAGCTTGGCTCCTAGAAAACGAAATCAAGCCGGCCGATGACGAGCCCGCGGATATAGATTGCAAATGGTGACCCCGGCAGGGCTCGAACCTGCAACCCTCAGCTTAGAAGGCTGATGCTCTGTCCAGTTGAGCTACGGGGTCGGTCGTCCGAGATCGCCTAATGGCTCCAAGGAACGCGGCGGTCGTAGCGGAAATTGTCGGCGTAGCTTTTTGGCCGCACTTGCCGCTGCTTCGGCTCCTCGAGCGTGTAGGAGATGCCATGGCGCTCGGCATAGGCGACGGCTTCCTCCTTCGTGGAGAAGTAAAGGGTGACCTGCCTCAGCGTGTCCGAGGAACTGGTCCAGCCCATCAGCGGTTCGATCTCACGTGGCGTGGAAGGCACAAACTGCAGCATCCACTGGCGCGTATTGGCCAGACCCGCCTGCATCGCGCTCCTGGCCGGTTGGCGGATGATCGCCCGGGCACCATGCGTCTCCACCTTGGTCATGCCCCCTATATATATAATGAGACTGGACGAGCCTGGCTGGTCGGGGCGGCTGGATTTGAACCAGCGGCTTCCTGCTCCCAAAGCAGGCACTCTACCGGACTGAGCTACGCCCCGTGGGCCCGGAAACCGCAGGAAACCTAAGCGTTTCCGCCGATCCGCGCAAGGGCCGTGGAAGCGGCAAAATGGAACCAAACGGAGCCGAATGGAGCCATTGTGCCCGAGCCATGGCACATTTACGGCACACTGGCGTTCCCTGAAGGTTCCCCTGGTGGTGGGGCGAGGGCCTCGCTCAAGCGGTCCGGGTTCGATCGCTAAGGAGCTGCTGCAGCGCGCGGCCGCCGCGTTCGAAATCTACACGGCCGAACCCTTCGAGGCGCAGCAAGAGCGCTAGCTGGATCGCTTCCGGCGGTCGCCTCGGTCGCCATGTCCGGCCTTCACCGCGGTCTTCGCCCTTTTTCTTCTGTCGACAGCGAGGGATCGCCCCACATCGTCGCTTTCTTTGAACCGTCCCTGGCTGTCACGGCGGACATATCGTTTGTCCGTTCCCGTATCGATCAGCTCCCGCTTGGCCATATGCGTGTCCTCTTTCTAATCACGTAGTTGGCGAGCGCCTCATGCAGGGGCGAGTCGCTCTTGGGAGCTCACGGGCCGACCTTGGCGCGCTCTTCCGGTGCGTACGAAGCCGCTAGGGGGGCGAGGCTCGATTAGCAGGTGTGGCGATGCTCGCCTAAAGAGGATTGGAGAGGCGTAGGTGCCACCAATTATGCTGTTTGAGAGAATGCGCCCAATTTTCAGTGGAGGGTCAATCATGAGCAGTCGATCGTTGCTTCGACTTCTATTCTCTGTTGGCATCCTGACCTTCGCCACTGCGATTTCTCTAGCGCAGGACTCGCCGGTAACCCGGACAGAGCTGCAACGCGTTCCAATCGCGGAGATGCCGGGTCGTGAAGGCGTGCTGTACAAGGCGGTCATCGCGCCCGGCGGGGTTGCCGCTAAACATAGCCACCCGGGCGACGAGTTCGTCTACGTGGTGAGCGGCACTCTTGTCGTCGAGCCGGAAAGCGGGGGACCCGTGACCCTCAAGGCGGGAGACAGCTTCCATCAGGCGAAGGGCAAACCGCACAGTGCGCACAACGCCAGCACGACGGAGCCCGCGGAGGCCATAGTGTTCATTCTCAGCGAGGTTGGGCAGCCGCTTGCCTCGGCCGTCGAGTAACTTCACGGCGGTGAGCCCCGGCCTGACGAGCGCAGCCGGCAAAACCGCAGCGGGGCGCGATCGGTACGCGCGGGCCTTAGTGCGCCCGAATCCAGGCGAGCGGAGGTGGGAGGTTACGAATCTTCTCAGGTGACGGCCAAGCTGCGATGGTCCGATACGAACCTCCAAACAGACGCCCTTCGGGCCTAGGCAAGTAAGCGGGTTTGACTATTGCTGTCATTCATTGGACTGGGGACTCATGCGCTCCAGCCATGCCGTGAGCTTTGATCTTTCTCGAACCAAGCCATCCTGATTGAAGTGGTGAACGCAAAAATGCGCCCATGAATCTTCGTACGCCATCTCCATGTCGCCCATGACCGATGTCGTACCTAGCCCGATTTCTGCGTAGGTAAACTCGAAACTGCCACTGGGGCGCGCCAGCGCAATGTGGAATGGTTCACCGGTAAACTCGTTGATCAACGGCCTGCCGCTGCTCCGCATGACGCCGGGTATCTCTACTTTGGCGGTTCTGAGCTCCAAATCCGCTTCAAGATGGATCGGCAGGAACAATGTCTCGCAAAATTTCGAGCATGTGGACGCGAACACGGAGAAAAGATTGCTCAATGGTTCGCATGCCTCGCCTGAGATGATCGTTTCAAGCGCGATCCGTTGCGCTTCATCCGCACGCTCGTCGATAACGATCTGGCGCCGGCCGTTTCCGTTCTTGATTTCGCCGGGCCACTTGTACAGCCCAGCCCAGTTCAGGCCTGCGAGCGGCGCATCGTTGAAGTGGCCTTCAACGATGGTGCCGACGAAAGCAGACTGACAATAGCCGTGGGTACTCGGCAAGTTGAACTGGCAGCCGCAATTCATCGCGCAATTGCAGTTATCGTAAGTCTCGCTCTTGAATAGCCATTGATCAGCCATTTCGCGCGCTCCTCCATCTCTCATTGTAGGACAACGCCCGATGCGGCCGCGCAATTGCCGTACACGGTGCGTCGATGCCGCCGCCAGCTTCGCCGCCATCCCTGGATCGCACTAGGACGAAATCTGTACTGGCCCCGCGCGGGGCAGCATCGTACTCTGAGAGCCGGAGATGCGCGGCTACGGACAATTCTGCCCGGTCGCCCAGGCGGCCGAAATCTTCGCCGAGCGGTGGACGCCGCTTATAATACGCGAGCTGGTCTGCGGCAGTCACCGCTTCAACGACCTGCATCGCGGCGTGCCACTAATGTCACGGAGCCTGCTGGCGGAGCGCCTGCGTCGCCTCGAGGCGGCCGGCATCGTGGAGCGGGTGCCGAGCGGGGACGGGATCGGCTCTGATTACCTTCTGACAGCGGCGGGCGAGGAGTTCCGGCCCGTAATCGAGGCAATGGGCCGCTGGGGCCAGCGCTGGAGTCGGCGCTTCGATACCACCGATCTCGATCCCGGGTTGCTGGTGTGGGATATGCAGCGCAACCTGCGCCACGAGCGCCTTCCGTCGCGCCGTGTGGTCATGCAGATGGAGTTCCGCGGCGTCCCGCGCCGCCACCAAGCCCGCTGCCGCTGGTGGCTGCTTCTAGAGCCGGGGACGGTCGATGTCTGCCTCAAGGATCGGGGCTTCGACGTCGACCTGTTTGTGCAGGCCGATCTCGCCACCATGACCAAGGTGTGGATGGGCGAATTGCTGCTGAACGAGACGCTGCGCAGCGGCGCCGTCGCGCTCGAAGGACCGCCGCAGCTGGTACGGCAGTTTCCGACTTGGCTTGGCCTCAGCACCTTCGCCGCCGTTCCCCGGCCGCCCGCCCCGCACGCGGGTGCTATGACAGGGGCGCGCTAGGAGTCTCCGCGAGACACACGGTCCGGCCCGTGTCTGGACCTGGTAGCCCGACCGACCTCTGCGACCGTTCACGAGGGGCAAGATGCCATCCGGCGGAAGACGCCAAAAGGACCGCCCGTGACCCTCCTCTCGGCCGAGCGGGGCAGGCATCCCGAGCGGGTCTTCACCTAATTTTGTGTGCGCGCAACCGGCGCGACCCGGGCTCGCGCGGCTTGCAGGTGACGGCGCGGCGCTACCCCTTCGGCGGCTGGCCTATCGTTGCGGCGAATGGCACAAACACCGCACACAGGCCCACGACTCGGTCCGCAAGCTCTTGATAAGTGGAAGGATATCGAGCCGCGCGCCGGTTCCCAAAACAGGCACTCTATTGGACTGAGCTACGCCCCGTGGGCCGGGCCTGTTTTGCGAGACGAAGCTGAGGTTTTCCGGAAAGATCGCGTCGGCCAGCGCCGCTGGTTCGGGAGGGCACCTGAATTCAGATCCGGATTCCCGGCCATTTCCGAGCCGCCGCGTCCCGAGTTCGGCACCCGCGGTCTGGGAGGGTTACTACCCCTGACGAGGGCATTGCCGAAAGATCAGATAACGGTTAAAAATTCCTCAATAACTCTCTAAGGGATCACAAGAAATTAATCATGTCGGGGCAACCGGCATGGCAGGTCGCAAGCAGGGGAATCAGGGCATCGGTTTACTCTCGACTAGGTCTTCGGCGCCAGGGGTGGTGGAGCCGAGGAACACGGTACGCCAGAGGGGGAGCGCAGATGTCCTCGGGAAATTTCGGAGCCGTCGGCTCCGCGACATACGGGCTACGTGAGTCGAACGAAGCAGGGCCGGTCCTACGGCCCGCCGAGCTTCCGCGCATCACTCCGGATATCGGCACGATCCTCAGTCGGCGCTTGGCCGAAGAGGGCGTCCTGTCGCTGGATGTATCCTTTGAATCCGAACTGCGGCTGCTCTGGTCCTATTTCCGCCATACCCATTCTCCGAGCTTTACGCCCGAGCTGCTGCACGATATCGGAGCAGTTCAACGGTCGGTTTGCCGCATTTTCGCCGAGCAGGTCGATCCGGAAGCAGTTCCGATCCGCTACATGGTGTGGGCGTCCCGGCTTCCTACCATCTGGAATCTCGGCGGGGACCTGCGTTTGTTCGCCCACCTCATCCGAGAGCGCGACCGAGACCGGCTGCTGGCCTATGCGCTCGAAGTCGTCCGCGAGGGTCATCTCAACGCAGTGAACCTGCATTTGCCCCTTATTACCATTTCCTTGGTGCAAGGCGACGCCCTCGGAGGCGGGTTCGAGGCGGCGCTGTCCAGCAACCTCATCGTCGCCGAACGCAGCGCGAAATTCGGTCTGCCGGAGATCCTCTTCAACCTCTTTCCGGGAATGGGCGCATACACGTTCCTGGCGCGACGCATCAACCCGGCCGCTGCCGAACGCATGATCTTCAGCGGCAAGATCTACTCGGCCGCAGAGCTGCACGAGATGGGCGTCGTCGATGTCCTGGCGGATGACGGGGCAGGCGAACGGGCGCTCTACGATTACATCCGCCGAATGGAGCGTGCGCATCATACGCATTGTGCCATCTATCGCGTCCGGCAGCGGGTCCAGCCGATCACCTATGAGGAGATGGCGGATATTGCCCGGATCTGGGTCGATACGGCCTTGAATCTGCAAGAGGCCGATCTGCGAAAGATGGAGCGCTTGGTCGTCGCACAGAATCGGAGGCTGGAGCGGCTGGGCGCCAGTGGGCAGGCTTCGCGCGGCGACAAAGTCGCGTACTAGCAACAGGCGCGAGGTATCTTGGCCGCCTCGGCCATAAGGTGTGCGGTCGGCTTTGCGCCTACCCCATGACTTTTTCAGGAGCGCGCGCTGGCGACCCCCGATTCCTGGACACGCTGGTTCAAGACGCGGCGAACGCGCGCATATTCCTCCCGTAGCGCTGCGACCATTGCTCTGCCCTCGGTCGGGAGTGTCTCACGGGTCAGGGTGCGGCTCCGTGAGCAGAGTTCGCGCAGACCAGTCGCGCCGATATTGCCGGAGCAGCTGCGCAAGGCGTGGGTCGCATCCCGTATTCTCGACAGGTTGCCCTCGCCGACCGCCGCCTCCATCTCCGACAGAAGGGCATCGGCGTCCAGCATGAAGTCCGAAATCAGATTGGCAAAGAAGCTGGAGCCCTGGCCCAACACAAGAAGATCCTCGATGACCGCGTTGTCGATGGCGGAGGGTTGGAAGTTCGGATGAGCCGATATCGGAACCGGCGAGCCGGATACCAGAGGATCGGCCGTGGCAATCCTTCGGTCCGGCGGAATAACGGAATTGATCAAGTCAAGCAGTTTTGATGCGTCGATCGGCTTGGTGATGTGGGCGTCCATCCCAGCCTCGGAACAAAGCCGGCGGGATTCTTCAGTCGCGTCAGCGGTCAAGGCGATGATCGGCAGGTGCGGCTCACCCAGATGCGTGAATCTGTAAAACTTGGCAACCTCCAGACCGCTCATATTCGGCATGTTCAGATCCATAAGCACCAGATCGAACCTGCCCACGTCCATGGCCTGGAGCGCCTGCTCTCCATCTTCTGCAAGCTCCACGTGATGCCCGGCGCGCTCGAGGATCTTCGAGACGACCTTCCGATTGGTGCGGTTGTCCTCCGCGACAAGAATTCGTAGCCCTCGCGGCGGGGTCGGCGACTGAGGGTCCGCTTGAGTGGCGGCAATCATCCTGCCCTCCTCGGCGCTGGCGGCGGTGTCCTCGGCCGTGGCCGCGTGCAACAAGTTCAAAAGCGCGGCATCCACGATCGGCAGGGAAAGGGTGCCGATGAACTCTTGCCGCGTCGCTCTCTCCAGCTCTGTAGGCGTGCCGAACAGAATGAACGCCGTCGATCGGCCGGGCGTGGCCTTGGCAAGCTCGACTGCGGATTCGATGTCGCTTCGGCCGGCATCGACCAAGAGGACGGATGACCGGCGGTCCGAGGCGAGGCGCGCGGAAAGGGCACTGAGGTGTTCGGCGATCGTGACCTCTGTCACCCCGGTACGATCCAGCGCGGCGCGGATCGTGTCGATGCGGTCTGCATCGTTGGAGAATGCCAGAATACGTCGCTCGATCCGAGGCGCCTCGATGGGCTGCTCGCAGACCGCCAGCGGCAGGCAGAACCAGAAACGGCTTCCGCTCGAGGGCTGGCTCTCCACGCCGATCGATCCTCCCAGCAACTCAGTCAGTTGCTTGGCGATCGAGAGCCCCAGGCCGGTGCCGCCGTACCGACGGGTCGTGCTTTCGTCCGCTTGCGTGAAGCTGTCGAAGATCCGCTTCTGGGCGTCTTCGGCAATGCCGATCCCGGTATCCTCGACCGCAATCCGGATCATGTGGCGCCCGCCCTGATGTCCGATTCTTCTTGCCTGGATCAGCACATGGCCGCTTGCGGTGAACTTAACTGCATTGGACAGCAGATTCAAAAGTATCTGCCGGAAATGCACGACATCGCCGCGAAGCGCGAAGGGCGTGTCGGCCGAGACCTGAAGGTAGATGGGCAGATCCTTGGCGTTTGCCTGCGGTAACAGAATCGACCGCGCGGAGGCGATCTCGGCATATAGGTCGAAGTCGATCTCTTCGCTGACGAGCTTGCCGGCCTCGATCTTCGAAAAATCCAGGATGTCGTTGATCAACGAGAGCAGGGCGCGGCCCGATCCGGAGATGGTTCTCACCATATCCCGCTGCTCCGATCCCAGATCAATGCTCCTCAGCAAGTCTGACATCCCTATGATGCCGTTCAGCGGCGTGCGGATCTCGTGGCTCATATTGGCGAGGAACCGGCTCTTGGCCCGGTTGGCCTCCTCAGCTTGGCGTTTCGCTTCGGTGAGCTTTCGGATGAGGGTGGCGACATAGGCGGGGAGAACGATCAGCGCCGCGATCAAACCCGACGCGACAAAAAGATGCTTGCTCCAGAAATCGGAGCTGAAGACGACGATCGAGAAGCCGATCAAGCTGATCGCCGCCGAGGTGAGGAGAAAGCGATTTCCATAACGGAAGCCGTTTCCGAACGTGACCCACAAGTAGATCGGGTACCAGACGGCGGTGATCTCGTGACCGGTGGAAAGCACCCAGGTCAGGATCCACAGATCGGCTTGCATCGCCAGCAGACGTCGAGTGATGGAGCGACCCGGCTCCAGCATGAGGTGGATGAGGAAGGCCCAGCTGATGGCCATTCCAAGATTCATCGCCAGGATCGGCGTATGCAGCCCTGCCGCCAATGTGGGGGTGCTCATCGCCACCACGAATAGATAGGCGATCACCACAAACACGAAGACGACTCTGATGAGAATCTGCTCGTGTTCGCTGTCCTCCCGGCGGGTGAATGCAAGCGCGATCTTGTCCAGGCCGCGCCCTTTTGCGACGATCGCGGCGGTTGCCGGGAAGAGTGTCAACGCAACGACGAGGGAGGCTGCGGCCAGGTCGGCCGGCAATCTTTCTCCGAGTATCATCGCGACCAACCCGGCCAGATTGGCGATTGCGATGAGTGCAAGCGCGCGCGCAATTCTCGCCGCACGATGACAGGCCCGGGATTGGTCCTCCGTGTGCAGAGGCGGAGCGTCGGCAATCTCTGCAGCGAGCGGGGCCATCACGATCACACTGCCAGGCTATGCACTGACCGGCCACGCGGGATCGTTCGTTCCGGCGGCATGGCGATGCTCACGACCGTGCCCCGACCGATCTGACTTTCGATCTTCAGTTTGCCCTGATGCAGCTGGACCAGCCCGATCGACAGCGGTAAGCCGAGACCCGTCCCGCTGTAGCGGCGCGTCATGGAGCTGTCCACTTGGCCAAAACGGGAGGTGGCGATGGGAATGTTCTCTGGCGCGATGCCGATTCCTGTGTCGGCCACCGATATGATGATCGCGCCATCGGGAGAGAGAAGGCGCGACAGGGTCACTGTGCCTCCCGAGGGCGTAAATTTGATCGCGTTCGAGATCAGGTTCAACAGGATCTGCTTGATCTTGCGCTGGTCCGCATAGAGGTAGGGCATCTCGCCGGAGATATCGCGAAGCAAAGACACTCCGGCCGCTTCAGCTCTTTCTTGGACCAGCCGCAGCACATCCTCCGTCACCACGTCCAGGTCTATGCGGTCCTCGTGGAGCTCAAGCTTGCCCGCCTCGATCTTCGAGACATCCAGAATATCGTTGATGATCG